>WVXP01000178.1 GCA_011773445.1 Pseudomonadota bacterium | reverse complement strand
ACATCTGGTCCCAGGTGACGGAGAAAATCGCTGATGTGATGCTCGGAGAACTGGGAACAGAGCAGTTGATGACCAAGGAAAATAAAAAGCTTCGCGTGCCAAGTATGAATCCGATTTTCATCATGGCCGACTCTGGAGCTAGGGGAAGTGCACAACAAATCAGGCAGTTGGCAGGGATGAGGGGTCTCATGGCAAAGCCCTCAGGAGAGATTATCGAGACGCCGATCACTGCAAATTTCAGGGAGGGGTTGACCGTTTTACAGTATTTCATATCAACCCATGGTGCCAGGAAGGGATTGGCGGACACGGCCCTAAAAACAGCCAATTCCGGCTATCTCACCCGGCGATTGGTGGACGTGGCCCAAGACGTCATTATCTCTGAATTTGACTGTGAGACCCTCGATGGCATCGAAGCTACAGCCTTGATGGAAGGTGGAGAAATCATTGAAACCCTGGCGGGTCGAATTCTCGGCCGTGTCGCACTCGAAGATATCAAAGACCCGTTCACGGACGAGGTCTTGATGAGGAGCAATGAAGAGATCGATGAGGAAGTGGCAACGCGGATTCTTGATGCGGGTATCGATCGGGTCAAGATTCGGTCTGTTTTGACTTGCAAATCGAGACGCGGTGTCTGTGCCCTTTGTTATGGAAGGGATCTTGCCAGAGGCCGTTTGGTTAATGTGGGTGAGGCCATCGGTATTATTGCTGCCCAATCCATCGGAGAACCCGGGACTCAGCTAACGATGAGAACATTCCACATTGGTGGGACTGCCAGCCGTCGCGCTGAACAGACAGCTTTGGAGTCGAGGATTTCCGGGAAGGTAAAATTTGAAAACCTGAAAACCGTACAAAATAGGGATGGAGATCTCATCGTCATGAACCGAAATGGGGAGATCGCCATTCTCGATGAAGACGATCGGGAGAGACGGCGTTACTCGGTCATCTACGGCGCGAAGCTGAAAATAAAGAAAGATGGCCAAAAGATCAAAGAAGGTCAATTGTTAGCCGAATGGGATCCTTACTCCATACCGATTATGACGGAGGTGGCGGGACGTGTGAAGTTCGGGGACATCATTGAAGGGGTAACGATGCAGGAGAAGGTCGATGACTTCACAGGTCTGTCGCGGAAAGTGATCACAGAACCGAAAGATCCCAACCTTCGCCCAAGAATCTCCATCAAAGACGAGAGGGGGCGGACGCTCCAAATACCGGATTCGGCTTCAGCTGCCAGATACCTTCTTTCTGTCGGATCGAATATCCTCGTGACAGAGGGAGACATGGTCGAAGCAGGTGACGTCCTCGTCAAGATTCCCAGGGAAACGACAAAAACAAAGGACATCACGGGCGGTCTCCCTCGCGTGGCTGAACTCTTCGAAGCACGCAGACCCAAGGAGTTCGCCATCATCAGTGAGATTAATGGAACAGTTTCATTCGGCAAGGATGTGAAGGGAAAGCGGAAGGTTATCATCACCCCAGAGGTGGGAGAACCTCGAGAGTATTCGTTCTCGAGGGACAAGCATATCAGTGTTCACGAAGGAGATGTCATGAGGGCTGGCGAGCCTCTCATGGACGGTCCGGCCAACCCCCATGATATTCTTCGGGTCCTGGGAGACAAGGAGTTGGCGAAGTATCTTGTCGATGAAATCCAGGAGGTCTATAAACTCCAGGGGGTCAGGATCAATGACAAGCACATTGAGGTCATTGTCCGCCAGATGCTGAAAAGGGTCCGAGTCAAAGAAGTCGGCGATACCAGCTTTCTGGTGGACGATCAAGTCGAGAAAACCGTCTTCGAAGAGGAAAATGCACGGGTTCTTGCCCAGGGTGGGAAGCCGGCCATTGCCGAACCACTATTTTTGGGAATTACAAAGGCCTCGCTCATTACCGAAAGCTTCATATCTGCCGCGTCCTTCCAGGAAACGACTAAGGTTCTCACCCAGGCAGCCGTCGCCGGGAAGACTGACCATCTCAGAGGCCTCAAAGAGAACGTGATCATGGGACGCTTGATTCCTGCCGGTACTGGCCTCACCAAGTACAAAGGTGAGAGAGTCCATGTAGAGGGATTCGAGGAAGAGGAGCCTCACGAACGGTATGGCGAGAGTGAAGAACTTCAGTTAGCGGAGTCGTAGTGAAGCATTGCGAGAGAATAGAGAACGGAGACCCCGCCCCGGTCCTACAACGAAGTGGCGGGGTCTCCATTAACCAGGCCAGTCAGCATCGAAACCCTTTCGGATGTCTAAGATGAACTAAGGCGAGACTCCCAAATTCAATCGCATCCCGCTTCTTTCATCCTCCTCAGCAACAGCAGTTCATTGCGAAGACTCAGCATTTCCCACTCAATGATTCCCAGGGACTGTTCCACCTCCCTCCGAGTTTCCTACCCCAAATGAAGGATTTTTTCACCAGTTATAGTATACTGACTATCATGGCCCGTCACATTGAGGATAGCGCGGAACACCTCGAGCACCTTGTGGCCGAGAGAACGGCCAAGTTGATGGAATCGGAGGCCAGGTATCGCAGGCTCTTCGAAGGTTCAAAAGACGGGATCTACATCTCTACAGTAGAAGGCAGTTTCCTGGACGTGAATCAGTCCGCTGTCGAAATGTTCGGCTATGAGAACAAAGAAGAACTTTTGAATATTAACATCCCCCGTGACCTTTACGTAAATCCTGAAGACCGTACGAAAATGAAGAGGGAGATCGAAAAGGAGGGCTTTGTCAAGGAATTTGAACAAAGGCTTAAAAAGAAAGACAGTACCGAGGTATTTGTCCTAATCACATCCAATCTCATCCGCGATTCCCGGGGCAAACCCATCGGCTAGGAAGGCATCATCCGAGATGTTACGGAGAGGAAAAAGCTCGACAGCGAATTGAGAAGGACTCAAGCATACCTCATCCAGGCGGCAAAAATGAGAGCCCTAGGAGATCTGGTCTCCGGCGTTGCTCACGAGCTTAACAATCCCTTGATGGCTTCAGATACCATTCTTCACGTCATCCATGAGAGCCTCCAGAAGACCAACCCCAATAAAACCCGGGTTGAGCTCGTCCAGGAATGTAATCGACGGATGGGAAAAATTATCAACCACCTCAGGGAATTCTCCCGCCAAACTCAAGCAAAGCCTGAACCTCCCGATATTCATGTTTCTATCCAGAATGCCCTTATGATCATTGAGCAGCAACTTCTCAACGACAACATCTCTACGATCAAGAAGTTGACCCCGAATCTACCAAGGGTCCTTGGGGACCCGAATCAGTTGGAACAGGTATTCCTCAACCTCATTTCTAATGCTCGCGACGCCATGGCGGCCCAAGAACGACGGAGGGAGCTGACCATTCAAACCGATCTCGCAGGGACAAAGGATCAGCCGGAAGTGCGGATCACATTTACGGATTCGGGAAGAGGGATCCCCAAAGACGTCATTGAAAAAGTCTATGAACCATTTTTCACAACCAAGGATGTCAAGAAGGGGATGGGGCTCGGTCTGTCTATATGTTATGGCATCATAGAGAACCATGGCGGGCGCATCGAGGTTGAGAGTCGGGAAAGGGAGGGAACAACTTTAACGATTTTCCTACCTGGATTTCAAGGAGGTAAACATGGCAAAACGAATTCTCGTCGTTGACGACGATGAACTGGTTCTTGCCGCCTTGGTCGAGCTTTTCTCACCCAAGGGATGGGAAGTCATCACAGCCCCCGGTGGACCTCAGGCCCTGGAAAAGTTCGAAAAAAACCGCTTCGATCTCATCATCATCGACATTATCATGCCCGGAATGGACGGATATCAACTCTGTCAGAAGGTCCGGACGATGGAAGAATATGCAGAAATTCCCATCGTTATGCTTACCGCGAAAAGCATCGAAGAGGACCAGAAACGGGGATTAGAAACTGGCGCCAATCTATTTCTCCCGAAGCCAATCTCACCCCAGCGCCTCCTTGACCTCATCGAAGCAACCCTCAAGAGGGGTTCAGAAGTCAAAAGTCAGAAGTCAGAATGAGGAGTGCAAATCGATTAACCTTTAACCTTCCCCTTTAGCCTTGTGTCCGTAACATGGGTGCACTCGTGAGCTACAAAGACAGCCTGAGAATGCCAGACCTATTTGCATAAACGCTTCCTCAAACGTCCCTCAGGGGCATGAATATCCACAAAACTGAGGAAACTCCATACCCATCTGGTACTCCAGATCCCAGAAGTCTTGACAGGTTCTTCAGACTTGTTTATTATGAATTGCTTGGAAAAATAATGAGTTGTGTCCAGGTGGCTCCTTCGGAGCCGAAGAGGGAAGACGGTGAGAATCCGTCGCGGCCCCGCCGCTGTGATCCCGCCCCGTTTCGGAGGAGGGGAGAAAAGAATTCTCTTCACTGCTAAGACTGCTCACTGGGGATTGAAGCCACTGCTCCGCTGAGGGCGGAGTGGGAAGGCGACCTGAAGAATCGGGAGAGCCAGAAGACCTGCCTGGACATGCTTCACAATTGTCTCCGAGGGGTGAGACGGTGAAGAGTCTCATAACCTGTTGATCCGGTTGCCCTTTGGGGACCGGCTTTTTTGTTGGAAAATGCCATGTTGAACCTCGTCGCGAGGGGGGGACCGATCATGTATCCCCTTCTCCTGTGTTCCATTGTATCTGTGGCCATTATTATTGAGCGCGCTATCTTCTGGCTTCGCATGACTCGTCGGAGTGATAGGGACCTTGTCTTTAGGATACTCGAGCTTGCCGAGCGAGGTGCATACGATGTCGCCTATGAGGCTGGGAAAGGGTCGAGAGATTATATTGTCAGAATGCTCACCAACGGAATTGCTCACCGAAACTACTCCCTGCCGCGAGCTCTTGAAATGGGCGCAGATGAGGGACTTAAAAGGATGAAGCGGTATCTCAACATCCTCGATACGATCATCACCGTAGCTCCCCTTCTCGGCATCTTCGGCACAGTTTTGGGTATCATCAACTCCTTCGATATCCTCGGACTTGCCCAGATTGCACAGCCCCAAGTGGTCACAAAAGGAATCGCACAGGCATTGATCACCACGGCAACGGGGCTGGCGGTGGCTATTGTCACCCTGATTCCATACAATTACTTTTTGTCTCGGATCGATTATTTCTCAAAGGAGATGGAGAAATTCGCGAGCAGCCTAGAAATCACCTTTGAAAAAGGTCAGAACCTGGAAGGGGGGGCAGAAGCTTAGGAGAGCACCTAATATGCGACTTAACCAAAAGTCACAGAAACGCGCCCGAATCGAGATCATCCCTCTTATCGATTGCATGTTTCTCCTTCTGGTATTCTTTATCTATTCCATGCTCTCCATGACAGTCCATCGCGGAATTCAAGTAAATCTCCCTGCTTCTCAGACAGGACAGATCGAGAGGCGCGATTATATCTCGATCAGCATAACCGAGGATGAGAGAATATTCTTGAACAAACAAGAGATGTCCCTTTCAACTCTCCTGGATAATCTCAAAGCAAGAACAGAGGAAGATCCCGATCAGCCGGTGTTTATCAATGCGGATCAAACTGTCCGTTATCAAATGATCATCGATGTTCTGGATAAAGTCAGAACGGCAGGATTGAGAAGCGTTTCCTTGGCAACACGAGAAAACCCTGATGCACCGTGACATCGTTTTAGGCATCGTATTCTCCATTTTGTTCCACGGCACGCTACTGTGGTTGGGCCCCCGCATTCAGGAGGACTCTACCCGTGCCAGATCTATCCGTAAAACGCTTGATCTCTCAATCATGACGATTTACACCCATCGCGAAGACTCTGGCAAAAAAGCCTCTCAAAAGACTCGCCGAATCGCTCCGAGCCGGATACCTCCCCGCTCTCCTGTTCGACCCGTATTTGCAAAAACAGACAACATGGCGGCAAGGGGAGTCACGGAAAAGGTCAAAACACCTGAGAAGGCGCTCGAGAGCCGCGAAGTCGTCCGGAGGCCCCCGCTTCTTGAGCACCTTCCCGCTCCAAAACCGGTCTGGAATGCCCGGGTGATCGTCAAGGATACCAGCCCGAGCAGCCAGTCCCTCGCGAGTCTGAGGGCTCCCCTGGCCGCTCTCAAGCAAGAGCCCGTCCTAGATAGCGATGCGCCTTCTTTCGGGATTTTACGGCCTATCGAATGGATGGACGACACCTCCCAGCCTCCCCTCAGGGAGGCTACAGATGGCAATCTTGTTACCCCACCGCAGCAACTTCGCATGTCAACAAAGCCTCTACACGAAGGGGAACTTGGTTCTCGGATTTCCCATGAAACCCAAGGGCCGAGTCGCCCTGACGATCAAATTATAGAGGCCGTTCCTGATTACGCCGTAAATCCAAAACCCCTATACCCGAAGCTGGCAGTCCTGAGGGGGCAAGAGGGAACCGTCACCCTCTTGGTAGAGGTTTTGCTCGACGGTTCGGTGGGTGAGGTTGAGATTTTCGAATCATCAGGCTATGTCATCCTGGACCGTTCTGCCCTGAAAGCCGTCCAGAAGTGGCGATTCAAGCCTGGAACAAGAATGGGGAAGCCTCTGACAATGAAAGTCAAGGTTCCCTTGGTTTTCAGACTAGGCAAGGATTTGAGTGGCTAGGATCCGTTTTCGAATTCCAACAATTCTCATCAGGCTGGCATCGGTGTACTCGCTTTTGGGAGTTTTTCTGGCTGCGCCGACTCTTGTCCATCCTGAGGAACGCACCTTTAGGGACGCTATAGGCAGATCTGTGAGGGTTTCCTATCCTCCAAAAAGGATCGTTTCTCTCGCTCCAGATATTACGGAAACCCTCTTTGTTCTGGGCCTTGACGGAGAGATTGCTGGCGTGACCCGTTTTAGCGATTTTCCATCGGCAGCCAAAGGGAAACCCAAAGTTGGGTCCTATGTTGCTATCAACACTGAGGCTGTCATCGACCTTCAACCTGATCTCGTTATCGGTACGGGCGCGGGCAACTCAAGAATTCAGGTTGAAAAGCTCTGGCGCATGGGTCTTCCCGTGTTCGTCGTCTATCCAGAAAACTTTCCCGACATTCTTGAGACGATTCATCTCATTGGGAGGGTCGTCGGAAGAGAGGAGAGCGCAAGTCAGACAGTCGCACAAATGAAGCTTCGAATACAAGAGGTTCGCCGACGCGTCGAGGGACGCAAAAAGCCCACTGTATTCCTTCAGATTGGCAAAGGTCCCCTCTTCACGGTCTCGAATGGGAGCTTTGCCAATGATCTCATTACAATGGCTGGAGGCGAAAACATAGCTCGGGATGCGAAAATCCCCTACCCGAGTTACAACCTAGAGGAAGTCATTCTCAAGGCTCCCGAAGTGATCATCATCAGCTCCATGTATAGGGAGGGCGATCACTCTCGCTGGCTTGACGATTGGAAGAAATGGACCGTCCTTCCGGCCGTGAAGAACAACAGGCTGTACATGATCGATTCGGATCTCATCGACCGGCCCTCTCCGAGAATTGTCGAGGGCCTAGAACAAATGGCCCATATGTTACATCCGGAAGCTTTCAAAAAATAGACCATGTATCTACCACAGAAACGCAGAGACGCACGTTTTCCGTTTGTCGGGACACCGCGACAAACGGAAAACACCAACCCGACCGGGCGTAGCCCATTGTTTCTTGTTCGCCGGGACCGTTTTTTGCCCGTCCCAGTCTCTCGATCGCCAAAAGAGAAGAACCTCTATCCACTCCGTATCTCTTTGGTGGATAAATGTTACCATAATTAGGCTACTGCAAACCTGGACGCGAGTAGTAAGCTGAGATGATTGCCACCCTGAGAAAATTTCTCGCCGTAAATGTCATACTTCTATTTGCTCTACTGCTGATCATGTTGATCTGTCTTTCTTTCGGCACGGTCCGCATCGGGCTGTCCGATGTGTTCAGGGCTCTTGTTTCGGGTCTGAGGGATGGCGACCCAGGCGGTGGACAGGGTTACTTCACGATCATTCTCTCGATCCGGCTTCCCAGAATCCTCTTGGCAGCTGTTGTTGGAGGCGCCCTCTCGGTGGCGGGATCTATATTTCAAGCCCTTCTGAGGAATCCCCTGGCCGATCCTTACATACTCGGCGTCTCGAGCGGTTCAGCCGTTGGAGCGGTTCTGGCTATGATGCTGGGGTTGGCAGCAACGTCTTTGGGACTCCCTCTGGCTTCCTTCTTGGGAGCCATCGGAACGGTATTGATCGTTTTTAATGTGGGTAGAATGGGCCGAAGAGTCCACACGAATACACTGCTTTTGGCTGGAGTCATTATTAACGCCTTTTTCGGTGCAGTTCTCATGTTCCTGATTTCTATTTCAAAAACGGAAGCCCTTCACAGCATCATTTTCTGGCTGATGGGTGACTTTAGTTTCGCCGACTATCGAGGATTGACATTAGCCTCCCCCTATGTGCTCACGGGAGCCCTCTTGGCTTACTTCCTTGCTCGGCGCTTAAATCTGATCGTGGCGGGAGAAGACGAGGCCTCACAACTTGGAGTCGACGTGGAGCGAGTCAAGAAGTACGCCTATGCCTTGGCTTCTCTGATTACAGCCGCTGCCGTCTCGGTCTGTGGGTTGATCGGGTTTGTAGGTCTCATGATTCCCCACATGATCCGGCTGATCCTGGGGTCTGACCACAGACTCCTAATCCCTGCCGCTGCTCTGTGGGGGGCGGGGTTCCTCGTGATTTGTGACACCCTCGCTCGGTCCATTTTGGCTCCCATGGAACTGCCAGTTGGCGTGGTTACAGCCGCTTTTGGGGCACCATTCTTCATCTATCTCCTAAAGACTCGGAGTATGTGAATTCTGACTCCTGATTACTGCCTTATCATGATTCAAGCCGAAGACCTATCATTCCGATACGATGGCGATTGGGTTCTGCGCGACCTCGCCTTCAGTGTTCAAAAAGGTGACTTTTTGGGCATCGTCGGCCCTAACGGGACCGGCAAGACCACCCTTCTAAAGCTTCTCTATCGATTGATGACACCTCAGAGGGGCCGGGTTCTCATCGAGGGGAAAGACTTAACGCAGATGACCCGAAAAGAAATATCGAAAAAGATTGCGGTCGTCTCGCAGGAAACCCAGATCAATTTCCCCTTTGTTTCCCTTGAGATCGTCTTGATGGGGCGGTCTCCCCATTTGAAAGGTCTTCAGTTTGAAAGGAAGGGAGATTTTGAAATCGCTCGAAAGGCAATGGAGCTAACCGATACATTTCACGTCGCTCACAGGTCCTTCAACGAACTCAGCGGTGGCGAAAAGCAGATGGTTTTCATTGCCCGTGCGTTGGCCCAGGAAACCGATTTGATTCTTTTTGATGAACCTACGGCCAATCTTGACATCCGCCACCAAGTGATCTTCTACGATTTGATGACCACCCTCAATATTGAGAACGGGATTACCGTGATTACTGTGAGCCACGATATCAACCTAGCCTCAGAGTTCTGCAAAAACATTGTTCTTCTTAATCAGGGGAGGGTATTTGCGTTAGGAAAGCCAGACGAGGTCATAACAAAGGCCAACATCGAGGCAGTCTATCAAACGCCTGTCCTTGTCGATCAGAATCCCGAAACCAGCGCTCCTAGGGTGACCTTACTCAGGGGGAAAACCACTCCCTAGGTCTCTGTCACAACATGGAAGTTACAGCCGTCCAAAGATGAAAGACTCTAGAAGCTGTTGACAGAGATAATTAGCAAAAAGGACCGATCAAATCTTGCTATCTCATCCCATAAGTCTCCAACCCATCTTAATGCTTACCCTTGTCAGATATTTTGCAGTCCTGCTTATTTGCACTGGAAGTAAACAGTTTCAGGCGTCGACGAGAAGCGGCGATTGCATCTCCGTCAGAATCGAAGCGCTGGGACTCAGGATCTGAAATGAGTATCTGAGCTTATTTGAGGGGTGATAAAGCCAACATGTGTAGCAATGATCGAAACTTGCCCTGGCCTCCTCACAAATTCAACTTCAACTCAGAAACTGACGTCGACGCTGGACCCGTTTTCGGGGCCAGGTCAGGTGTTCAACTTCCCCTCACAGCTCTGTCTCACCAAATCAGTATTGTGAGTTTACCCTCGCCAGAGCAAAACTTGATAAGACATCCAAAACAGAAGGAGCCTGATCTTGCGTAGAGGAATCTCCATGACTGTCGGATTTTCCTTGACACTCAGCTGCCTCCACATTTACACTAATTCTACCCAAGATAGGAATTCTTATGTTTCAAAAGGAGGAGAACCATGAAAAAGGGGGGTATTCTGTATCTTACGTTTTTCCTACTGGTCGTGGCTCTGGCGCCGGTAGGGACTGATTCTGCAGGGGCACAGGATCTTCGGGCGAAAAGTCTCATCGTAGCCAATTCTGCGTTGCCTCAGAGCCTTGACCCAGCAGTCGCTTATGATCCTTGGTCCACCATTTACAACTCAGGAAGCTATGAGACGTTAGTGCGTGCAAAGCGAGTTGGGGGCGGATTCGAGCCTGTTTTGGCGACCAAGTGGGAGTCCAATGAAGATGGTACAATCTGGACTTTCCACCTCAGGAAGGGGGTTAAGTTTCACGACGGAACTCCTTTCAACGCTGAAGCGGTCAAGTTTTCCATCGACCGAGTGATGGCCGTGAACAAAGGTCCTGCCTGGTTTTACGGACCGGTCAAAGAGATCGAAGTCGTGGACGAACACACCGTCCGATTCATGCTCTCGGAACCCTACGCACCTTTCCTGGGCGTCATGGGGGCTGCATACGGGTCTCTGATCGTCAGTCCCACTGCTGTTAAAGAACACGTCAAGGAGGATGACCCCCATGCTGAGAGATGGATGCAGGACCACATGGTCGGCACAGGCCCGTATGTCCTCCAGGACTGGGTCAAGGGCCAGATGGTTCGTTTGGAGAGATTTGATGGCTACTGGGGGGGATGGACCGGCAACCACCTTGACCGCGTTATCATCCGCTTCGTTACGGAACCTGCAACCCAAAAGTTGATGCTAGAAAAGGGCGAGGTCGATATCGCGAATAATCTGACCCTGGAAATGCTGGAGAAGCTTACCGACTCTCCTGCCGTGAACGTCGTGGAAAGTCCCGAGGCCCTGAACATCATGTACGTCATCCTGAACTGCCAAAAGGAACCCACATCGAACAAGCTCGTGCGGAAAGCTATCTCATGCGCTCTTGACTACGACAGTGTGGTCAAGGTGATCTACGGTGGGCATGCCCGCCGGCAGCGTGGTCCCCTGCCGCGCATTCAGTGGGCCTTTGACGAATCCGTACCCATGTATAAGCGGGACCTCAAATTGGCTCGTGAGTATTTGCAAAAGGCAGGCTACCCAGAGGGATTCTCGATGACCTACGCCTACTTCAGTGAGGGAGGGGAACATTTGCGGAAACAGGCTGAACTATTTCAGAGTAACATGGCCGACATTGATATCCGCGTCGAGTTACAACCGATGGTCCTCGACCCCTTCATCACCATGGGAACCGGAACGGCAGAGGAGCGGACAGAGGCTTTCTCGACCGACTGGTACCCCGACTTCGACCATCCAAGCACGTGGCTGGATAACTTCTTTCATTCGTCAGGCGTCTTTCTGAGTACCCTTCTGTCCAATGCCGAACTGGACAAGGTTCTTGATGAGGCTCGTCAAACCCATGACCCAGACAAACAAATCGCGCTTTACAAGAAAGCCCAGGAGATCATCATTGAGGAAGCCCCGGCCCTTTTCTTGGCCGACATCAGCTACCGCGTTGCTATGAGAAAGGAAGTCAAGGGTTTCCAGTTCCATCCTCTGTACTCGAACATCTTCAACTTCTATAACATGTACTTGGAACAGTAGGCCCAATTAGGCCTCATGAGTCTGGCGAAATACGACAGATCGCTCGAAGATAAGTCGCTTCCGGTCCGCGAGAGAAGCCGGTAGGCCTTTCTCGCGGACATAATTTCGATTCAGCGATAATCCGCTCACACAACCGTTTAAACTCTCCCCTCGGGGTCTTTGTCTCCCCTCTCTCGCGAGAGAATGCTTTGATGGGTCGAACGAAACCCTGAGAGCCGGGGACAGGCCTCTATAGAACGATACACCAGATCTGGTAGGACCGAGGACGGCGCCAGCTTAGGGGCCACCTGTAAGATCTTTTATGATAAAGGAAAGAGATCTCAATCTCAACTGACGGCTGCACGAGTGGCCGGACGGCTAACTTCATGAAGCTCCGGTACTTTATCTTGAGGCGACTCATCATGCTGGTCCCCGTTCTGCTGGGTGTCTCAGTGGTCATGTTCTTCATTACTCACGTGGTCCCCAGTTCCCCTGCCCGCCTGATTGGAGGTCCCCATGCTACAGAGGAGACGATTCGCCAGATCGAGAGCGAGCTAGGTCTCGACAGGCCTCTGCACCTTCAGTATGGCATCTACATACGAAAGGTACTCTCGGGCGACTTCGGCATCTCAATCCACAGCCGAAACCCCGTGATCGAAGACCTGAAGAACTATTTCCCTGCCACTTTCGAACTAACCTCCCTGGCCATGCTGATTACTCTGATCATAGGCATTCCTCTGGGTGTATTCTCGGCCACCCACAAGGACAGGGCTGCCGACCATGCCACCCGTCTGTTCTCTCTTTCCGGGGTGGCCATGCCATTATTCTGGCTCGGTCTTCTTTTGCAACTCCTTCTGAGCAGCTATTTCAAGCTCTTGCCGGTAGGAGGCCGAATTGACCCGTTGGTTACTTTGCTTCACCCCATCCGTCACATGAGTGGTCTCTACCTGATCGACACGCTTATAACCGGCAACTGGCCAGCATTCAAGAGCGCCGTCCTTCACATCATTCTCCCCACCACGACGCTCGTCTACTTCCTGCTGGCCACTCTGACACGGATGTCTCGGTCAAGCATGTTGGAGATTCTCAGGCAAGATTACATTCGCAATGCCATGGCTGACGGTCTTCCTGAGAAGACGATCTTCTACCGGTATGCCTTAAGGAATGCACTCATTCCGACTGTCACCATTGCTGGCCTGACCTACGGATTGCTTCTGGGAGGCGATTTCCTCGTCGAGATAATCTATAGCTGGCCGGGGCTCGGGTTTTATGCTGTGGGTTCGATGGCCTCTCTCGACTTTCCGGCCATCATGGGGGTGACCATGCTCGTAGCCGTCATCTTCGTTACCGTCAATCTGATCGTCGACATTCTTTACGCCGTCCTCGACCCGCGCATTCGATACGGGTGATGTGATGAGGCTCATTGAAGTTTTGATAAGGAGGCGGTCCTCCCTGAATAGTTTTAGAGACACCCACGCTCATCAGTTACGGGAGCTGCGTTTCATCCTACACCAGTTGCGGCGCAGTCCTCTTTCTCTGGCGGGAATCGGGATCATCCTCACCCTCGTCTGTCTCGCCGTGTTCGCTCCCTACATCGCGCCCTATCCCGGCGACGCCTTCTACGACATGCACCCTGACAAGAAACTTTTAGCCCCGCAGAAAGGACACTGGTTGGGAACGGACGATTTCGGCCGTGACATGTTGAGCCGCATCGTATTCGGCACACGGCTTTCCTTGATGATCGGCATTTACGTGACAGGCCTGGCGGTCATGGTGGGGGTCCCACTGGGCGCAATTGCCGGCTTGAGCGGTGGCAGACTGGATGAGGTAATCATGCGGGTCACGGACATCTTCCTCTCCTTTCCACCGCTGGTGCTAGCCATGGCGATCTCGGCCGCCCTTGGACCGAATTTGATCAACGCCATTATCGCCATCTCTGTCACATGGTGGCCCTGGTACACGCGAATCGTACGGGGACAAACACTCTCACTCCGGGAACAACCCTTTATCGAAGTAGCGCGAGCTCTGGCCGTGAGCAAACGAAGAATCGTTTTCCGGCACCTGATCCCCAATAGTCTGGCACCTGTGACTGTCCAGGCATCCTTGGATGTGGGGTACGCCATCCTATGGACGGCCGCCTTAAGCTTTGTCGGTCTAGGAGCCAAACCTCCCGTGGCCGAATGGGGGTTGATGATTGCCATCGGGCGTCGCTACCTGCCAGACTCATGGTGGTACGCGACCTCCCCTGGTTTGGCCATCATGATCACGGTGTTGGGATTCAACCTGCTCGGCGATGGTTTACGAGACGTTTTGGACCCACGCCTTCGCCGCTAAAAGCACCTAGGAACCAAGATGGGCGACCTATTGCTTCGCGTCAAGGACCTATACACCCACTTCTATACGTTCGAGGGGACAGTGAAAGCGCTGGACGGCATCAGCCTTGAGCTCAAGCGTGCTGAGACGTTGGGTCTAGTGGGGGAGACTGGTTGTGGCAAATCGGTGACCGCCCTTTCCATTTTGGGGCTCATCCCCTGTCCACCCGGCAAAGTAGAAGCTGCAGAGATCTGGTTCGATGGGGTAGATCTCCTGAAACTCGACAAGGAGGAGATGCGTGCAATTCGTGGGAAAAAAATCGCCATGATCTTCCAGGAACCAGCCACTGCCTTGAATCCGGTGTTCCCTGTGGGAGAACAGACTGCTGAGATCATCCGGATCCACAAGCAGGTGAGCAAGCGCGAGGGTATGCAGAAGGCCGTAGAGATGTTCCACCTGGTCGGAATTCCGGATCCGGATCGCGTGAGCAAGAAGTATCCCCACGAACTCAGCGGGGGGATGAACCAACGCGTCATGATCGCTGCCAAACTCTCTTCCAACCCGGCTCTTCTCGTTGCTGACGAGCCAACGACCGCTCTGGATGTGACGGTTCAAGCTCAAATCCTCCAACTCATGAAAGGGCTCGTGCAACGATTCAGGACAGCCGTCATCTTCATCACTCATGATCTGGGAGTCGTTGCAGAGATCTGCGACCGGGTGGCCGTAATGTACGCAGGAGTGATCGTTGAATCCTCGAAGACGAGAGTTTTGTTTGAAAACCCGCGACACCCGTACACCCGTAGCCTTCTGCAAGCCATTCCCAAATTAGTTGAAAGGATTGACCGTCTTCCCGTCATCTCAGGCACGGTCCCGAGCCTAATCAATCCCCCTTCCGGCTGCCGATTCCATCCGCGTTGCTCCCTCGCTGATAGCCCCTGCAAGGTTGAGAAACCGTCACCGACCAGTGTGGAAGCCGAGCATTGGGTTAGCTGTTTCCGATACGACCAAGGAGACTGATTGATGTCACATAACCTGCCTACTCTTCTGCAGGTTAATAACCTCGTAAAGGATTTCCCTATTCGCGAAGGGGTGTTTAGAAGAGTTGCTGGAAGCTTACGTGCCGTAGACCGAGTCACTTTCTCCATCGACGAAGGGGAAACCCTGGGACTGGTGGGTGAATCAGGGTGTGGCAAGACGACCGTCGGGAGAGCCATCCTTCGACTCGTCGAACCCACAGCAGGCCTGGTGATCTTTTCCGGGGATGATTTGCTCAGCCTCTCTCCGCGGGAGATGGACGAAAGGAGAACGAACATGCAGGTGGTCATGCAAGACCCGATCTCATCGCTCGACCCTCGCATGTCAATCAAGGACATCGTAGCGGAACCTTTTGTGGCCCACGGTCGACTGAAAGGACAGGCCCTAAGGGATCGCGTTGCTGCTCTCCTCGAGATGGTCGGAATGGCCCCACAGCATCTCTGGCGATATCCCCATGAGTTGAGCGGAGGCCAACGCCAACGGATTAACATCGCCCGTGCTATAGCCCTGAGCCCGAGGTTCCTGGTGCTCGATGAGCCAACGTCCGCCCTCGACGTTTCGGTTCAGGCCCAGATCCTCAACCTCCTGGCCGACCTACAAAGAGATATGAAGCTCACCTATCTCTTCATCTCTCACGACCTGAGCGTGATCAAACATGTGAGCCATCGTATCGCTATCATGTATCTGGGACGTGTTGTCGAGATCGGCCCCGTTGACGAGGTCTACGATAATCCGGCCCATCCCTACACCCAAACCCTCTTGGCTGCAATCCCCGCCATAGACCTTGACCGTAAGAGGAAGCGCTTTTTGATCAGCGGAGAGATGCCGAGCGCTTTAACTCCACCCCCAGGCTGCCATTTTCACACACGCTGCCCATTGGTGCAGGAGACCTGCCGAAGGGTCGAACCGGCGAAAGCGACGATCGGGAAAGAACACAGCGCCTCGTGTCACCTCTTGAGATGACCCCTTGGCTGTCATAATACGGGAAAGGTCTTCGCCGACGGGTATTACCCTATCACACGGCTCTACATTACAGATGGCCGCCTTTTTCTTTCAGCTTCGTATGAGCCTACTTGCAGTTTTGGAGGGATAGACTTGCTCACCTGATTTGGGTCGTAATCCAAATACAGGTATGCATCATATTGGACATCCTTTGTGAGTCTATTGTACATTAGTTTCTTGAAGAATTGTGCCTGTTATGACGTCACGAGGCTCAGAGCAATGGATACCAAGTGCAGGGCCCTCCTAATCCTATCTTCACCATGTCAGTATTCTTTCCCATGTGTGAATAGCGTTGAGAATTGTCCCCGCACATCCCGTTTTGGAGGGAAAGGACTCGATGGTGAAACACAATGAAAACAAACGAAGGCACCATGAGGATTGAAGGCTACGACGTTTGGTACCGGTGGGTTGGCACAGGTGCGACGCCTCTGCTGGTTCTACATGGAGGTCCCGGCGCAGGGCACGACTATATGGAATCGTTGGAGCGGCTTTCGACTGGACGGCCCGTCATCTTCTACGATCAACTCGGATGCGGAAAATCAGCTCAGCCCGACGAAGCCTCACTGTGGAGAATCGGACGCTTTGTCAAAGAGGTCGGTGAGGTACGACAGGCGCTGAAGTTGGACAAAGTGCACTTGTTGGGACACTCATGGGGAGGATGGTTGGCCATTGATTACATGCTCACGAAGCCTCAAGGGGTGATCAGTCTGACTCTTGCCAGCACCTCAGCAAGTGTTCAAGAATTCGTTACCGAAGCCTCAAGGTTAAAGATGGCATTGCCTAAGGAGATGCGCGAAATCATGAAACGCTGCGAGAGTTCAGGCGACTTCGAGAATTCCGAATATGAGGGTGCAGTCATGGAATTCTATCGGCGTCATCTTTGCAGGCTAAACCCATGGCCTGACTCACTGATGCGCTCTTTTCACAACCTAGACGGTAACGCGGTGTACGCTACGATGAACGGCCCTAACGAATTCATGGTGACCGGAAATCTCAAGAATTGGGATCGCATTGCGCGCCTCGGTGAGATTACGGTTCCAACACTCATCACGGTTGGTCGCTTTGACGAGATTGCTCCGGCTTGCTCTGAGACACTGCACAGGGGCATAGTTGGTTCTGAATTAAAGGTCTTTGAGCAGAGTTCGCATATGGCTCATCTGGAGCAGCCGGACGAATACATACAGACGCTTGCTGATTTTCTATTCGGAGTTGAGGCTTCATGTGGGTAGGCGAATGCCATGTAACGCTTGACTACGAATAACCTGCCAACCCGTATCGTCGAGTTCAGAAGTGAGATTTTATTACGATTCTATCTGGTTTTTTTTCAACGATTTTACATTCCGTCAAGCCTTGTGTTTCCTTGTGTAACCAAAGAGTTGAATCCCTCCTTTGGGGGTCGATTGGGCTACTGATTTCCTGAGAAGTTAGGGTCTTCCAACAGATTTCTTCATTGACCCTATTCTAGGTCTCGTGTGATTGACGGCGTTGAATTCCAAATCAGTGCCCGTGGCGTCACCCTAAGACTGACAATTTTCGAATGAACACCTACCTCTCAACCTCGCTTGATCCCCTTGAGCAGCCACGCCCCACTCTGGTTGTTTTCAGAATACAGCGCCACTTAGTTCGCCATTCAAGCCTCCGTTTTTCCGGTAGTGAACTAATCCAAGCCGCGGGTTGGTAATTGCAGTATGATCAGGTTTTTCCAATAGTCCAAGTCTCAAGAATCGAGCATACCAGGGGAACTTCCGCCTAGGCGCCGGGTAGAAGGGGCCACCGTATTGGGGCCCCAACCCCCTCAGAACGTAGCGTGCGAAT
>WVXP01000288.1 GCA_011773445.1 Pseudomonadota bacterium | reverse complement strand
CGCCCATGCAGCAGCCATAGCCATTCCCTCTTCTGAAATGGCTGAACTAC
Source organism: Pseudomonadota bacterium (assembly GCA_011773445.1). Lineage (GTDB taxonomy): Bacteria > Desulfobacterota > BSN033 > WVXP01 > WVXP01 > WVXP01. The sequence continues at coordinate 1,410 of WVXP01000288.1, read as the reverse complement.
TTGTTTTTGTTCGTCCGGAATTTCAGAACCAGGGAATCGGTACTGAGCTTATCAAATGGGTGGCAAAACTCGCGGGCGAAAGAGGATTCAAACGGCTGTGGCTGACGGTTCTCACCTCGAATTCTATCGCCGTTTATGTCTTCCGGAAGTGTGGGTTTAAATTCATTGGCCCGATGGATTCGGAACGGGAGATGATTCTGGAACTTAGATGAGGCTGGCGATTTGAAGCCACGCGTCCTCACTTTCCTCGGTCCTCGAGTATGCGGCTCAGTCATTCATTGCGCTGCGGGGCCGCTTCCTTCAGGTAATAGGTCGTGGCAAAACGCTTGACGACATAGTGTTTTTCCTTTGCCCGCTGATAATTTCCCTTTTCTTCCGCCCTCTTACCCCGGGCCCAGACACCCAATACCACCTCGTTATGGCGCACCCTCTTTATGAAACGGGAGTTCGCGGCACAACCGGAGAACCCGAAAACGAGAGAGAGGAGAATAGCGTAGCCTCCCACGGTTCGTTTCATCTCATCTCCGCCAGGGCTTTGGACACTTTAGACGAAAGCGTCTGAAAGTGTCTTGAAAACATCGAGGGTGGCTCGCATCACATCTCTTTCGGTCAGAATCCCTAGGATCTTTCCGTCCTCGGTCGCCAAAAGCCTTCGGATCCTTTTCTGTGCCATGAGATCGGCCGCCTCGCCGATGGCCGCATCAGCATTGATCGTCACGAGAGGGCTACTCATGATGTCTCCAGCCTTCATGGCAGTACACTCCGTCGTGGGGCAGCATTTCTTCAAAATATCCCGTTCTGTCACGATGCCCACCATCTTCTTGTCTCGTGTCACCACGACAGAACCGATGTCTTTTTCAACCATGATATTCAGTGCCTCGGTAACACCCGCTGTAGCCTCCACACAGAGGATATCCTCGGTCATGATATTCCGAATCGAATAGGTCACATTCATGACAAACCTCCCCTTCTTGCTCTCATATCCTGTCTTCGGCCGAAGAGGGACGAGAGCACCCGGTACAGAGCCGTCTCACTCCCTCATATCGAGGCCTCATTCAATCCTAACTTATTTCCTCACGTTTATAAAGAGGAGAGGGGCTAGAGTTTCCTGAGTTTTTAAAGCAAGAAGTTTGTAGCCTTCGCGTGTTTCACGACAGTTTTGAATCTCTGGATGGGACCCTCCTATCCCTTCGATCCCTCCCTCTCGCGGTGACCCTCTGCCCGTCTTTGGCAGGACAGGTGGGGACGGGCTGTTGTCTGAATTCCTTTAGACCATTTGTGCCGAGATCATTTCCAGAGCATTTCACCAGAAAGTGGGAAGGGAAGCTCTGAACCAAAAGTCGGTGCTGCTGGTCCGTCGTCCGTGGTTCGTTGTATAAAGACTGAGATTTGGGAATCCACGGCTATTCG
>WVXP01000285.1 GCA_011773445.1 Pseudomonadota bacterium | reverse complement strand
AAATAAGTCACGAGGTATGGGGGTCTTGGGTTATCCGATTGCCCATGGAATTGTGAGGGATGCGAAGGGAGTGGAGACCGGGCTTCGCGGCGGCTGAGATGCTTTGGAGTCCCTGGTACCCTGGCCAAACCGGGGGAAACCCCTCCAACCGAATCCGACTGACAGCTGAGGAATCAGAGTGCCTAACTCTCAATTGGATAATCCGGGTCTTTGTGGACGTCATCCGCAAAGGATGGGATCTGGGAACCCGAGTAATCTAAGTGGACACATATTGACGGGGAATTGGCCTGGACCTTAGTTTGCGTTTCTCCGGCAGGCTCAAAGAATGCGTGTTTCCGACGACTGGGTGAGTCTTGATCCATACCACGGTTGAATCGCAAATCAATACCGGGATTGGTAAACATCATACTCCTCTTCATATGTTCCCTTCAGGCTGATACGGATAGGGCCATTGCCATTCTGGTACCGAACTCTTATCCTCTTGCCTTCTCCTTTTTAAAACCATCACGAGCAGAGACACGTGCAACGCACCGCTCAGTAATGGCCCCAACAAAAGGACCACCTGCCTACCTAAAAACTTGGGTGCATACATCCAGCGCCAGAGAATCATTGGCATGTCTTCGAAAAGGTACCAGCGAAAAAGGGAGCGCAGATCTAAGAGTACGAGGGCAATGAAAAATTACTAGTACCAGCGTGGCACACATCTTGCGTATTAATCCTTGACATTTTGCCTCATTTAGGGATTCCATTGAAAACGGCCAACTCGGAGTCAATGGATCCCCGAGGGATTTGCAGAATGACCACCTCTTTACGATGTTCAAGAGGAGCTTCCTGAGAATGAACCCAACTAAAAAAGCAGTGGCTTTTTTCTCAGTGGTACCTCTTTTTCTCTTTCTCGGCGTGTGGGTGATTACCAACAATATCAGGAGCGGAGAAACTGTATCGACGGAATGCATTAGGCTGGCAAAGAGAAGATGTGTCTTGGTTCAAAATAATAGGAACACCGCGAGGAAATCAATCCTCGGTGTGCTAGCTGGTCTGGAGAGTTATCGAGGCACTGGAGTTATAATTCAGAAAAATCTCGTTCTGACAAATACCCACATCTTAAGACCTGACTCGGAGATCCTCGTCGACGGCAAGGTTGCCACGGTGGTAAGAAAATCGGATGAGCATGATTTGGCCCTTCTTGCGGTTGAGACGGAGAAATTGCCGAAAATAACAATAGATGAATTAGAGGACGCTGGCGAGCGGGTGTTCTATGTCGGCAATCCCGGACGAAGGGAAGACGTGGTGATTCACGGTATGATTGTCGAAATCGATGATCAATTCATCTATACGGATGGCTTCGAGGATATCGAGACATCCATGGGGGCCTCCGGCTCAGGGCTCTATTCGAAACAAGGTCACCTGATCGGTCTCAAAAAGGGTATGCTTCGTGAAGGATTTGACCCACGGTGCCTCTCAGTATCCATCCCAGCAACGAGGATCAAAAGATTCCTGAGGGAACTCCTCGGGGAAGACTTCTCTCAAGATTACCGGTGATGACGACCGCTATGCCGGATAGTCGGTCACACCAGTTCTGGAGACCTCAGGGACTCCAGTCTCGCGCGAAAACTCGGAATGTCCTGAACGTGGATTGCCCCAATCGCCTCTAGAGCCTCAGGGTAGGCTTCAGCGGCCCGACCTCCCACGATCAAAACGACCCTCTCGGAGAGATAGCGGCGCAATGTTTTGAGTTCTCTGACCACCCGAGGATCGTCTAGCGGGTACACCAGGCTGAGGCCGACCGCCGCGGCCTGAGTCTGCTCCGCGGCATTAGTTATTTCCTCTGCAGGCAAGTTAGGTCCCAGATAAATTGAACGCCAGCCCTCTGAGGCCGCAGCCACAGCGGCTATCAGAGCACCGAGCTCGTGCAGCTGGCCGGCGGGCGTTGTCATGATGATAGGAGAGGCCGTTGGAGGAATTTCACAAAAACGGAGGATATCGCCCAGAAAGGTCCGGATTACCGATGATGCCATGTGTTCATGGACTATTTTTAGGGAACCGGAGGACCAGAGCTCGTCGAGCTTATGAACCAACGGCACGATAACCTGGTCTATCAGCGAGAGCTTGCTGAGAGTAATCTCGGCTCTCGTGAGCAAACACTCCAAAGCCCCGG
>WVXP01000244.1:16429-16644 GCA_011773445.1 Pseudomonadota bacterium | reverse complement strand
ACGAGTTTTTCCGTCAGAAATTCCTCAATAAAGAATCTGTCACTGTAACGGCGTCTCACCTCGAAAATTTTTTCCCTTCCCTCCCCCATTTCCAGATCCCATGACTCCTTTTTGTTGGGGTCTTCACATTCCTCCCACTCCTTTCCGAATCTGCCCTTATTCCAGCGGTCCTCAATGTCCTCAAAGAATCTCAAACCGACGAGATATGGGTTCGG
>WVXP01000244.1:14372-16304 GCA_011773445.1 Pseudomonadota bacterium | reverse complement strand
TGATGATGTATAGGAGCACATCTCGCTCAGGTTCGAGAGGCGTCTTACTGTTGTAATGGTTCACAGGAGGCCGATCCTGCTTCTTTCGGCCGATCAGATCATCGTATGGTCCCCGCGTTTCTGGCTTGGCGGACGGGGCCGTCAGTCGCTCCTTCTGCTCCTCTTCGCTTTCCTCACGGATGAAGAAGTCGGGATCGATGTTGGCGTCTATGCTGAGACCAGAATCGATGACGCGCTCNNAAATTGTTTTTCATAAAATCGTTATGGGCATAAACATGGGCCATGACCATAATCTGAACCGGAAGAGGATTTGTATTCATGAGATAAGCTCGAGACGGGTCCGAATTCAAGACAACCTCATAAGGAATGCCAAAACCGTACTCGTACTTGGTTTTTTCCCGTTCATAATCCCGCCCGAATGACCAATGGGAAAAGTTGACAGGGAAGTGATAGGCAAGTATTTCGAGCATCTTCTGGGCTGGGATGACATCGAACTCCTGGGGAAAGAAATCGAGCCCGAACTCACGGCCGATTTCCTGAATTTTCTGACCAAATTCGGTAAGGCGTTTCAGTTCAGCTTTCACGTGCTTCTCCCTAAAATCCCTTTTCTTTTCTAAGGAATTCTTTCAGGGTGAGGTACACATGACCTTTGTCCTTCAAGACGGCTCCCATGAAGGGCTTGGTTTGATCTTTTCCAGTGAGAATCTCATAGTCATTCGGGCCGACTTCATGTTTTTCGAGGTCCAGTTCCTTTTCAAACGTGTTCATGAGTGTGGAGGCGCTGTACGCATCGGCTTGGATTTCTCCGTAACCGAGCATGTTAACCCCCAGATCCAATAGCCTCTTTGCCGAGGCGACGGTTTTCATTGCATCGAAGTCTTCTCCATCCGAGAAATGAAAGGGATAGATGTTCCACCGGGCCGGGCTGTACTCCGTCTCCACGAGGTGAACGGCTAAGTCATAGGCCGAATGGCAAAAGGTCCCTCCGCTTTCTCCTCTATGAAAGAACTCGTGCTCGTCCACCAACTTGGCCTCTGTGGTGTGAGCGATGAAGCGAATCTGAACCTGCTTGTAGGTCTGTTTGAGAAACTCCACCAGCCAAAAGAAGAAGGAACGAGCCAGATACTTCTTCATGGTTCCCATGCTTCCGGAGACATCCATCATGGCGAGGACGACAGCATTCGACTCAAATTCCACATCCCTTTCCAGGGTCCGATACCTCAGGTCTTCCGTGAAAAGGGGAATGAGAGATTCGGTTTCCTTAGGGAAACTGCCCTCCCGGAGGATCTTTTCTGCACCGAGCAAATCGCCCTTCGTGAGGGAGAGAGCTTTACGGCAATCCTCTTCCGGCTTACCGGTCTTCCGCATCAATTCTCCGACGAAGGCCGATGTCCGCTTGACCGCCTCCTTAAGGGTTCGTTTCTTGTCCAGATGGGCGATGACGCCCGTTTTTTCTACGCTTTCGAACCTCCATCCTTTGGGAATTTCCGTTTCCGTCAGGGCTTTCTTTTTGAGGTTAGGAAGACCGAGATCCTTGAGCATCATCTCGATCAATTCTTCGATGTCGATTTCCGTTTCGAGAAAATCGATGCCCGGCTGGTCACCGGGCTGTCCGGGGCGTCGGTCTGGAGTCGGCTGACGTCCGATAACATCACCCGGTTTCCCGTCTCCCTGACCGATCCCCCTACCACCCGAACTCTCCTGTTTATGAATAAAACGGTAGGTCTTGAGGCCTCGAATCGGAACCTTTACGATTTGTCCCTTCTTACGAGTAATGATGGAGGCGTCGCTGATAATTTCAGCGATGTTCTTTTGGATGGACTCTTTGATCTTTTGGCGATGACGCGCCGCATCTTTGATCCCCCGCTGGGAAAGCCCCCAATCCTGCTTCTTAATGGCCATGCTTCATTGTCCTTGATTTCCGAGCGCGTC
>WVXP01000244.1:4621-14365 GCA_011773445.1 Pseudomonadota bacterium | reverse complement strand
GCGCGTCTGGGCTACTCCTCTTTTCTGAGAACATCCCCTACAAACTGAAGCAAATTCTCGGCACAGACTGAGCAATAGTCTTTCTTCTGGAGTGCATCAAGGGCATCCTGGCGCCGCTTCAACGTTTTGGGATCCTTTCGAGTCTTGTCCGCAATGGTGAGAGACACCACATTCTTCAGGTCCCCAATCAGTTTACGCTCGATGGCCTCCTGCAGCGGTGTGTACGTATCGAAACTGAACTCCTTTCCTTGGTCGACGGCATCGCTCTTGAAAACGAAAATCCCCTGACGGAACTCCTTTTTCGCATTCTCAGAGACGCCGATCATCTCTTCGATGCTTCGCATAAGCTTCTCGTCGGGTTCCTGATCCTCATTGGTCACGGGATCTCGAATCTTCTTTTTCAAACAAAAGGCCGTGGCGTTTTTCATGTAGTTGTCGAAGAGTGCTTGAGCCTGATCTTCGTAGGCGAATAGGAAGGCACGGTTCACCTCTTTCTTGGCGATTTCCTTGTATTCGCTGAGAACACTGTCCTTTTCCCCGGTCAAAAGACCCAAATACCGTGTTCTCTCCTCATCGGTGAACCCAATATGGTGTTCGAAATTCGCTCGCAGTGCCCGAATGGCATCCAAGGGGTTCACACACCTGACAGCTTCCTTTTCCCCGAGAGCCACATTGAGCGCGTTGACGACGAACCGTGGGCTGATTCCAGACATGCCTTCGCCATTTTTCTTTCCCTCCAGGCGCAATTCAATCAGATCGACCTGGTCCTTATCCTTCTCCGCGACAGGTTCTCCGTTGTAATACTTCATCTTTTTGATTAGGCTTGGACAGATCTGACTCTCCGTCAATCGGGTCTGAACAGCAAATTGAGCAACCACGTTGAGCGTATATGGAGCGAGGTGTACGTCCCGAAATTCGCTCCGCTCGATCATCTTTTTGTAGATCTTCTCCTCTTCGGAGATCTTGAGGTTATAGGGGACAAAAATCGGGTACATTCGGTCGTGAAGGGCCTCGTTCTCCTTGATCGACTTGAACTTGTCAAACTCCGTCTGATTCGTATGGGAGAGAATAACCTCATCGACGTAGATCTGCGGGAAACCGGGGGCCTTGAGCACCTGCTCCTGGGCGACAGTGATGAGAGTGTAGTGAAATTTGATATCACACTTGAGGATTTCAACGTACTCCATGAACCCTCGGTTGGCAATTTCCAGTTCTCCATCGAGGCTATAGGCTCTCGGATCTGTCTCTCCGTATTGCGTGATTTTTGACAGGTCCACCCGTCCGATCAACTCAGCTATGTCCTGGTTTTTCGGATCTGACGGTTGAAAGGTCCCGATACCACATCGAGCCGGTTCACTCAGCCGAATCTCGACCACCGGGAACTGTTCCCATAGCACGTTGCCATCCTTGTCTCGATACTCCTCGTTTTCAAGCAGATTAAATCGGCACAAGGGGCAGAGTTCTCCCTCAACCTTCACCCCCAGAATCTCCTCCCATTTGGGCCGCTGATTTTTCGGGATCAAGTGGACCGGCTCTTCGTGCATGGGGCACCCCTTGATGGCGTAGATGGGCGTGGAATCCTCCTCCAACCCCCGCTTTAGCATCGCAGCGATTGTAGACTTTCCACTTGACACGGGACCAACCAGAACCAGAATCCGCTTCCCCGTCTCGGTTCTACGAGCACCTGCCTTGAAGAATTTCATGATGTCATGAAGGGGCTCTTCAAGACCATACAGTTCGTCCTGAAAGAATCGGTAACCCACCATGTCCTCATAATCGGGAAGCTTGACCGTATCCTGGACGGATCCCGTGCCTCGATCCATGACCATCTTGTAGAGCCTTCCTGGAGCGAGTTGCACAATGTCAGGATTCTTTTTTATGAGCTCCATGTACTCGAGACATGTTCCTTCCCACCGGGTCGCCTGCTCTTCCTTCCTGGACTCTTCAATGATTTTCTGGAAGTCGATCTTGGACATGTTGGGCCTCCTTTGCTCGGGGAAGCATAATGTTTATTTAAGTGGCCACATCTCTCTAAAGTTCCAATAAAAATCGAGCATTCGCTCAGGTCCGTTAGTCAAACAAAAAAGCAGGTTTCCCCCCTTTCAAGATGTCGCGCGAACGCTACAAGAACGAGGAACTACCTGCTTCACGAGATCAATTCGTTCGTCTATAACCGAACCGATGTCGGAAAAACCACGCTACGGGCCAAGGGGTAGAGCCATATCTCACCTATGAACATTTTCGAACGTTCACTGCAAGAACTATACCACCAAAGGAACAAACCAAACCCTCTTTGGCCAACATTATTATAGTACGATTTCTGAGCGATTTCAACAGAGGGCCGGTGGTCCATTTCCGATCAATTCCGCGGCAAATAATTGAAGTTTCGCTGAAAATTCCGCGGCCTAGGGATCGCCGAGGGAGGGAATGAGATGAGGATTCGGATCCATGTTTTCTACGACCTGGGTCAAGGCAGAGATTGGGCGAGGTCTGCATGATCCATCATGGTGTTCGATCTCTGAAAAAACTATCAAGCCTTGGAAAAATATTCCATTCATCTCAGTTTTGAGCGAAAGGGGGTGAGTCTAAGGACTCTTTCGATCCCTTGCTCTCGTGCCGACCCTCGCGGGATTCGCAGATTTCGCTGTTGCAGGACAAAGGAAAAAGGCAAAAAGGTGCAAGGAGATGCATTCCCAAGAAACCTTTGGCCTTTAGCCTTTATCTATTGACCTATCTGGATGGCCCAGCGCTTCCGTAAACGTCCCTCAGAGACATCAGTGTCCACAAAGCTGAGGAAACACCGGCTGTTTTTTTCTTGATATTCATGTCGCCAGAGTATATACTTACCGGTAGGTAAGTACTCAATGAAATGGAGATCCGCTTCATGCTTGAAATTCATACCAAGCCAGGAAAAAGCGCGAGAGAGAAGATCCTTTCCAGTGCGATTTGCCTCTTTTCGCAAAAGGGATATGATGGCGTCGCCGTCAGAGAGATCGTTCACCTCGCAGGGGTGACCAAACCGGTTCTTTACTATTACTTCAAAAACAAGGAAGGACTCTACCTGACCCTGCTCGAGGAGGTTTTGAACAAATATCGCGGTGTGCTGGAAACGGCAAGCGACGCAGAAGGCACCACGGTTGACCAACTCGTCCGACTGATCGAACTTCAGTTGGATTTTTGCCACGAAAATCAAACACTGATTCGGCTTTGCTACGGCGCGTTGTGCAACCCTCCAAGCGATTTGCCCCCCTATGATTTTGATAGATTCTCCCAGGCTAACTTCGCGGCCCTCAAAGAAATCGTGAATCGAGGCGTTGAGAGGGGAGAACTGAATGGAAAACACACCGAGGGCTTGGCCGTCGCGCTGCTTGCTATTGTAAACATCTATGCCATGGACCAGGTTTACGGTCAGGGCAAAATTTCAAAGGAGACCGCCAAGAGAAGTGTTGAAATCCTCTATCATGGAATCAAACAGGTTGACGAGGAGACCGGATGAAACGAAGGATCACCTTTCTGAGCATTTCTTTTGTTTTGGTGCTCGTTCTGCCTTTAGTCCTCTCTGGGTGTGGTGAAAAGGGAGCGGCGGAAAAACCGCCACCAGAAAAAGTTACCCATGTCGTGGTTATTCCGGTGGTACCATCTCTGGTCAAGGACCAGATTATCCTTCCCGGCAGTATCGAACCATGGGAGGACATCGAAATCAGCGCCGAGGTTCCCGGAAAGATCGAATGGATTGGACCCCTGGAAGGCGAGAATGTTCGCAAGGGAGATGTTCTTGTCAAAATCGATTCACAGGCCCTTCAAGCAGAGGTGGAGAAGGCTGATGCTCTCTACCGCCTCAAGGATAACCAACTCGAACGTCGAAGGATGCTATCTCGTAAAGGGTTCCTTCCCAAAGAGGAGCTCGATATGGCCATAGCAGAACGGGATTCGACCCTGAAGAGTTTAGAGGTTGCCCGAATTCAACTCGCCAAGGGAACCATCCGTTCCCCTATCACCGGGTTGGTGAACCTTACATACGTAGACGCTGGGGAATATGTGAGTGTGGGAGATCCCATTCTGGATCTGGTGGAAATGGATCGGGTCAAAATCGTTGGAGCTGTTCCTGAGATGGATGTCCCTTTTGTCAGTATTTCCAAAATAGTGCGGGTAACCCTCGACGCCCTCGGAAACGAGGCATTTCAGGGGAAAATTATCTATCTCTCTCCCAAAGGCGATAACATCACCCGAACATTCACCCTCAAGGTGGCTTTGGATAATCCCACCTTCCGGATCAAACCAGGAATGATCGGTCGAATTACGATTGTAAAAAGAACCTTCCCCAATGCAATCGCGATTCCCCTCTTTTCCATCGTGGATCGAGGCGATAGAAAAATCGTCTTTGTCGAGGATCAGGGTGTCGCCAGAGAACGAATCGTGGCACTGGGCGTGATCGAAAACAGTCGGATTCAGATTCTTACGGGCCTTTCGCCGGGGGACCACCTGATTGTCAAAGGCCACAGGGATCTCAGCGATGGTGATAAAGTGCTCGCTCAGGAAGCTGTGCGATGAAAATCACGGATCTGTCCCTCAAGCATAAGACAACGGTCTTCGTCCTGGTTCTCTTCATTGCTGTAGCTGGCTTTTACAGCTACCAGACGCTCCCCAGAGAGGCCGCCCCTGACATTACGATTCCCTATATCATTATTACCACGAATTACGAGGGTGTCGCCCCCTCAGATATCGAGACGCTCGTGACCGTTCCCCTCGAGAAGAAACTCAAGGGAATAGCCGACGTGGAAGAAATCAGATCAGCATCGGCTGAGGGAAATTCCACCATTACCATCAAGTTTTTTCCCAACGTCGTCATCGATGATGCCCTGCAGAAGGTCAGGGACAAGGTGGACCAAGCCAAGCCCGAACTCCCTGCCGATGCCGACGAACCAGAAATACAGGAGATCAACTTCTCTGACTGGCCGATCATGGTTATCAATGTTTCTGGCGATATGAGTCCACTTCAGTTAAAAGACATTACCGAGGATCTGGAAGACCTGGTCGAGGCCATTCCGGGAGTCCTTGATGCCTCTATCACAGGCGGGTTGGAGCGGGAGATCCGGGTCGAGTTTGATATCGATCGAGTCGCCGCTTACAACATTCCTTTCAGTCGGATTATCGAAGCCGTCGAACGAGGTAACATCAACCTTCCCGGCGGAAGCCTCGACATTGGGACAGGGAAATACCTCCTCAGAGTCCCGGGAGATTTCAAGTCACCTCTGGAAATCCAAAACCTCGTCGTCTTCGTCAGAGACGGAAAACCCGTCTACTTGCGTGATGTAGCCCGAATCATCGACGGATTCAAGGAGAGAACGAGCCATTCGCGGTTTAACGATAAGGAGAGCGTGACTCTCTCCATTCAGAAACGATCTGGAGAAAACGTGATCCGTATTACCGATACGATTAAGGACATCCTCAAGGATTTCCAGGCCAGCGTCCCGGCAGGGGTTACGTTGGCGATCACCTCTGACCTGTCGAAAGACATTCGAATCATGTTGAACGATCTCCAGAACAACATTCTTTCCGGGCTGGTTCTCGTATTGGCCGTGATTTTTTCCTTCATCGGGGGCTTAAGCGCCGTGTTTGTGGCGATGGCCATCCCCCTTTCCATGCTGATTTCCTTTGGGGTTCTCCAGGGCCTCGGTATCACGCTCAACATGGTCGTCCTTTTTAGCCTGATTCTGGCCCTGGGTATGCTCGTCGACAACGGCATTGTTATTGTGGAAAACATCTACCGTCACATGCAGGAGGGAGAGGACCGAATCCCGGCATCTCTCACCGGCACCTCCGAGGTGGCCTGGCCCGTTATCACCTCGACTCTCACCACCCTCTGTGCTTTCTTTCCTATGCTTTTCTGGCCGGGAATCATGGGAGAATTCATGAGCTATCTCCCGAGAACTCTGATTATTGCTCTTTCTGCTTCTCTTTTTGTCGCCCTGGTGGTCAATCCAACTTTCTGCGCGGTTTTCCTCAAAGTGGGAAACCCATATAGTCGAAGACGAAATCCCCCCCGAGTGATACGGGCCTATGAAGGGTTTCTTCGCTGGGCCCTGAGGCATCGCCTGTGGGTTTTGATCCTGGCCTTTGTCATCCTCATTTTCGCAATCGTTGCCTTCGGATCATGGGGAAAGGGTGTGGAGTTTTTCCCGCGTGTTGAGCCCAACAGGGCGTTCGTGACCGTTAAAGCGCCTGAAGGGACCAATCTGGATGCGTCAAACGAGCTGGTCAAAACCATCGAAAAAGAGTTGAACCCCTATGCCGATATCCAATACGTCATTGCAACCGTGGGCGCGGGTGGATCTCTGGGCCAAGGCGGCGGCGGCACTCATATGAGCAGGGTCTCAATCGACTTCGTGGATGCCAGAGATCGGGAGGTGAAGTCCTCCGAGATCATCAAGGAGGCCAGACGGACCTTTCGGTCGATCGTGGGCGCTGAAGTCACCATAAAAGAAGAGGAGCATGGTCCCCCGACTGGTCCTCCGGTCAATCTGGAGATCTCGGGAGAGGATTTCGAAACACTCGGCATACTCGCCAGAGAGGTGAAAGAGAGAATCAAGGACATTCCTGGCATCGTGGATTTGAGAGACGACTACGTTTTGGGCAAGCCAGAGATTCGGGTCGAGATTGACAAGGAAAAGGCGTCTCTCCTGGGATTAGACACTTTCACCATCGCCAATACCGTGAAGGCGGCGATTAACGGGATTAAGGCTGGGGTTTACCGAGTTTTGGACGAGGAAATCGATATCATCGCCAGACTTCCGGAAAAGGACCGCCAGAGTATTTCGGATATCGAGAGGTTAACCATCTCGGATAGCCAGGGACGTCCTATTCCTCTGACCAGTGTTGCCAGGGTCTTTGTTTCGAGCGGGTTGGGGTCGATCAATCGAATCGACCAGAAGCGAGTGGTGACTGTGCAATCCGAGGTGACGGGACGGCTGGCAAACGACNNAAGGCCTTCGTGGCAGCCATCTTTCTCATCGCTCTGGTTCTCATCACCCAGTTCAACTCCATCAGCCTTCCGCTGATTATCATGACCTCCGTGCTCCTCTCTCTGATAGGCGTCTTCTTGGGGCTCCTCATCACAGGTCTTCCGTTTGGCATTCTCATGACCGGCATTGGTGTGATCAGTCTGGCCGGTGTGGTGGTGAATAATGCCATTGTGCTCATCGACTATATCGGTCAGTTGCGAAACCGCGGGTTGGCAATTAGAGAGGCCTTGATTAGGGCCTGTACGGTGCGGTTTAGGCCAGTTATGCTCACGGCCATCACAACGATCCTCGGTCTCATTCCGATGGCCACCGGCGTTAGTTTTGATTTCATCCGGCTCCGGTGGGATATCGGCGGTGAAAGCAGCCAGTGGTGGGGACCTATGGCCGTAGCTGTCATTTTCGGATTAGCCGTTGCCACGGTCCTGACATTGGGCGTCGTGCCTACCCTTTACTCGCTCATCGAGAGTTGGAGGACTGGATTCAGAAGAATCCACGGGAGATAACCTTTCCATCGCTCCTCATTTCATAAGATGTCAAAAGCAGAGATTGTCCAAAACTCACACGAGACGTTCATCTCATGGATTGAATGAGTACGGGCACTAGGCTTCCGTCGCGGAAACGTTCGACGCGATGGCTTAAAGGGGAGGCCCGTTTTTCTTGACAAAAAAATCGGATTCTACAATAATCGGATTAGGGGGAGGGAAGGTGGTTTTTGGTTCCTTAGCGAGCGAGAAAGGGGGTGATCGCTTCGCAGTATATGATGGGAACTAGTGTAGATTTCAGGAAGGAGGTATGAGCAATGAAATTACGATATGTCACTGTCTTCACGATGGTTTTCCTACTCATTGGAGCGATTCTCTCGGCGCCTGCGGATGCGCAAGAGCAGGTGGTACGGGTCGCTTTAAAGGCCTCAGACATTCGGTCGATCGATCCCCACTATGGAACGACGACCATCGACTATGCCTGTATCGACCCGATGTTTAATGCCCTTGTCCGATTCAAGCCAGGGGATATCGATCCGGAAAAGATTCAACCCGACTTGGCAGAGGGGTGGAACATTTCACCTGACGGGTTGGTTTGGACCTTCTACCTTCGGAAAGGAGTCCAATTTCATAAGGGCTATGGGGAGCTTACCGCTGAGGACGTGAAGTTCTCCTTGGACAAGGCCGCAAACAAGGATACGTCTGGATTTGCCAAGGATTTTGATGCATTGGAAAAGGTCGAGGTTATCGACAAATACACGGTGCGCCTCACCTTTAGAGAGAAGATCCCCTCGGTTCTCGGGCTCCTGACTGACTACCATGGTGGATACATCGTCTCAAAAAAAGCAGTGGAGGAGATGGGTCTTGAAAAATTCAAGACCAACCCCATTGGCACGGGACCCTTTATGCTCGATGAGTATGTCCCAAAGCAGAAACTCGTCGAGGTCAGGCACGAAGATTATTTCAGAGGCAGACCGCTCCTCGATAAGGTCGAGTTCTGGTTTATGCCCGATGCGAGTAGTCGGGAGATGGCCTTTCGCAAGGGCGAGATTGATATCTGTGAGGGTGAAAGAGAGCAGGCCTGGGTCGACAAAATGGGCAAAGTGCCTGGGACCATTATTGACATCTTCGGACCAGGAGAGACCCTGACCATCCATTTCAACACAAGCAAGAAACCCCTCGATGACATCCGGGTGAGAAAGGCACTCGCCTACGCCATCAATCGAGAAGAGTTGATGGATTTTCTTGGAAAGGACGTGACCGAGCCNNATGACCCTGAAAAGGCGAAGGCGCTTCTGAAAGAGGCCGGACTCGAGAAGGGCTTCGGTCTCACCAAGGTGATTACAGAGATGTCCGATTACAGGCGGCCGATGGAACAGATCCAGGCACAGTTGAGAAGAATCGGTGTCGATATGAAAATGGATGTGATCGCGCACAGTGCTTACCATTCGCAGATCCGAAAAGACGTCAACCCCATGGTTCTCTATGTGTGTGCCCGTTTTCCCGTTGCTGATTCCATCTTGACCCAGTTTTACCACTCCAAATCAATCGTGGCAACACCCACAGCGATCACCAACTTCTCTCACTACGACAAGATCGATGATCTGATCGAGCAAGCAAGAGGGGAAACCCAAATGGAGAAGCAAAAAGCCCTGTGGGCCAGTGCGCAGAGGAAGATCCTCGAGGATGCAGTCGCCTATCCTCTCTGCGTAACCAAATTCGTGTTTGCCAGGAAGGATTCTGTGGATCTCGGGTACGAAATGAAGTCGACCTTGACGCTAGTCGACACCATCAAGTGGAACACCCGAATCTTGGAAAAGTGAATCTGCAAGATCCGGGACGGGGGGGCTAGGCAACATGCCCCCCGTCCTCGACTTCCGTTGAAAAACCATGTTCCAGTATACAATTCGAAGGACCCTCTTGATCATTCCCACCCTATGGGCTGTCGTCACCGTCGTCTTCTTTCTGATTCGAATTGTTCCAGGGGGCCCTGCCGTGGCAGCTCTCGGAACGTACGCGAGCGAGGAGCAGATCCGGGTACTGGAGCATCAGATGGGCCTAGACAGGCCCATCATGGTCCAGTATGTGACCTTTCTGGCAGATTTGTGCCAGGGCAGACTGGGAAAATCACTTATCACCCAGCGGCCGGTAGTAAAAGAAATAGCGCAGGCCCTCCCCTATACGATTGATTTAACCCTGGCCGGTTTGGTTTTGGGTATCCTCATGGGGGTTCCCATCGG
>WVXP01000244.1:2971-4565 GCA_011773445.1 Pseudomonadota bacterium | reverse complement strand
GTGATTGGTGGGGGAGACCTAAGTGATTTGAGCAGTCGACTGTATCACCTCGTCCTCCCCGCCTTCACCCTTGGAATCATCATGACAGCTTTTATCAGTCGAATGACCCGCTCCTCTATGCTTAACGTCGTTGGGGAGGACTATGTGAGAACGGCAAGAGCCAAAGGGGTCAGTGAAAGAATGGTCGTTTACAAGCATGCCCTGAGAAATGCACTCATCCCCACGACCACCGTCATTGGACTCTATGCCGGTATTCTGATGGGTGGATCTGTTCTTACTGAGATCGTCTACAGCCGCCCNNNATTGTCATATTTTCGGCAGCTGTTTTTCTACTCAACCTGTTAACAGACATATTGTACAGCCTGATCGACCCACGGATTGAATATCATTAGGTGCGAGTTCGAAGTATGGCCCAAGCCACCCGAAAAGGTCTTATTCTCTACACGTTCAAGCGGAACAAAACCTCGATTGTCGGGGCATTCATGGCGGCCCTAATCGTGTCTCTGGCAATCCTGGCGCCATGGATTTCTCCCTATAACCCGATCGAGCAGAACGTCAAACTTCAGTATTTTCCCCCTTCGTTCACCTATTTGTGTGGCACCGACGGATACGGCAGAGATGAATTCTCACGAATCCTCTGGGGATCCAGGGTCTCTCTGGTAGTGGGCATCGCCTCGGTTTTGTTCAGCATGGTTTTCGGCATCCCCCTGGGTGTCATTGCGGGATATAAGGGGGGAAGGGTGGATAGTGCGGTATCTCGATTCAATGACATTTTCATGTCCTTTCCCATCGTCATCTTTGGTCTCCTTATCCTGGCCATCATGGGACCTGGACTGTTGAAGATCATTCTCGCCATCGGCGTGGCACTCACCCCCCGAATCGCACGCTTGGCTCGGGGATCGACACTCTCCCTCAAAGAAATGCCCTATATCGAAGCGGCAAGGGCCGTTGGACAGAGTGATACCAAGATTATTATTCTCCACGTGCTTCCCAATATTTTCGGAGACATTCTGGTCATGGGCACTCTGTGGATCGCTACAGCGATCATCGTGGAAGCAAGCCTCAGTTTCATCGGTCTCGGAGTCAGACCTCCGACACCAAGTTGGGGTTCCATGATTCGTGCAGGTCTTGATCAACTCACCAATGCTCCTTGGCTCTCCATGTTTCCCGGCTTAGCTATATTCCTCACCGTTTTCTCATTTAACCTCATTGCAGACGGGTTAAGAGACATTGCCGATCCAAAACTCCGTGGCTGAGCAGGTTGTTAGTCCCACCGCAGAGTCACAGAGAGCACAGAGATTGGACTTTTTCGTTTGCCGGGAGAGGGCGGCAAAGGAAAAGCATCAGCCTTTCAGACAGGAGTCGTAACCACTCCCCGAAGGGCTGCGTTGTTTTTGCCCATCGCCGGCTCCCGATGGGCAAAAAAGACAGAAGCCTCTGCGTTCTCTGCGGCTCCGTGGTGAACAAATACAACTTGGCTGAGGAGCACCTTCGCTGCAAATTTGTCCTTGGGGTTTACTGTGCACGAAAGACAATTACGAAGCAGGAGATATGAGGTGACAGGCAACGTAGTGGTCGCCAGCGATATCCACCA
>WVXP01000244.1:0-2951 GCA_011773445.1 Pseudomonadota bacterium | reverse complement strand
AGGAGGGTTGCTCGGAGACGGAACATCTCCCGTCAGAATGACCCGTTCCTTTTTGACATCAGGGTCTGGTTCAGGCACGGCCGAAAGGAGGGCCTGGGTATAGGGGTGTTTGGGGTTCGTATACAGCTCAACATCTGAAGCAGACTCGACGATTCTTCCGAGATACATCACAGCAATCCGATCACAGACGTGCTCCACCACTGCCAGGTCATGGGCGATAATAATGTATGAGAGGTCGAAATCCTTCTGAATGTCTTCCAAGAGATTGATAATCTGGGCCTGGATCGAAACGTCGAGAGCCGAAACCGGCTCATCACCAATGATAAGTTTCGGGTTTAGAGCCAACGCGCGGGCAATGCCGATTCTCTGCCTTTGACCGCCGCTGAATTCATGGGGATATCGCCACGCGTGCTCAGGCTGAAGACCGACCTTCTCTAACAGGTAGGCAATTCTCTCTCCTTTTTCGGTTTTGTTCGAGTACGCAGCAAAAACGTCTAAGGGTTCCCCGATGGTCTGACCTACGGTTCTCCTCGGATCCAATGACGCATAAGGATCCTGGAAAACAATCTGCATATCCCGCCTTAGATTGCGAAGCTCCCTGTCTTCCAACTGTCGAACATCGGTGCCTTCGAACAGAATCCTACCCGCCGTAGGCTCGATGAGTCTCAGAATGGCCCTGGCCGTGGTGGATTTACCGCACCCA
The DNA here is from genome assembly GCA_011773445.1 of Pseudomonadota bacterium. Lineage (GTDB taxonomy): Bacteria > Desulfobacterota > BSN033 > WVXP01 > WVXP01 > WVXP01. Next base: position 2,248 of record WVXP01000244.1, on the reverse strand, counting down.
CTCTCCCCTACAAGACCCAGGCTCTCACCCCGGTTGAGGAAAAAGCTGACTCCATCCACAGCATGCACAAAGCCAACGGTCTTTTGAAAGATCCCACTCCTAATGGGAAAGTACTTTTTTAGGTTTTCAATTTCGAGGAGCCGCTCAGCCATTGATTGAATCCTAGCTTTTCCCAGGCGTCAGCCAACACCGGCAGAGGTGACCCTTTTCGATCTCTTCCAACTCAGGCTCTTCTTTTTCACAAACTTCTGTCTTGTAGCGACACCGTGTAGAGAACTTGCATCCCTCGGAAAGTTCGTAGAGAGATGGGACAACGCCGGGGATCTCCTCGAGGCGAAGCTTTCCAGACCTCACCTTGTCTCCCAGCCGTGGAATCGATCGCAGCAACCCCTGGGTATAGGGGTGAAGAGGGGCTTTGAAGATGGTTCGAGTTGGTGCCTCCTCGACGATCTTGCCAGCATACATGACAATCACCCTTTTCACCGTTTCCGCGATGATCCCAAGATCATGGGTAATTAAGACAATAGCCATTCCGAGCTCTTCCTTCAATTGGAGCATGAGATCAATAATCTGTGCCTGAATTGTGACATCGAGCGCTGTCGTAGGCTCGTCGGCAATCAGGATTTCAGGGTTGCAGGCGAGGGCCATGGCAATCATGGCTCGCTGACGCATCCCTCCGCTCAGCTCATGGGGATGACGATCGACACACTTTTCTGGGCTCGGGATGTTCACAAGGCGCAGCATCTCAATACTTTTTTCAAGGGCTCCCTTACGGTCGAGCCCCTGATGGAGGCGAAAAGCCTCACCGACCTGGTCTCCCACGGTGAAGACAGGATTAAGAGAGGTCATGGGTTCCTGAAAGATCATGGAAATCCGGTTTCCTCGAATCTGGCGCATTTCCTCGTAAGAGAGCTCTAGCAGATTCGTCTCCTTGAAGAAAACCTCTCCGTCCACGACTCGTCCAGGAGGATCAGGGATCAGCCGCAGTACGGAAAGAGCGGAGACACTCTTACCGCAGCCAGACTCACCCACAATTCCAAGAGGCTCCCCTGCACCTAGAGAATAGCTGACCCCATCAACTGCCTTGGCTACGCCTTCGTATGTGTAAAAGAAGGTCCTCAGGTTTTTGACGTCGAGTACAACATCTTCTACGAAATTCCTTTTCACCGGGCGAAAACCTTGCTTTTCAGACTGCTTTTTTTTAGCACATAATAGCAAAAGCCACAAATCATCCTGCCGAGAAAGAACGCGTCATTCCAAGGAGGAATATCCAAGCCTTATCAAAAGGAGGAGTTTCTCCATTTCCCGAAGGACATGTCTTACAAGTTACAGATTTCTTTGAATATTTTCGAGTTCTCAGGTGGGAACCTACTATCCTTTCGCTCCCAAGCTCACGCGGTGACCCTCTCTCGCGCCGTTGGCGGGTCAGGTGGGAACGAGCTGTTGCCCAAATCCCTTTTCTCGACTTTTGTCCGATGAGAGTGGAAAAGGAGCGCCCTTCGCTGCTCAAAACCTTTTTTCGACAATTCTAAAGCGCGGCTCCACTGCAAATCCAAAACTCTCCGCCTCCGGCGGATCAGACAGTTGGATTTGCGGCCGTTACGCCTCGCTAAGGATTGTAAGCGAAAAAATCTTAATTCGCGCTCAGAGCTTCCTTTCCCACTTTCTGGCTAAGTACTGGTGCAAAGCCATGACCAGAGTGTTCCAAAAACATTTGGGAACGGCCCGGGCAGTGCTGCCCCCATTCCCCTGCAAACGTCGCTCAGAGACAGCAGGTTCCCTCAAAAATGGGGAAACTCCAGTTATCGAAAACTCTTGACTTCATGAATGACTTTAACGGGGCTGGAACGGCTTCCACTGTCGCCGATGCCATGGCGGCAGCCGAGCTTGGCCTGGTTGCTCGGCTATTGGTCCGACAAAAGGAAGGGAAAGGAGGCGCTTTGCAAATTCCAGTCAGAAATGCCAAAATAGATCAAAACAACTCGAGGACCCCGTGAAGGCACCCCTTGCTGCGACAATTGACCGCATCCGATCCCTGTCTCTCTTTGTTCAGGATGAAAGCCCGCATCTCATCTTTCGGCTCGAGGCTGCTGAAAAGATTGAGCCAAAAGATCCGGGGTTTCTCAATCTCCTTCAACGGATTTACAGATCTCTGGAATTGAGTCGAAGGGCGAGTGAATCAGACGTCGTGGACCTCTGGGCCCTCGACCTTTGGGAATATAACCAAAAAGAGTATGAGTATTTCAGC
>WVXP01000186.1:4672-4871 GCA_011773445.1 Pseudomonadota bacterium | reverse complement strand
CCCAGCCCCTCACAGAACCGTACATGAACCTCTCAGCTCATACGGCTCGTGCCAGCCATTCTGTCGATGCCTCACGGTCTCGAGCCGACACAGAAAAACTCGCTCCTCCCAGTCTCCTGGTTGGCAAGCCACCCTCCGTGAGCTGGCCCATCCCCTTCGCTCCATGCTCATTACAAGAACTTCATCACTACTACGGGAT
>WVXP01000186.1:0-4606 GCA_011773445.1 Pseudomonadota bacterium | reverse complement strand
GGGTCCTCCACTTATAGGGTTTTCTCTTCGCATCATACAGGAGGTTCCCACGTTCCACACAGAAGCCTGGATCAGGGTCATGCCACCTTTACGCCGGGCGCCGCCCAGGCAGTAAGCAGGCTCCCCCTGGACTTATCCTGGAGTACGCTAAGCCCCCAGTTTTGACGCCACCCTATTGATTTCGACACCTCATCAGTGATTCGCTTACGCTCGTCTCCCTGATCCTCACCTGCCACAGTCTTAGCCGTGACTTTTCCTTAACGCTCACCACCCTGGCTCTTTACCAGAGCAGCCTTAGGCGGTTTGAAGCCTGCTCCTGCAAGCCGGCTTCGAGGGGCCCTCCCTCATCTTCTGTGCAGCCTCGTGGCGCAGTTAGCGTTTCAAATCGATACCATTCAGAGTTTGGGCCAAACCATTTGATTCATCTACTATGTAATAAACAAGTCGCATCAGCAGGATAGAATGCCTCCTTTCACAGTGGGAAGTTGCAATCTGAAAACCCTCGTGGTAAAAAAGACCAGGGGGAGCTATGAAACTGGCAGGTTCTCTGTTGTCCTTCACGTCAAGCACGTCCTTATTCGAGAGAGACTACCTGATCTTCCCACTCCCTCATAAACTGCTCCTGGTAAATGCTTTTTTATTCTCTCCCACTCCTAATAAGCATCAAGGGGGGTTCCGATGAACATTGAAGGCTTTAAACGCAAGCTTACCACTATGTTCAGTGCTGATGTGGCAGGGTATAGCCGTCTGATGGGCGAAGATGAGGCCGCAACGGTTAAGACCCTAACCACCTATCGTGACATTATGGCAGAACTCATCAAGCAGCATCGGGGGCTAGTAGTCGATTCTCCTGGGGATAACCTGCTTGCTGAATTTACCAGCGTGGTCGATGCTGTCCAGTGCGCCGTGGCTGTACAGAAAGAGTTACAGGCCCGTAATGCCGAGTTACCGGAAGACCGCAGGATGGAATTCCGCATCGGTATCAACCTTGGGGACGTTATCGAAGAGGGAGATCGGATTTATGGAGACGGCGTGAACATCGCGGCTAGGCTGGAGGGTTTAGCAGACCCCGGGGGTATCTGTATCTCCAAGACGGCCTTCGATCAAATCGAGACCAAGCTGCCTCTGGGGTATGATTATCTAGGCGAGCAGACAGTGAAGAACATCGCCAAACCGGTGGGAGCTTATCAGGTATTGATGGAGCCAAGAGTTACGGTCGCTGGCAAAGAGAAGATGGCACTTCCATTACCTGAGGAGCCTTCTCTCGCTGTCCTGCCGTTTGATAACATCAGCGGAGATCCGGAGCAGGAATATTTCAGCGACGGTTTAACCGAGGAAATCATCACGGGCCTCTCCAAGGTCGACAAGATGTTTGTGATTGCCCGGAACTCGACGTTCACCTACAAGGGAAAGCCGGTCAGGGTCCAGCAGGTGGGCGAGGAACTTGGTGTACGGTATGTGATGGAGGGCAGTGTCCGCAAGGCGGGAGATCGGGTGCGGATCACTGCCCAGCTGATCGATGCGCTTACGGGGCATCATTTGTGGGCGGAGCGCTTCGACCGGGATCTAAAAGACATATTTGTTCTACAAGATGAGATCACGATCAAGATCCTTACGGCCCTGCGAGTGACGCTGACCGAGGGGGAGCAAGCCCGCCTGTATGATAGGGGTACGGGAAATCTCGATTCCTTTTTGAAGGTCTTACAAGGGTCGCAGCATTTTTTTCGTTTCAATAGGGATGGTAACGTCGTGGCCCGGCAGATGTTTGAGGACGCCATCGCTTTAGACCCCGAGAATCCAACGGCCTGCACGATGTTGGGCTGGACCCACCTGATGGATGTGTGGTTTGGCTCGAGTGAGTCTCCCGAAAAATCTATGGAGCGGGCATCCGAACTGGCGCAAAAGGCCATCGCCTTGAGTGACACCCTCGACTCTCCTCACTCCCTGTTGTGCCATATCTACCTGATGATAGGGCAATATGAGGAGGCCATTGCCGAGGGTGAACGGGGTGTCGCCCTTAGTCCGAATGGGGCTGACGCCCATGCACATTTGGCTATGACTCTTCGCTATGTGGGCAGGCCGGAAGAAGCGATTACGCTGCTTAAGAAAGCGACACGTCTCAACCCGATGCCTCCGAACTGGTACTTATTCAGCCTGGGCGACGCCTATTGCTTGACGGGACAGTATGAGGAGGCGATTGCAACCGTGCAGAAAGCGCTCCGACACAACCCTGACGATCTCATGGCCCACATTATCATGGCCTCCAGTTATAGTATGGGAGGCCGGGAGGAGGAGGCCCGTGCGGAAGCCGCAGAAGTCCTCAGGATAGATCCCAAGTTCTCACTAGAGTATTACGCAAAGACACTTCCCTTCAAGAATCAAGCCGATTCAGAGCTCGTTATTGACGCCCTGCGCAAGGCGGGGTTGAAATGACCTGGACTCCAGTAATGAGGGCTTTTACCAAATGGCTTTAGTGGTCCTGTCAAAATGCAATAGTTCTAACTCTTGAATTTCCGCAGATCCACATGAATGCAAGATTTCTAACGCAAATCAATATCGATTCCATCCATCGCTTTTCACTCTCCAAGAATCTTCACTAAGACTAAATAACCCGTTTTTATTTCAAAACCCCCGAAATTTGCCCATCTCAGAATTATGAAGCGAAACGGCCGTAAATCTAATGTTTGACCCCGCAGGGCGACGTTTAGGGACAAAGGAGCGCCTGGACGCTCTTTGCAGTGAAGCGAACCTCAGAATGGTCAAGAATTCTTTTCAGACGGCGAAGGGGGATTTGGACAACAGCCTCCTAAAACCCTTCCGGCCTTCCTTATCCCTCTTGTTTTGGTAAGAGAGTCACCAAATCCGGCAGATTATCCGTTGAATCGAGGGGAAAATCGAATAATTCGTCCCTGACCTCGAGGTCTGAGCGGTCCAGGGCGGAATCCACTAAGGCGCTCGACACGGCCAGCCATTCCAGGTCCTTTGTATTCGAAATCCAGGCCACCTTAACCGCCTCGGGCGTCCATAATCCGATGGTCCCAAAGGCCTCGTCAACAGCGGCCCTATCCGTGGGCAATGTAATGGGTATACGCCCCTTTTCCGGCGACCCGCCGGTCACACAATTTATCCTTGTGGCCTCAAAATCGACCTTCTCAACCGCCCGCCGCGTGGTGTAATCCGCTAGCCCCAGTCCAGTGGCGTTACCCTCCGACCCCTCGCTCAGATCCCTGAATACGATTCGGGTTATCTTGGGGGTCTCGCATTCCTTCTCGTAGATGTTCATGATACGGCCTATGACTTTTGTATCAAAACCCGAGCCCGAAATGTCCTTTCCGATTTGGTCCACCAGCAGGATATCCAGCTGGTCAAAGGGCAGCATTGCCCGGTGTTCCTGTGATTCCTTCAAGAGCTCTGGCTCCCGATCAAAGACATCCCGGGCGGGAACCGCTTCGACACGCCGAAGCTGATTGCGGTGATCCTCCAAAAGGGCAATCCCTCCGAGGATGTTGAGTTCCTTGAAGAGAACTCCCGCAATGGACTTTATGGCCTTGAGGTAGGTAATATTTACGGCCAATCGGTGCATAGTTTCCGCACCAGGTTGCCGTCCGAGTCCTACCACCGCCATCTTCAGGATGCCGGACTCGGTATCCCCCATGTATTCGGTGTGTTCCTTGACACGATTGACGAGAAGAATGTGGTCTGCCTCGACTGCCGCCCTGTCGGCATAAACGGGAACATTTCCTTCAGCCCGACCAACCTCAACAATGTCCCAATCGGAATAGATGGGAGCTCCCATGGACTGCTCAGTTATGCCCAGGTGGGTCAGAACCTTCACCTGCATTGAGGCCTTTGCCCCACCGTGGCTTCCCATGGCCGGACACAAAAATGGCTCACCACCAACTTCCCTTATCGCTGCTACACATGACGCCAGCACATCTTTCATGGAATCTATGCCTCGGCTACCACCCGTCAAGAGAACCCGATCACCCTTCTTTACGTTTTTAAGCAGGCCCGTTCGCTCGAACTCCGCCAGTAACCATCCCTTGGGATCGGGTTTTGGAGACTCAGGAAACCGTTGTCTTATCAGGCCAAACTGCGGGTAATCCATTTGAATACCTCCTCAATTTCTCCGTCCACTTTTCGGCTTCGCAAAAAGTCCATCTGCGGCGTTGCGCTACATCCCCTGCCCTGTTAAATTGAAGGCAGCCATATCGAGAGATATGGGATAGAGAAGCTGCTNNGTACGCCTCATTCCTCAGGATTTGCGCGCCTTGCATCTGGATCTTTTTTCTTTGCCGTCTGACTCCGACTTTTACGAAATCATTCAACTTTGACTAGATAAAGACTCTAAACCTGCTCACTCCCTGCAATACATCCTTTGATAATAAAATCAAGGCATTGAGCATCGACATTCGAAAAAACTGCTTTATAAGATCCTCCCGAAAACCCCCTTCCCCATAAAACGGAAGCACTACCAGTCGACACTTCCTTTAGCCAAAGCGTCTTGAAAGACCTCGGGGTCTCTCTGGGCTAACTCGATAACTGCACCGTTCGGCTCCCTCAGGAAAACGAGGTGAATTCCAGGAGTTGGCTCGAATGGTTCACC
>WVXP01000182.1:2997-4421 GCA_011773445.1 Pseudomonadota bacterium | reverse complement strand
GAGCTCAATCCGTCGCTTGAATCCCTCACGATCGAGACGGACGAATCGAGTCCTTCCCGATTCCCTCAGGTGGACTTACGGCTTGGATGGCCTGCCTCTAATCTGTCTCCACACCACTGCAAAGATAGACAGGCCAGTCAAGACGATAAAGGCCAATGCGATGGGGCTGGTAAAGAAGATCACCGGGTTTCCACCCGAAATAATGAGCGACTGTCTCAGCGGATCCTCCACCATGGGCCCCAGGATAAAGGCGATCAATAGGGGTGGAATCGGGAANNGACGCCAAAAAAAAGCATGGTCTTTACGTCGAAGAGGCTGTTTTGGATGGCGTATGAGCCGACGACACACAGAATGCAAACGACAGGAAATACAATTGTTTTGGAGGTGCCGGCAATTCGAGCGAAGAATCTGATGCCAGCATTGGCTATGATGAGATTTGCAAAGTTGCCGACAATCAGAGCAACAAATACCCCATAAATGACATCCCCATGCTTGCCGATAAGCTCGGGCCCGGGGACCAGCCCCTGGATCAGAAAGGCGCCCAGCATCACTGCGGTGATCGAATCTCCCGGAATGCCAAGTGTCAGTAGCGGGATAAGCGTCGCGCCGCAGACGGCGTTATTGCCCGCTTCTGCCGCTGCCACGCCTTCCAAAGATCCCTCGCCAAACTCTTCTGGATTCTTCGATCCCCTTTTTGCCATACCGTAGCTGATAAAAGAGGAGATGACCGACCCAATGCCCGGGATTGCTCCGATAAAGGTCCCGACGATTGCCGACCTGAAGATGGTCTTGATGGAGGCCTTCATCTCCTGAAGGCTAACACGGTTATCTTCGGCTCTCGGGGATTTCTTCAAAACGACGCTTCCCGGCCCTCGAGCTCTCTCCTCGACCTGGATGAGAATCTCGGGGATGGCAAAAAGGCCGATCAGTACTGGGATCAATGGAAGGCCCTTGGCCATTTCAAGAGAGCCGAAGGCAAAACGGGTTGTTCCGGTCATGAAATCCATGCCTACCGTTGAAAACAATAAACCGAGAGACGCGACGAGTAAGCCTTTGATGAGAGATTTACCAGAGACCAACCCGACAATGGTCAGGGCGAGAATGAGGAGGGTCGTCAATTCAGGGGGACCGAGTTTTAAGGCAACAATGGCCAAAGGAGCGGCAACGAGGATGAGGACGATGTCGCTAAAGATGTCGGCAATTACCGAGGCGTAGATCGCCATTTTTAGTGCTTTGAGACCCTTACCCTTCTTTGCCAAAGGATAGCCATCCAAGGCTGTGGCCGCTGCCGCTGGAGTGCCAGGTGTGTTGATGAGGATCGCAGTGATAGAGCCTCCGTAGATGCCGCCCTTGTAAACGCCAATCAGCATCGCCAGTCCGGCCACAGGGTTCATTTTGAATGTTACAGGAACGAGCAGGGCCAC
>WVXP01000182.1:0-2979 GCA_011773445.1 Pseudomonadota bacterium | reverse complement strand
AAGATACCCTCAGGTAGGATGATGTACATAATGTAACGGAAAAAGTAGAAAAGGCCTGTTGTCGTCAAAATCACGACCGAGAGAATCACGAACCACCGTCTCTCCCCGAAGTACCACATGAGAAAGGCCAGGGCTAAAGGGGTGAGCAAAAGATAGCCGATTATCCCGAGGAGGTAGACATAAGCTACAAGGATGGCAAATGCTGTGATCACCCTCGTTCGGTTGCCCAGTCTCGGTGTCCGCCGATCTTCCTTAAAGATGACGTCTTTTGAACGGAGACCGGAGAGTATGAGGACAACGCTGAATCCCGCTATGAGGAATACGGAGAATTTGGGGAAAACGGCAGGGGACAACCCCATCGATGCATCATAACGCATGAGCGCCTGAATCTCGATGGGGATAATGAGGTAGACCACAACCGAGAAGATGAGTAACACCCCACCGATAATCATATTGGGATGAATCCGTCCCATCCCGTTTTCCCCGAACATCTCACTTCTTCAGCAAGCCCATAGATTCCACAAAGCCAGGGAAGAAGGCCTGGAGTTTCGCACACTTCTCGTTAAACTCCTGGGGGCCCATATAGACGATGGGCATCTCCATTTTATTCATCATACTCTTGAACGATTTGTCATTGGCGACCTTTTTAAAAGTGTCTACAACTTTTGCTTTTACGGGCTCAGGGGTCCCCTTCAATGCTGCGACACCCCACCACACATCGGCCACCATGTCGGGATATCCCTGCTCGACAAAAGTCTGAACATCGAGGCCCGGGAATCTTTCCTCGGCCAGCACTGCCAGACCCTTCAGGCTCCCCGCTTTCACATATGACGCATCCTGCATGACCGAGATCAAGCCGTCGATATGTCCAGCTAACAACTCTTTCCGCGCAGGGGCGTTTCCCTTAAAAGGAATGATGGTGAACTTGACGCCAGCCAATTCTTGTAGTCGCAGGGTCATCAGATGGGGGAGATTTCCAAAACCCGTTGTTCCCAATTTAACTTTCCCTGGGTTGGCTTTTGCATGATCAATCATCTCCTTCGCGTTTTTCCAGGGAGAATTGATATTGGCAACCATAAGCTGTGGCGCACTGACGAGCTGAGCGAGCGGTTCGAAATCTTCGAAAGCATAATCGACCTTGACCTGGAGGGGGTTGATGATAAGCGGGCCCTGGAGAGCCGCCAAGAGTGTATAGCCGTCAGGCTTCTGTTTTGACGCATAGCTCGTCCCNNGCTCCGTAGGTCACGACAATGGTGACCGGCTTTGTCGGATAATCAGCTCCCTCGCCCACAGTCACGGTGATGATAAGGAGAAAAATGGCCGCAAAAGAGATGAGAAGATTCAACACGGTTTTTCGACTAAACATGGCGATAGCCTCCTTTGTGACGTTGTCTGCTGCTTGCCCGAGTATAGTTTGGACCATTTCCCATTGTCAAGAATTTTCGCCAGAAAAGCCTACCCTCAATGAATTTGGTTGACACAATAGACAGCCTGGTAGTAGTTAATCATGTTGAGATTTTGTTCCAGCAGTCGTTTCCTCATTCTCGAGTATGACTGAGCCAAAAAGAGGACAGGTCCAAGAAGGGGACCGTAAGCTTATTGTTTACCAATGCCACGTCGTGTAAAGAGATGGACGTTGTAAGGGAAAAAGGAGGTCTATATGAAAGTCGGATTAGTGGGGATAGGCACCATGGGGTTCCCCATGTGCCAAAAATTGATCGAGGGCGGTCACGAGGTTTACGGCCGGGAGATTCTGGCCGAACTCGAGGAGAGAGCCGCTAAGGCAGGGGTCAATATGCTTCCCAGCGCTGCTGCTGTGGGCGAGGAAGCCGAGGTGATCATTCTGTCCCTCCCGCTACCGGGAGACGTCCAGCAGGTCGTGGAAGGCCCCGCGGGCCTTTTGGATACAATTTCGAAGGGCCAAGTAATCGCTGACACAAGCACAATCGACCCTTTTACCACCCAGGATCTGGCCGAAAAAGTCTTGGCAAAAGGTGGTGGATACCTTGATACCCCTATTCTTGGGAGACCCCACCGATGTGGTCACTGGACGCTCCCCGTCGGCGGGGATAAAGAGTTTTTGGATAAGGCGAGGCCGGCTTTGGAGTGTATCGCTTCTAGGCTCATTCATGTGGGACCCTNNCATGTGGGACCCTCAGGCCAGGGCCATATCGTCAAACTGCTCAATAATCTCATGTTTGGGGCGATCAATGCGGCGACTGCGGAGATGTTCGCAATTGGGTCCAAGGTAGGAATCAGTCCAAAAGTCCTCTACGAAACCATAGCTGAGTCAGGTGCGGCCACGGTCAGCAATCTATTCGTTGAGCTGGGAAAGAAAATCGTTGAGAGGGATTTTTCCCCGGCCTTTGCCATAGACTACCTGCACAAGGATATGGGTCTCGGAATTGAGATGGCTCACAGATGCGGCATTCCATCGATGTGCTTTAGGGAATGCCAGCAACTCAATGAACTGGCGAGATCACTCGGTTTTGGAGAGGAGGATACTTCTGCGGGGGTTAAGGTGTACGAAAAGCTTCTGGGAATCAAGATAGGAGGCTAGATTCATGAAGGAAGTGTTGCTGGACTACGGCGACGTGAAAATGTCCATTAAGCTTCCGGACCCTGCTACGGTTGTGAGATATGGGGAGACATATCGTGATCCCCCTGAGGTTGATTCGGCTGAGGCAACTCGTAAGGCTCTGGCCAATCCTTTGGGTTTTCCGCCTCTCAAGGAGTTCGGGGGTCCTCATGTGAAAGTGGTCATTGCTTTTCCTGACAGGGTGAAGGGTGGAGCCCACGATAAGGCCCATCGAAAGATCAGCATCCCAATTATCGTTGAAGAGCTTCTCAAGGGTGGGACAAAACTTGAGAACATCATGCTCCTGTGCGCGGTAGGCCTCCACCGGAAGAACAACTTAGAAGAGTGGCGGTGGTATCTGGGTGAGGAGATCGTTGATCGGTTCTGGCCGGACAGAATCA
>WVXP01000212.1:236-7080 GCA_011773445.1 Pseudomonadota bacterium | reverse complement strand
GCCCGCAGCAGGACCCCAGGCTCGGGAGAATTGATGTAGACGACACTCACGTTGAGAGCCACAGCCAGCGTGCCGTGTGCGTTGCAGGCTGTCTGAAACGCCTCATCTAGGAGGGAATAGATGGCTCCACCATGGGCCATCCCGAAGATGTTTTCGACCTCAGGGGTAAAGCGCATCTCCACAAGAGAGTATCCGTTACCAAGCTTCTTGACATGGATGCCAAGAAGTCTGGCGTAGGGTTCCTGCCTGCTTCGCTCAATGAGTTTCTCGTGGATTTCCTCGTCCCTCACCATTTCAGACCTCCCGTGATCACGGCCTCAACCTACCGATCTCCAAATCCCAGGGATAGGAAACGGAGGTCGAAGGCTCAAAATATCTCGAATCTCTCCTCGACAATTTCCCCCTCGCGAGAAATCCGAAAAGCCTTGACCTCACCTTCCGGATTTTCCAGAGATATGATGATGTATAAGGCCTCGGTATAGAATGCCTTTTCAATGTCCATTTGTGACGGATAGCTCTCCGTGTCGGGATGGGAATGATAAATAGCCAGCAGTTCCAAACCGAAATCTTCTATCTCCCTGAAGGCCAAGAATTGCTGCTGAGGATCGGCAAGGTAGGAAACCCGACTCCCATCCTGATTGTCGAGTGGGTAGATTCTTGTAACGAGGTCGTCCTTTCCCGCAAGGAGTCCGCAGCACTCGCTGGGCCAGTCCTTTTTCGCGTGGTCCACCATTTCTCTGAAAATCGCACGAGGAATTCTCATCGTCAATTCATGTGAGTTCCGCGTTCGTTCAAGAACAATCGCTACGGCCTTACCACAGAGAGACCCTGAGGCCATCATGGGCAACTGTAATCTTGCAAGGGAGGTTCAAATCCATCCGTATCTCCTCCACTCTCTCCTGCCACTCGTCCTGGCACGTCGGGATCCCATAAGGCTGGCCGGTTCTCGGATTTATCATGGGTTCGACGGGTTCCGTTTTCTTCAGGGACACGTTCGCCTCATCTCCTGGTATGGCGTCGGCATCTGAGATATGGACGAGGAACGTCGTTGATTTTGGGCGCCATCTTTGAATGAACTCCAGGGACCGCTGAAAGCTCATGTGTCCCGGGCGGTTTACCATCGGCTCATAAAAAAAATGGGACTGGACGATGAGGAAATCGGGCTCCCCGAGGAGTGAGCCTTCATCTCGAACATCAACAAAATCGGATGTGTAGACAAGTTTCCGGACTCCCGTCATCGTTTGTTCCGAAAAAACGTATCCAACACTTCCCTTTGCGCTTTTGCTGTGGGTCGTTCTGAAAGGCGTCACCCTGGTTCTCAACGTCTCCAGGGGCTGACCGATCTTGACGAAACGCTTATCGAGAAGCTTCCCGACGAGGTAGTCGAACCTTCGCTCGATGATCTCCCAGGTTGTCTCACTTGCAAAGGTGGGAATGGGACTCCACTGCACCGATTCCCCGTTGCGCCTGAGGACCTCTAGCTCGTCGAGGCCAATGTAATGGTCGCCGTGACCGTGAGTAATCAGGATGGCATCGATATTTTCGATTCCGTTCCGCCCCAGTTGAGACCGGATGTCCGGACCGCAGTCGACCAGAAGATGCTCGCCAGCTTCAAGAAAGAGAGCTGTCCGAAGCCGCTCCTCCCCGAGCTGTCCCATTTTCTGGCAGATTCGACACCGGCAGCCGTGCTCCGGCAGACCCCAGGCGCTGCCGGTACCCAAGAATATGGCATCCATTTGCCATTCCCTCTCGGTGCTGGATCTTGAGAACCTCGGAGAAGAAAAATTGTCGAGAATCGAAATCCGTTTATCCTGCCGCCTCAAGTCATTCGCTTCAGGTAATCGAAGACCAATTCACCGTCTGCCAAAGTCCTATCCCAGAGTATGCGCCGCTTCTGAATAAGATAGATTTCGATGAGATAGACGCTGTGGACTCCGAAATAATCGATGGAATTCTTGATTTTCAAAAAAAGGCTCGAGTCCTTCTCGTATTGATAGACTCGAATCCTGCCGTTATGGTTTCCGACAGTCCAATGGTTTTTCAGAAGATAGGCATTTAGGTCATTCATGAAAGCATTGACACTTGCCTCTTTTTCCCGCTTCTCCCAGGGTGTGACTTTCCGGTGACGAAAATAGGTGAGCCTGAGGTTTCTATAGCGTTCCAACAAAACGTCAATTTTCATTCGCCCTCCTCCCCGTCTCATTTCTAGCCCTGTTTTTTCATTTTATCAAGGTTTCGAGGAATTGGAAAAAGAATTCATTCCGCAGAAAGCCCTGCCGAAGGAACCTTCAAGGGAACCTGGGCTGGAGGCCCCCGTGGGAAAGCCAAGAAGTCCGGAAACTCCGGTGAGTTGTCAGTGGAGTTTCCTCAAAAACCAGGCATGTAGCTATGCAAGAACTCGCAATTAATATTTATTCCCTCATTACGCAAATACCCGACTCCCTTTTCGCTTTTCCCAAAGGTTTTTTGATAAATCTAAGGCTCGCTCCAGGCGCCTTCAAAACTCTCCGCCTGAGGCGGATCAGACACTTGAAGGCGCTGATCTTACGCCTCGCCTAAGGTTTATGAGCAAAAAACATTTGCAGGAACACTCAAAGGGGTCTGGGCTATCTGCTTATAAGATGGATCCAAAAAGCCAGGAAACTCCGGTGAGTTGTCAGTGGAGTTTCCTGAGTTTTCGAAGCGAGACGTTTGTATTCTTATGATGTTTCGCCAGAATTTCGAATCGTTATGTGGAACCCTCATATCCCTTCGCTCCCAAACTCACGCGATGACCCAATTGGGATTCGCCGGCGGGGAATTCCTGCCCCTTCCGCGCTCTAAAGGCGCGGTTTTCCTTTTCCTGCTCAGCCTCAAGTGGTCCCCACCGCTTCCGCAACGTCGCTCAGGGACATGAGGGTCCACAAAACTGAGGAAACTCCAGAGTTGTCAGTCTTGACAAGGAAAAGACAAAAGGATAGCCTCGGTGCGGCAAAAGGGGCGATCATTTGTATTAAGGGGGTAAGGATGGCGAAGGTCGGAATTGTTCGGGACGAACGCTACCTTCTCCACGATATGGGCCATCACCCTGAGTCTCCAGACCGTCTTAGGGTTATTTACAAAACGCTCGGTGAGAAGGAGATGGAGGGGCAATTCCTGGAAATTCCTCCGCGAGCTGCAACCAGAGAGGAGATCGGGGCTGTTCATGAACCTTCCTATGTGGATCGAGTCGCTGGGACAGCCGGGAAACCTTACGTACGCCTTGACCCGGATACATCCACTTGTCCCAACTCATATGAGGCAGCAGTCTGGGCGGTGGGAGGGCTTCTCGAAGCGATCGATGCCGTCGTAGGCCGGAAGATCGATCGTGCCTTTGCCCTGGTGAGGCCTCCAGGTCACCATGCGGAAAAGGCGAGAGCCATGGGTTTTTGTCTATTCAACAATGTTGCAATTGCTGCAAGGCACGCCCAGAGCCGACACGGTTTTGATCGGATTCTCATCGTAGACTGGGACTTGCACCATGGTAACGGAACTCAAAATGCCTTCTACGATGAAAGTGACGTTCTCTATTTCTCCACCCACCAGTATCCTTTTTATCCTGGAACGGGCGCAGCCAACGAAATCGGACAGGGAAGGGGCGCGGGGTATACCGTCAACCTCCCCCTAAGCACCGGTTGCGGTGACTCTGAATACGGTAACATCTTCAATCATGTCCTCAAACCGATCGCCCTTGAATACCAACCCCAACTCATCCTGGTTTCCGCTGGATTTGACATCCACCACAGGGATCCCCTGGGGAGTATGAGAGTGACAGCGAACGGGTTCGCTCGCCTTATGAACATTCTGAAGGGTATCGCGAGCTCAACGTGCTCGGGCAGGATTGCCGTCACACTTGAGGGAGGATACGATCTGACCGCTCTAAGTGAGTCAGTCAGGGCGGTCTTGCTTGAAATGAAAGACGATAACGACTGGATAGATGGAGAGAAGTGCCAGAGCCAGGAGAATAATGATTACAAGATCATCGAGAGGGGGATCGACAGAATTCGCGAAATACTGAGCAGCCACTGGAAGTGTTTCTGACTTCTCGTGCCCTCACTCCCCCTCTCCTTTTATGTGGGACTCCCCGATCAAGAACCGGAGTTCACCCTCTCTCTGAGCTCTTTCCCGACTTTGAAAAAGGGAAGCTTTTTCGGCGGAACCGAGACGACATCGCCGGTTTTCGGGTTTCTTCCCCTGTAACCGCCGTAGTTTCGAATCACGAAACTCCCAAAGCCTCTGATCTCAATTCGTTCGCCACGAACCAGAGAGTCCCTCATGCCATCAAAGATGGTGTCAACAATGACTTTGGCCACTTTCTGAGTGAGATTCGTCTTCTCAGCCAATTGAAGGGTCAGCTCAGCCTTGTTCATACGTACCTCCTCTCATAAATGTATTCAATTATTGCAATATCCATCAAAGATTCCCTTGAATATATTCAACCGCGTTTCGGAAAAAAGCTACCCCTGCTCCCTCCTCGTCGAGTCTCTCCCTGGTCCATCGAGGGTGATTTGTGACATGAGTGTAAGCTTCTGGATGGGGCATCATGCCCATGAGCCTACCTGTCTCATCACAGATCGCCGCGACAGCTTCAACTGAACCATTCGGGTTTAGGGGGTACTTCATGCTGGGCTCTCGAAAATCTCGGTCCGAATACTGAGCAACGACCAACCTTCTCTCTTTCAACTTTTCCAGCGTGCCATCATTCCCGGGGAGAAACTTCCCCTCCCCATGCCTCACCGGTAGATAGACACCCTCGAGACCACGCGTAAAAATGCAAGGACTCTCTTGATTGAATTTGAGGTAGACCCATCGGTCCTCGAACCGTCCTGAATCATTGAACGTCAGTGTGACTTGTTGCGTTTCATAGTCGCCATCAAACCCGGGCAGCATACCAGACTTAACCATGAGTTGGAACCCGTTACATACGCCCAAGACCAGTTTTCCTTGTCTGATGAATCGAAGAATCTGATCATAGAGCCTCTCGCCGGTCCTCTTTACCTGCGTAAAGCGGAGGCGATTCGCCCCTGCTCTCGCCGCACCGAGGTCATCACCGTTGAGGAACCCTCCGGGCAAGTTGAGGAATTGATAATCGTCCAGACGCTTCTCACCATGGATCAACTCGCTCATGTGGACAATGTCGACGACGTCGGCACCGGCCAGCCGACAGGCGTGAGCCATCTCTCGCTCGCAATTGATCCCGTAACCGGTGATCACGATACACCGAACAGTCCGACCCATAGGCGTTTTGAGTTGTTTGAATTGCCTGGGGAAGTCCTTCAGGTAACCTTCAGGCCGATTTGTTCAAGTCGCTGAATAATCCCAGCAAGCTCGCTTTCAAAACCCACCTTGTTACGATGGGCGTTCCCTCCGAGAAGCACCTCCCTAGGCTTCCCATTCTTGGTCGAGATATGGACCCAGAGTCGACGGTGGGGTACAAAAAAAGCCATAACCGTGCCAAAAATCAGCAAGATACACCCAATCCAGACCACCCAGACGCCGGGATCCTTGGCCACCTGAAGAACCGTGAACTCCCGAATGAGGACGTCTTTGAGGGTAAATACCAAACGCCCCCCTCTCTTCTCATCAAAATCGGGGAATTTCCTGAACAACCAGATTCGACGTGGGGGTTCGTCCCTCGAAAAGAGGGCCATCTGAACCCCCTCGCCAAAGGTGTGAACCTCCGGGAAATAACCGAGCATTTGCAAAGCCGACCGGTCGCCAGGAATTCTCACTCGCTGTCCTTGCCGAATCTGCACTTCGTAGGAGGCATCGCCTTCCCTCTCGCTCACCTGAAGAAAAACCTCCGCCTCCTGACCATATGAGGATTGATAAAACTTTAAACCTCCGTGCGTCATCGGATGGTTGACCCGAATTTTTTCACGACGCACCTCCCGATCATTTTCCAGGATAGTGACACTGCTTGTATATTCACTCACAAATTGCTCGGGACCACCAGTATCATAGTAGGATATATCGAACTCATCACATCGAACCTGGTAACCCAATGGATAACCCACGTACCGACCATTTTTCCGCAGGGAAACCTGATCGACGGTCTCGCCCTCTATAATTCTGACGACGCCCTTGAAACCGAACACCGACCCGGCCATTCCCCCAATCAAGATGATGATAATGCTGAGATGGGCAACATAGACCCCGAAACGTCCATACCGTCCCTTTTCAAAATAGAAGAGAAGACGGTCAGATCCTTCAAATCGTTTGGGTTCGCCGAGAAAGTGTCGGATATTTTTCTGAATCTCCTCTCCCAGCCCCTTCCCTGCCTTGGTAGCCCGGAGGTTCCTTGTAAAGGGCTGAGCCTGAATGCTCTTGGGGGTTAAATCGATCCTCGGATGAAAGATCTGTCGCCAGAGTATAGGAAACCGTTCGAGGGAACAGAAAACCAAATTGAGAACGAGCAGAGCCAGAATGGCCAGGAACCACCATGAATGATACATATCGAAAAGGCCAAAGAAATCCAGGACCCTTGTGAGATTGGGACCATATTCAGCAAGATATTGCTCGGGCGTCCCATTCTGTAAAATGATTGTGCCCAACACCGAAGTGGCTGCCAGTAGGATGAGGAGAAAGATCGTCAGCCTTAGGGAGGAAAAGAGGTTCCAAACGATACCACTCAATCCATCCGACTTGCGTTGTTTCAAAATAACCCTCTAGCTAAGGATTTAGCGCGGGGAAAATCCCACCCCGTGACTTGAAAATTGTTGAAATTTTTAACATACTCCGATTTTGGTGTCAACCTAAAAAGGTCTGGAGTTTCCTGAGTTTTCAGAACAAGAAATTTATAACCTTCTGATGTTTCACGACAATT
>WVXP01000212.1:0-226 GCA_011773445.1 Pseudomonadota bacterium | reverse complement strand
TCCCTTGCTCTCGCGTTGACCCCCTCGGGGCGCACAGGTGGGGAATTCTTGCCCCTTCCCCGGTCTGAAGGCGGGGTTTTCCCCTTCCTGCCCGCCCTCGATGGGTTCCCCAACGCCTCCGCAAACGCCCCTCAGGGACATGAGGGTCCACAAAACTGAGGAAACTCCTCGAGAGGCAAGTGGCCCAGACCCCTTTGAGCGTTCCTGCAAATGTTTTTTGCTCATA
>WVXP01000262.1 GCA_011773445.1 Pseudomonadota bacterium | reverse complement strand
CGAGCCAACCGGGAGACTGGGAGGAGCGAGTTTCTCTCTGTTTGGGCTCGAGGTCGTGAGGCATCGAGAGAATGGCTGGCACGAGCCGTATGAGCTGAGAGGTTCATGTACGGTTCTGTGAGGGGCTGGGGGTGAAATTCCCCCGGCCTACTCGGCTATTTACCATGAAGGATATCCATCCAGCGAGTGGCTTCTGAATCACTTACCCTGCTCAAATAAAGGCCCCCCCGCATTTAGATGGTGGGGAAACGTCTCTGAACGCAAATATGCAAGCCGAGGAGCTTTTTTGACCCTTTAGGTGCAAACAAAATTTGACAATCGCCGGGAACGGTAGTATTAAGGGAAAAGAACAGGAACTTGAAATTCTCTTGGTATCGGCAGACAGGGCCGGGAGTCCAACTCGCTATGCTATTTGGATGACCGGCTTTTTTTATTGGGGGGGAGTCATGAGAAAAATCTTGATTATCAATGAAGAGAAAAATCGGAAAAATCCCAACGTAAAATCAGGGGTTGTTTCAATCGAGAAGAGGAGGTTTCCCAGGCTCAACGTGGATCTCCCCATGAAATATTCCGAGGTGAAGGTGCGCAAGAAGCAGGGAGGGATTGCCCACGATGCCAGCGAGGGAGGGCTTCTCGTCTATTTGCAGGAGGAGTTTCCCATTGGTACAAAGCTCAAGATTGAGGTGTTCTTTTCCCATGGTCTTCGTCTAACGCCCATCAAGGCCGAGGCGGAAATCGTTTGGGCGGATATCAGGGGACCCGGGGATTGGGGCGAGTACAAGTATGGATTGAAATTCATCAACATAGGGAAGGATGACTTTTCCAAATTAAAATGGTTGCTCAATAGCCTTGCCACCTTGGATTATGAAACTATTAGCAGAAAGCTATCCAAATAATATTGCAACGGCGTACCCGCTGATTTGGGAATGAAGGGGGAAAATGAGATTTCGTGTCCACGATAGAGAAGCTGGAATAACACTCAAGGGTTTTGACCCTTAAATACCGATGGAATCTATCAAAAAACCCGAATTACCGAGACCTAAACCTATTAAGCGAACCTGCCTTAAATGCGGTCGGGAGTTTGTGGCCGAAGGGAGATTCAATCGGATCTGTGTGGGATGCAGAGAATCGGATAGAGAATTAAGACGTTTCACACTTCACCGTTACGTTGTGGGGAATATAAAAGCGAGGAGACGAAGAGGTAATTTTCTGACACGGAGTTAGCCGCCCTGCGATAGCCGGGTCACGGTTTGAAAGATCGGCAAGGGAGCTGATTTCTACCCAAAAGGCTCAGAAGGCTCCCCAGGTATCGGCCCCGTCGAGCTCGGTATCAAGTCTACCCATGCCCTTTTTACTCAGGCCAAGGGGCGGATCGAACCGTTTTTTGGGGCCTTTTAGGACCGGCTCATTGCTGGGTCCGAAAGAGTTGCTATATTACTCTAGCTATAGAAGAGGCCCATTTGTTCTTGGAATCGTATAACTGGTAATCCACCCAAGCCTCTGAGAAGCCTCACAGGGGCTGGTGCTCGGCCCCTTGGAGATACGAAGAAGCTCCACCCTTGTGTCACCTTTCTGGCGAGCAAATGAAAGGCAATGTCAGGAACGGCTCTACATTTCATTTGATTCAAGATGAACTCGAAACCGTACCCCTCTGTCCAATTCTATTGATATGCGAAAGAAATCTTGCATTCACGGGGATCTGGGGAATCTCAAGGAGTTAGAAACCTTGCTTCTTGAATTGGCTTGACTCCTACCCGGTTTGAATAATCCCACCTCCGACAAATCTCGCCCAGATTTTGTAAAATTGGGGGAAAATTGATTGAATTAATTACCACATTGTGGTAAATAGCCAAAAACATCTCCTAGATTGCAGTGGGCATAAGGGAATCAAGACGTGGTGAACAATGGGAGACAGAGACATATGGAAGCTGCACGACGCCAGACCTCCCCTGTAATCGCAACGCTTGTTGACAATCACCGGCGCTTCCTGTCGTTCCTTACGCGTCGTGTGGGGAACCCATCCGACGCCGAGGAGATCCTCCAAGCTGCCTTCGTCAAGAGTGTGGAGAAATCGCATTCAATTCGCGACGGCGAGACCGTTGTGGCGTGGTTCTACCGCCTACTGCGAAACGCGGTCATCGATTACTACCGCCACCGGGATGCCGAACACCGTGCCTTGAAACGCGTGGCCGGAATGAGCACCGAGACGGAGACGCCCGAGCCAGATTTCGAACGCGCCATCTGCCAGTGTGTGAACGATCTGTTGCCGACGCTCAAGGACGACTATTCTGCGCTGCTCAGGCGCGTTGACTTAGAGGGCGCGAGCATTGCCGAAGTTTCGGCAGAGACGGGCATGAAAGCCAACAACACGCGAGTGAAACTCCACCGCGCCCGGACGTCGCTCCGCAAACAGCTCGAGCTGAGCTGCGGAAGCTGCGCCGAGCATGGGTGCCTCGACTGTACCTGCCGGCGGCCCGACTGAACCACGAAGACCCCCCCGTGTAATGCCTACCGATGTCATCCGTCTACCTGGGTAAAGAGCCATACAGTACCAGTTGCCAAACCGACTGAGAAAGGGGATGTAAGATGCAATATTGGTTCTACCTTGCTTGGGCCATTCTTCTCGAGGTTGCCGGTACGACGTCAATGAAACTATCCAAAGGCTTCACTAACCTCGTTCCGTCTGTTTTGCTCTTCGTATTCTACGGGGCTTCATTTGTGGCATTGACGTTCGCGCTGCGAAGGATTGATGTCAGTGTTACGTATGCAGTCTGGTCTGGTGTCGGTACCGCCCTCATAGCAACAATTGGAATGCTCTATTTCTTTCCGGGAACCCGTAACGGCTCTTAAGCTAATCAGCATTGCATTCATTATTGCTGGTGTTTTCGGGCTCAATCTCAACGGAGCTAACCATTGAACATTAAATGCCCTAAGAATGTTCTTCGGACCCAGTGAAACGTCGTGGCATTTCGCGGTCACAGCCTTGCAGGCGCCGCTCAGCGGCAATGAGATAAGGAGGGAAATGATGGCGTTATCCAAG
>WVXP01000184.1:24444-24971 GCA_011773445.1 Pseudomonadota bacterium | reverse complement strand
CCCACGGAGATCCCGAGAAAGATCGTAACGATATTGAGGAGTTCGTTCTGGGCGGTTTTACTGAGACGTTCCACCACAGCGCACTCACGAAAGAGATTTCCCAGCATGAGCATGGCCATCAGGGGGGCAGCATCAGGAACCAAAAGGCAGATGATTCCGGTACCGATCAAGGGGAAGAGGATTCTCTCGACCTTTGATACCGGACGGAGCTGTTTCATCTTGATCATGCGCTCTTTTTCGGTGGTGAGCAGTCTCATGATGGGAGGCTGGATGAGAGGCACCATGGCCATATACGAGTATGCTGAGATGGCTGTGGCTCCAAGCAGGTGAGGGGCCAGTTTTGCCGTGAGATAGATCGTGGTAGGCCCGTCCGCCCCTCCGATGATGCCAATCGAAGCGGCCTCGGGAACCTTAAAGCCCAGGAGAATGGCTCCGAAGAACGTCACATAGACGCCGAATTGTGCAGCCGCACCCAACAAGAGCGTTTTAGGGTTGGCAATCAACGGACCGAAGTCCGTAAGTGCACC
>WVXP01000184.1:23553-24417 GCA_011773445.1 Pseudomonadota bacterium | reverse complement strand
AAGATGTTGATAAGTTCTCGATTTCCCTCCTCGTTGACGCCCATGAGCGGGGTGATTGGGAGATTCACAATGAAGATTCCGAATCCGATGGGAACCAGAAGAAGGGGTTCGAATTCCTTCTTAATAGCGAGAAAAATGAAGGTGAACCCGATCAGCCACATGACCACATGTCCCCAGTAGAGGTGGACAAGTCCGGTCTTGAGGATGATCGTGTTCAGAAATGAGAATTCCATGATGATGGTTTCGTGCCCTAACTGTCAATCTTCCCCAATGTTTCGAGTGAGTGTCCCCGAAATAAGAATGGAAACCATCAAGATGGCCAGGGTCACGAAAACTCCAACAAACCCTAGAACCAAGATCCTTAAAGCAAGGGCCCATTCCCCCACAGTTCTTTCCCTTTCTTGAAGAGGAGCTAAGTCGTTGTTAACATATTGGGTGCGAAGATTCAAGTAAAATATTTCACATTGTCTTCGGAGCGGGGAGCCAGCTGGGTCGGTGACACGGGTTGATAGAGAATCCCCTAGAGACCTATGTCCCTCTCGATGGGATGGGGGCGCCGATGCAAGCCGACCCCTTTTGCGCTTGACAAAACCAAACTTTGATATATATTTTTGAGTTCAAAATTTCGTCTGTTTCTAGTCTGTCTGTGAGCAACGGAGAGTTACCGTTTTCAACCTCGCATCGAGTACGGGTTGAGGATCTTCCCGAGAAGGGTCTGGATGTTCACTTCTCCGATCCGAAGGGAGAATGGAACCAGTATTTCCGTGAGATACCGGCCCTCGAGTTTACCGTAAAAGAGGCCGTGGAAGCGGCGATTCGTCTGAGCCCCGTTGGTCGGGCGGTCCAGGTTATGGGCTGGGTGCA
>WVXP01000184.1:17334-23533 GCA_011773445.1 Pseudomonadota bacterium | reverse complement strand
GAGCTTGAGAGCTCGGATCTGAAGGCAGGTTTTTTTTCAGGGGATGAGGTCGATTTATCGGGGCTAATCCGAGAACAGATTCTTCTAGGCATTCCCTACAAAGCCCTGTGCCACGAGGAATGCAAAGGGCTCTGTTCTCAGTGTGGGATAAACCTGAATGAGGGCAACTGCGGGTGTGAGAGAAAGGTCGGTGATTCGGCCTTCAAAGTGCTCAAGGATTTGCAAATAAAGGGAAAATAGAAAGAGAGAGAAGATGGCTGTCCCAAAGCGAAAGCATTCAAAATCGAGAAGGAACAAACGGAGAAGCCATCAGAGGTTGGTCGTTGCTTCGATCTCGAATTGTCCCCAGTGCAATGAACCGAAACTTCCGCACCGGGTCTGTCCTCACTGCGGCACCTATAACGGAAGACAGGTCCTGGAGGTCGAGGAGACCTAAGGACTGCGGGTGATTCGATGGCGATTGCAGTCGATGCCATGGGGGGCGATCATGCTCCCGAGAACATAGTCTCCGGAGCGCTTTTCGCTGCTAGGGAAAAGAAGATCCCTGTCACACTGGTGGGCGATGACCAGCGAGTCAATGCCCTCCTGAACGAGAAGAAGTCTGTCTCCTCCTTGGTCAACGTTCGACACGCTGCAGAGGTTGTCGGGATNNGTCTTGAAGAAAATGGAAGGGGTCGATAGACCTGCGATCGTTACCTTCCATCCAACGGTGAAGGACTTTTCCCTTCTGCTTGATGCTGGGGGGAACGTCGACTGTAAGCCCTCTCATCTGGCCCAGTTTGGCGTCATGGGGTCGGTCTTTGCAAGGCGGGTGCTGAAAAAAGATGAACCTCGCGTCGGAATTTTGAGTAACGGTTCTGAAGAAAGTAAAGGAAATGAACTCACCCGTGAGACCCATCTGATTATGAAGCGATGTGGGTTGAATTATATTGGTTTTGTGGAGGGGAGAGATATCTACAACGGGACGGCTGATGTCGTTGTGTGTGACGGATTCGTCGGTAATGTGGGGTTAAAGATGAGTGAGGGGATCGCCGACGTTCTGGGACGGATTTTTCAGGAAGAGATTCGAAAGAGCCTACGGGCCAGACTCGGGTTTCTGCTCCTGAAGCGTGCATTCAAGGCCGTAGCAAAGAGAGTCGACTACTCGGAATACGGAGGCGCACCCTTGCTCGGTATCAACGGAACCTGTGTGATCTGCCATGGTAGTTCATCGGCAAAGGCGATTACAAATGCCATCGTCCTGGCAAAGAACCTGGCAGACAGCCAGTTTAACCGGTTTCTCATGGAGGATTTGGTAAAGAACCAGGAGTCACTGAAACTGAGTCAGCGTCAGGTTATGCGATTTCTCGATCAGCTGAAGGAGAAGATCATTCACTGACACCTCCCCGGTTCGGCAAAGGAGTCACCATATCGCCCGAGCAGATTAGAAATTTTCCAGTTTCGAAGACCTTCTAAGACGCATTAACCTTAACCTGAATATCGAAATTCGAAATCATTTCAGAATCCTAACCTTGAATACTCTTTGACATGGCGTGGCCACTGAGGGCGTGAACAGACGGGTTGATTGTGATGGTTGAAAAGGGTAAAATAGCGAGCTTATCATATACGGACAAGAGGGTCACTGGCTGAGGAGGAATCTTTGGACTACTTCCTGACCGAAGAACAGAAAATGATCCGAGATTTGGCACGGAAGGTCACGCAAGAGAAAGTGATTCCCGTTCGAGCGGAACTCGATGAGAAAGAGGAGTTCCCGACCGAAATCATGAAGGTCTGTGCTGATGCAGGCCTTTTCGGGGTTTGCGTTCCTGAGGAGTATGGAGGATTTGGGGGTGGGGTTTTCGAGAACTGCCTGGCCGTTGAGGAGATGACCAGGGGATGTCTTGGGATCGCCGTCAGCTATGCCGGGAGCAGTCTGGGCGCTTATCCAATCCTGGTTTATGGGAATGAGGATCAGAGGAAGAAATACCTCCCCGATATTGCGAGTGGAAAGCGGCTCGCCGCCTTTGGCCTCACTGAAGCAAATGCGGGCAGTGATGCTGGCGCTATTGAGACTACGGCCGTTCGCGATGGAGACGACTATGTGATCAACGGAACCAAGCAGTGGATCACCAATGGCGGTGAGGCTGAGATATACAGTATCATCGCGATGACAGACAAGAACAAGGGGGCACGAGGAGCGAGTGCCTTTATCGTCGAGAAGGACACGCCGGGATTCAGCTTCGGCAAGAAAGAAAAGAAAATGGGAATCCGGGCCTCGGCGACGCGGGAATTGGTCTTCCAGGACTGTCGGGTTCCTCAAAAGCAACTTATTTCCAGGGAAGGTATGGGCTTCATTATTACGATGAAAACCTTTGACAAAACCCGACCCGGTGTCGGGGCCCATGGTGTCGGCCTGGCCCAGGCAGCCCTGGATGAGGCCGTTTATTATGCTCGCGAGCGAGAGCAGTTTGGTCGAAAGATCATCTCCTTCCAGGCGATCCAACATATCTTGGCTGACATGGCGACCTCTGTTGAAGCTGCACGGGCTTTGATTTACTCGGTGGCCCGGTACATTGACAGTGACCCAAGGGACTACTCGAAGGTCTCAGGTATGGCCAAGGTCTTTGCTAGCGATGTGGCGATGAAGGTGACGACGGATGCTGTCCAGGTCCTTGGGGGATATGGGTACATGCGGGAGTATCCGGTTGAGAAAATGATGCGTGATGCCAAGATCCTACAGATCTTCGAGGGAACCAATCAAATCCAGCGAAATGTGATCGGCCTTGAATTGAGCAAAGAATACGCGAGTCACCGGCGATCACGGTGATATGGGGGAATAAGGATGGACAAAATTGGCTTTATTTTCCCTGGACAGGGTTCACAATATGTGGGGATGGGGAAGAATCTGTGTCAGGACTTTAAGGTGGCCCGGGAGACCTTCGAGGAAGCCAATGAAGCCCTCCAGTTCGGGATCTCTAAACTCTGTTTTGAGGGGCCCGAGGAGGAGCTGAAGTTGACTTTCAATACCCAACCTGCCATCCTGACGGTCAGTGTCTCCGCCCTGAGAGTCTTAGAGTCGGAAACGGGCTTATCTCCAACCCTATTGGCCGGCCACAGCCTGGGCGAATATTCGGCGCTCGTCGCGGGAGGGGCCCTTGGCTTTTCCGACGCTGTCCGAGTTGTCCGTGCGCGAGGACAGTTTATGCAAGAGGCGGTTCCTGTGGGAGAGGGTGCTGTTGGTGCCGTCCTTGGGTTGGATGCGACGACTGTCAGTTCGATTTGTGAGGAGGCAGCCGAAGAGGAGGTCCTTACGCCAGCGAACTACAACTGTCCCGGNNTCCTTCCAGTGAGTGCTCCGGTTCATTCCCCTCTGATGGAGCCTGCTGGGAAACGGCTCGAAAAGGTGCTGGAGAGGATTGCCATACAGGATCTCCAGGTACCGGTTGTGGCCAACGTGGATGCCCAGCCGAATATTTCCAGGAAACGGATTGCTGAGCTTTTGGTGCGACAAGTAAGCGCCCCGGTACGCTGGGAGGAATCAGCGAGGACCATGCTATCAAAGGCGATCCATCGGTTTGTCGAAGTGGGCCCGGGTAAGGTACTGCTTGGATTGATGAAACGGATTGGTGGTGGAATCTCCCTTGCCAACATCGAGGATAGTGAAAGTCTGAAGAAGACAAGATCGCTCATGGAAGAGGCGGGGTAGTATGGAGCTGTCAGGAAAAGTCGCTCTGGTTACAGGAGGAGCTCAGGGTATCGGGAAAGCCGTGGGATTGATGCTTGCAAAGAACGGGAGCGAGGTCGTGATTTCAGATGTGAACTTCGAGATGGCCCGGTCCACGGCGGAAGAGATCGAGAAGATAGGCAGGCGGGCCCTCGCCATCGAAGCCAATGTCGCCCGGTTTGAAGACGGAGAGAAGATGGTCCGGGAGACTGTGGAGGCCCTCGGTCGAATCGACATCCTGATAAACAACGCAGGTATCACTCGAGACGGATTGATGCTTCGCATGTCTGAGGAGGATTGGGATCTGGTCCTCGATGTCAACCTCAAGGGTGCTTTCAATTGCACAAAGGCTGCCATTCGGCACATGGTCAGGCAGCGAAGCGGCAAAATTGTCAACATCGCTTCTGTAGTCGGTCTCATGGGCAATGCCGGGCAGGCCAACTATGCGGCCTCCAAGGCTGGGCTTATCGGATTCACGAAGACCGTGGCCAGGGAGTTTGCTTCGAGGGGAATTACTGTGAATGCCGTTGCACCCGGTTACATCGATACCCCGATGACGCAGGGTCTTCCGGAGAATGTCAAGGAGGAGCTGAAGAAACTGATTCCCCTGGACCGGCTTGGAACGCCAGAAGATGTGGCGAAGGCGGTGTTTTTTCTGGTCACAAGTGCCTCGGACTACGTGACTGGACAGGTTCTCCAGGTTGATGGCGGTCTCTACATGTAGCCGGGGGGACCGGCTGAGAGGTTTTGCCGTTCAGGACACTGATACCAGAGATTGGGAATGATCCCAGTTTTATGTTAAAGATAATGGCATGCGAAAGAGGGGGTAGCGGCGTGTCGGGAAATGCAGGATTTCAGATAAAGGAGGTAGGGACCCTATGGACATTGAAGCACGGGTAAAGGAGATTATCGTTCAGCAGCTAGGCGTCAGCGAGAACGAGGTCGTCCCAGAGGCAAAGTTTGTCGATGATTTGGGAGCGGATTCATTGGATCTTGTAGAGCTCGTCATGGCTTTGGAAGAAGAATATGGAACGGAGATCTCCGATGATGAGGCCGAGAAGATCGTCACGGTCGGTGACGCCTATGCCTACATTAAGACTCGCCAGGAGGCAGCCTCCTAGCTGGGCGCTTCCGTCTAATGAACCCCTGCGGATGAAAATAGCAGGACTGCCTTGGTCATGCCGGGCACTTTGAGAGCGATAGGCGGATAGGGGATTCCATTTTGAAGAGAAGAGTTGTCTTGACTGGATTGGGTATGATTGTCCCTACGGGCAAAACGGTCGAAACCTCCTGGAAGAATGTCTGTGAGGGCCGGTCAGGGGTCGGTAGAATCACCCGATTTGATGCGAGTAGTCTGCAGACCCAGATAGCCGCAGAGGTCAAGGATTTCGACCCAGAAGATTATGTGGAAAAGAAAGATGTCAAAAAGATGGACCTCTTCATCCATTATGCCATTGCAGCGGCTGAGATGGCTGTCAGGGACGCCCGACTGGAGATTGGTGAGGAGAATGGACATCGTGTTGGAGTGATTGTGGGTACGGGTCTGGGCGGACTGCCCACCATTGAAAAGTATCACAAGGTGCTACTGGACCGCGGTCCGGGTCGGATCACGCCGTTTTTCATACCCATGTTGATCGCGAATCTGGCATCGGGTCAGATC
This sequence comes from Pseudomonadota bacterium, assembly GCA_011773445.1. Classification (GTDB taxonomy): domain Bacteria; phylum Desulfobacterota; class BSN033; order WVXP01; family WVXP01; genus WVXP01. The sequence continues at coordinate 18,170 of WVXP01000184.1, read as the reverse complement.
GCTATGCGTTTTGGAGCCAAGGGACCGAACACGTGTGTCGTGACTGCCTGCGCCACCGGTGCCCACTGCATAGGGGATTCGGCCAGGGCCATCCAGTATGGAGACGCCGATGTCATCATCGCCGGAGGAACTGAGGCAAATTTAACGCCATTGTGCGTGGCCGGATTCAATGTTATGAAGGCCCTCTCCGTGAGAAATGACGAGCCTGAACGGGCAAGTCGGCCCTTTGACAGGGATCGAGACGGCTTTGTCGTGGCCGAAGGGGCTGGCGTTGTCATCCTCGAGGAACTCGAACACGCCAGAAAAAGGGGAGCCCCTCAAATCTATGGAGAATTGATCGGGTATGGGTATAATGGAGATGCTTATCATATCACCGCTCCGGCCCCAGAGGGTGATGGGGCGGCGCGATGTATGGAGATGGCTTTGGCAGATGCTCGGATCTCCCCGGAAGAGGTTGACCACATCAATGCCCACGGTACTTCAACCACTTTAAACGACATCACAGAGACGCAGGCCATCAAGCGCGTCTTTAAAGACCACGCAGGAAAGATACCCATCAGCTCCACAAAGTCCATGACAGGCCACCTCCTGGGAGGTGCAGGAAGTGTGGAGGCCATTTTTTCGATCCTGGCCATCCGGGATGGCATTGTCCCACCTACGATCAATCTCGAAAATCCAGACCCTGAGTGCGATCTCGACTACGTTCCACATAAGGCCAGAGAGGTCAAGGTCGATATCGTGCTGTCCAATGCCTTTGGCTTCGGTGGCACCAATGCCGTATTGATATTCCGACGTTTCAACGAATAACCCCCCAACGGATCTCTTGCCGCTGAGCT
>WVXP01000184.1:16211-17321 GCA_011773445.1 Pseudomonadota bacterium | reverse complement strand
TAGGAATACAATGTCATGAGTGATCCGCAGCCCCGCCTCTCTTGGGACGAATACTTTATGGAGATCACAAAGCTGGTTGCACGACGGTCGACCTGTTTGCGGCGACAAGTGGGTGCCATTCTCGTGAAAGATAAGAAGATCCTCGCTACAGGCTATAATGGGGCACCCGTCGGTCTCGACCATTGCATCGATGTCGGTTGTCTGAGACAAGAGCTCAATGTTCCCTCTGGAGAGCGACACGAACTCTGTCGTGGTCTCCATGCCGAGCAGAATGCCATCATTCAGGCAGCCTTCCACGGCGTGAGTATTCAAGGCGCGACTGTATATTGCACCAACCTGCCGTGCTCAATCTGCATTAAAATGATCATCAATGCGGGCATACGAGACGTGGTTTATCTGGATGGATATGCTGATGATCTCTCCCTGGACCTGATTCAGCGGTCGGGAGTGAAGTTGAATCGATTCAGTGAAGTGATGGAAAAAGTATGAAGTGCCCCTTCTGCAGCTATACCGAAAGCCGGGTTGTAGATTCCCGAGTGAGCAAGGACGCGGAGAGCATTCGACGGCGTCGGGAGTGTTTGAAATGCAAAAAGCGCTTCACGACTTCAGAACGGGGAGAGGAGACACTTCCACTCATCGTAAAGAAGGATGCGCGTCGGGAACCCTTCGATCGTCAAAAGATCTTCAGCGGCCTCAAAAAGGCGTGTGAGAAACGGCCCATCAGTGTGGATATTTTGGAGAAGATTGTCAGTCGGATCGAACAAGGCCTCGTTGAGAGTGGTGAGCGGGAGGTCAAGAGTCCGGTCATCGGAGAAAAGGTGATGGAGGAACTCTACAACCTCGACGGGGTTGCCTACGTAAGATTCGCTTCGGTTTACCGTGAATTCAAGGATATCAACCAGTTTATGGGGGAGCTAAAGGATCTTCTTGCCCAAAGGGAACGAGAATGACTCTTTGAGATATGGGGTGCCTTCTGATGTTTACGGGAATCGTTGAGAAACTGGGCATGGTGATCACCATAGAGAGGCGTAACGGGGGCGGGGCCATTCGAATCGATGGGGGCTGGGATTTGACAGAGATTCGGCTCGGTGATAGTATTTGTGTGAATGG
>WVXP01000184.1:8379-16102 GCA_011773445.1 Pseudomonadota bacterium | reverse complement strand
ACCGTAAACCAGATTCTCAGAGAAGGAGACTCATATCGTTTCCAATTCGCGATTTCTCGAGAGATTTCTCGCGCCCTGGTGGAAAAAGGTTCTGTGGCTGTTGACGGGATCAGCCTGACTGTGAGTGGGTTGGACCAGGAGGTATTTCAGGTTTACGTGATTCCCTATACCCTTGAAAAGACAACTCTGAAACTGAGAGAACCGGGTAATCGCGTCAATATTGAGACGGACCTAATCGGGAAATACGTGGAAAAAATGCTGTCGTCTCAACGTGAAGGGGTTACTCTTGAAAAATTGATAGAAAGCGGATTCCTCTGAGCGTGTCCAGGAGGATCCTCTTATGTTCCAGGCTGGTTGCATACTGAACATCTGTAGACAAGGCTTGAATCACTCATTTCGAAATCCGAATCTCGTGCGAAGCATCCCGAAAGGGATCAATCCTAAACAAATCCGAACACAAAATGACAAAAAATCGAAACAGGGGTTTGGAACATTTGTATTTATGATTTCGAATTTGTTTCGTGCTTCGTATTTCGGATTTATGGGTGAAGCCGGATCCCAACGCGTTGATGGATCGATGAAGGCACACTGATGAATCCAGTTACAAGAGGAAGAAGGTTATGTTGAGTTCTATCGAGGAAGCCATTGAGGATATCCGTCATGGGAAAATGGTGATTCTCGTTGACGATGAGGACCGTGAGAACGAGGGTGACCTGACCATTGCCGCAGAAAAGATCACTCCCGATGCGATCAATTTCATGGCAAAGTATGGGCGCGGTCTCGTCTGCCTGGCCATGACCGAAGAGATGATCGAAAGACTCAAAATCCCCATGATGGTTAACAATAATACCTCCCATTTTGGGACCTCATTTGCTGTATCCATAGAGGCCAAATGCGGGGTAACCACGGGGATCTCGGCTTTCGATAGAGCAACGACGATCAAGACGGCCATTGATCCCGCCTCCGGCCCGGATGATATCGTCATGCCAGGCCATGTTTTCCCGATCAAGGCACGGAAAGGTGGGGTTCTCGTTCGGACAGGGCAGACAGAAGGTTCTGTGGATCTGGCAAGGCTGGCTTGCTTAACACCTGCAGCCGTTATCTGCGAAATCATGAGAGACGATGGAACCATGGCCCGCATTCCGGACCTGGAGAAATTCGCGAAGAGACATGGTCTGAAGATTATCACGATAGCCGATTTGATCAAATATCGACTGACCAAGGAGTCGCTTGTGAGCCGCGTGGTGACTGCATCCGTCCCAACGATCTGGGGAGGAGAGTTCACTGCGATTGCCTACGAAAATGAGGTGGATAATCAACAGCATATCGCTTTGGTGAAGGGCGAGATTCGCGCCAATGACGAGGTCATGGTCCGGGTTCATTCTGAGTGTCTCACAGGGGATGTTTTCGGATCAAAAAGGTGTGACTGTGGTGACCAGTTGCACACAGCCATGTCCATGGTGGATAGAGAAGGCAAGGGCGTTATCGTTTACATGCGTCAGGAGGGAAGGGGCATTGGGTTGGTCAACAAACTGCGGGCCTACTGCAAGCAAGATGAAGGCTGTGATACCGTCGAGGCAAATCATGCATTGGGATTCAAGGCTGATCTGAGGGATTACGGAATCGGAGCTCAGATCCTGGTCGACCTCGGCCTTCGGAAGATCCGTCTCATGACGAACAATCCGAAGAAGATCATCGGGCTGGAAGGCTACGGTATCGAAGTTGTGGCACGGGTGCCTCTTGAGATGCCCGCCCGGGCTGAAAACGTGAAGTACCTTGAAACGAAGAAGAAGAAAATGGGACATCTGCTGGCTCTGAAGTCGTTGGAGTAAAGGTCTGTCAACTGGCCCGTTCGGGAGTTTTGAAAAAGTCGCTCTTCATAACCTTTTTCTGATTGCCGTCAGTTGTGATCACGCATTTAGATCACGAGACGGCAGGTGGAGTGGTTGGGTTCTCCTTGAGGGACGACTCTTGATGCTGTAAGCGTCTGCTTCCGAGCAACGAACAACGGCCAACACACCACGGACACGATTCCGATGCTGGGAACCTCATGCTTTCTCTTATCGTAGGGGTTTCCTACTTTATTAACGCCTAAAGGAATGGAGAGTCATGATGCCAAAGATCATTGAAGGAAATCTCATTGCCAAAGGGCTTAAGTTCGGAATCGTTGTGAGCCGTTACAACAGTTTCATCACGAACCGTTTACTCGAGGGGGCCTTGGACGGACTGATTCGAAATGGAGCCGGAGAGCGGGATATCGAGGTATGGAAGGTACCTGGCTCATTCGAAATTCCCTTAGCCGCCAAAAAAATGGCCGGTTCCTCTCGGTTCGATGCTGTCGTCTGCCTAGGGGCTGTTATCAGAGGTGCGACGCCACACCATGATTACATCGCTACCGAGGTTACCAAGGGGATCGCCGCTATGTCACTTGAGTCAGGAATTCCCATTGCCTTCGGGATCATTACCGCCGACAGCCTCGAGCAGGCCATCGAAAGGGCGGGTTCCAAAATGGGGAACAAAGGGTATGAGGCTGCCGTTTCTGCCATCGAGATGGTCAATCTTTTCAAGGCCTCTTGAGCCTCACGAACCCGGCGAAACCATTTCAATGTGATTGCAAGCCCCTGAATCGCTCGCCACAGGGGCTTTTTTGTGGGACACTCTTGTATTAGGTCAGCCTTGGGAACTCGGAGACGCGCGAGGGAATTTGCCCTCCAGGTTCTTTACCAGATTGATGTGACCCATAGAGAAGTCGACAAGGCTCTGAAACTCTTCTGGGACAATTTTGTCTCAGATGAGGAGGCAAGAGATTTTTGCGAACGCCTTGTCCGAGGCGTGGTCGAGCATCGTGATGAAATCAATCGACTCATTGAAAGTCAGGCCGAGCACTGGAAGATGAGTCGTATGACCCGGATCGATCGGAACATTCTCAGGTTGGCTGTCTACGAGTTTCTGTACTGTGAGGATATCCCCCCCAAAGTTACCATGAATGAGGCTGTTGATATTGGCAAGAAGTTTGGGACGGAGGAGTCCGGAGCTTTTATCAATGGGATCCTCGATGGGATTAGCCAACATCTGGGAGCGAAGGCGAGTTAGCGGTGCCACATGGTAGAGCTGATCGTTTCTTCTCAGGCAATCGAGGAGCAACCTTCAGAAGTCATCGCCGTGTTTTTTTTCGAAGATGAGCGCCCTCTTCGCTCTGAGGCCAGGCTCGTCGATTGGCTCATGGGCGGGATGATTTCTTCTCGTATTAGTCAACGTCTGATGACGGGTAAGTTGCTGGAAACGACACTTATTCCGGCCAACGAGAATGTCAAGGCCGACAAGATTCTGTTCGTTGGACTGGGAGAGAAGATGGCCTTTTGCTATGAGAGAGTGAGAGAACTGGCCGAGAAGGTGGTAAAGACCTGCCTTGGCCTCCAGGTCTACGACGTCCTCATGACCTTTCCCAATCCTCAGCAGTTTGGATTAGATTGGGGCAAGCTTATCGAAGCGTTGTTGGAAGGGATTGGATTGGGTTTTGGGTCGAGTAAAGGACACGGAAATATTCGGGTGCGCTTCTCTGGTGGATCGGCCTATTGCGATCAAATCATCAGGGGTGTTCAACTGGTCAAGAATTCTCTTAAGAATCCTTTTCCTCTTAAGATCTCCCGGGAGCCCCCCTCATAAAGACCGACCTAACGGGTTTCTGAATTTCCGCCATTCTGTCATTTCTTCTTGCGATCTATTCCCTGTCCGTCGTGTTTTGTCATTGGTCCTTCTTTGAGGGACTCGGATCCGCGAATTCAGGACCGTCTCAACGAGCAGGATCAAACCGGTCGTCTCTGATCGGAGGCTTGCGTGTGTCCTCATGACTGAACACTGACAATCGACAACGGGCAACTGACTTTTGATCTCCTTGAAAAGCAATTTCGCACCGAACTATACTTAGGATTAATGGATACACCGACCCATGCCTTAGTTGGATACATGATTGCCAAGACAGGGATCGGCCGAGATACCGGGAAATGGGGAACAATTGCAGGGGTATCTGCGTCGGTTTTCCCGGACATCGACCTTATTCTGGGGTTTCTCGGCACCGAATTTTCCCTCAAATATCACCGACAAATTCTCAACTCAATCCTTCTCACTCTACCCTTTTCCCTCGCTCTTGCCTGGGTGTTTGTTAGGATTTCCAAGGTGAGGAGGTTCTGGACGTTCTTTATCATCGGGTTGGTGGAAATCCTGGCCCATAATTTCCTGGACCTTGCCACATCTTACGGGACCATGATACTGAGCCCCCTCTCCGATTATCGGTTTACGCTCGATTGGTTGTTCATTGTCGATCTTGTTCTGGTTTCCATTTTTCTCATTCCCCTGATCGCTTTGCATATCTGGGGGAAATGGAGCCGAACCTTTGCTCGGGTTTCCGTGATTCTGGGCGTCCTTTATATTGCCCTCTGTGCCTACAATCACTCTTGGGCACTGTCTTTGGCAAAGACCTTTGTCCGAGAGAGAGGCTTAGTGGCAGATGAGGTGGCTTCTCTGCCTCAACCCCTCTCTCCCTTCAGGTGGGCAAACTACATTCGAACGGAAGAGAAGATTTATCAGGGTCTTGTCAATTTGATCGGGGGCGACAAGCGTAATCCCGAGAGGGCCGATAACTTCCTCAGCCGCTTTTTGGCACGGTATCAGCCTATCTCGCGCCTTCAATACGGCGAATTGAAGAGGGCCGACAACTCCCCATGGGTGGAAAAAGCCCTAAGACTCGATGGGGTGAAGACATTCTATTGGTTTGCCCGCTTTCCCGTTGCAAGAGACAAAGGGGAATTGGATGGGAAACACCGGGTCGAGTTTTTCGACCTCCGCTTCGGTGCGATCAATGGCATCAGGAGGCCCTTTGTTTATGTGGTGGATTTCGATAGAGAGGGGAATGTGGCTTTCCAAGGATTCCTCTAGTGACCCGTGCCGAAAAATGGTCCTTTCGCTCACCGAACGAAATTTCAGGCCCGTTCTNNATTTAGTAATACTCGCTCTAGGACCATTTTTCGGCACGGGTCATGACAACTTGACCTTTCGTTTGAAGCTAGGATAGAGAGGAGAATGCGGTTTTCCAGAAATTTCTCTATTTATCTGGAGCGTTGGCTTTGATCCAAGATCGGTGAAAGACCCGGAAACAAAACGTTTCGTAGATCGTGTCCGGGGTCCGTTGTTCATCGTTCGATGTGACAACTGACTCCTGACAGTTGAGAACTGGTGCAAGTCATGTTGCTGCGGGTGGCGAGCTTTAATGTGAATGGGATTCGGGCGAGACTCCCAGTTCTGGTGGAATGGATTCAAAGAGCGAGTCCAGAGGTCATCTGCCTTCAAGAGACCAAGGTCCAAGACTTGGACTTTCCCAGGGAAACGCTAGAAAAGCTGGGCTATGTATGTCTTTTCAGCGGCCAAAAGGGATTCAACGGGGTAGCTGTCCTGAGTCAGGAGCCGCAAGAACTTGTGAGAATCGGATTCGACGACAAAGATCCTCCCGATGAAGCGAGGCTCATCCTCGTGAGGCTCCTGGGGATTCCAATTCTCAATACCTACGTGCCCCAGGGCACGGCACCAGACTCGGATCGATTCTCGTACAAGCTCAAGTGGTTCCTGCGAATTCGAAGGTTTCTGACACGGCACTTCAGGCGAGATGAGCCTCTTCTCTGGGTGGGAGATTTCAACGTAGCCCCTGAGCCCCGGGATGTGTACGATCCTGAAGGTCTTTCAGGGTCAATTGGTTTTCACCCTGAGGAGCGCCGGGCTCTGGAAGAGGTCAGACAGTGGGGGCTGGTGGACATTTTTCGGCTCCATGTGACTGAAGGTAGTCATTACACTTTTTGGGATTACAGGATCCCAAATGCCCTGGCCAGAGGAATGGGATGGCGAGTCGATCACATTTGGGCGACGGACCCGATGGCTCGGAGATGTCGACGGGCATGGATCGAGGTCGAACTCCGGGGAAAAGAAAAACCCTCCGATCATGCGCCCATTGTGGCGGAGTTTGAACTTTAGAAGGCAGGGGGCAGCGGTCCGCAGTGTGGAGTTTCCTGAGTTTTCAAAGCAAGAAGTTTGTCACCTCCTGATATTTCAAGACAATTTTGAATCTTTGGATTGAACCCGCATATCGCTTTGCTCCTCCCTTCCCGCCGTTGGCGGGACAGGTGGGGACGGGCCGTTGCTCAAATCCGTTTCCTGGGCTTTTGTCTGATGAAAGTGGAAAAGGAGCGCTCTTCGCTGCTCCGAAATCTTTTTTCGACAATTCTAAAGCTCGGCTCCACTGCAAATCCAAAACTCTCCGCCTGCGGCGGTTCAGACAGTTGGATTTGCAGCCGTTACGCCTCACTAAGAATTGTGAGCGAAAAAATCTTGACTCGCGCTCAGAGCTTCCCTTGCCACTTTCTGGTGAATTACTTCTTTCAAAACCTTGACCAGAGTGTCCCAAAGGAATCGGGCAACGGCCCGGGGAATACTGACACCCTTCCACCGCAAGCGTCCCTCAGGGACATGAGCCTCCACAAAACTCAGGAAACTCCACGCAGCAGAGAGTTTTGAGTCCATAAGGACTGAAACGTATGTAAATCTGTTTTGGAAAATCATTTCTAAGGGCAATGCTTGAAATCGTTATCCTTCCGTTCTCTTCTCGGATTATTGCTTTTTCGGTCTTCCTGATAACTGATTCGCACCAGCTTATCCCTCAGCCGATCCGCTGGAAACGGCTTGCCGTGGGCCGGATAAATCATGGTTGCACCCGCTCGGAGGATCTTCTCCCAGCTCGCGTAAATTTCCTGAATGTTCTCGGCCACCGCAGGAATTCCCAGACCCATGTTCAGGGGAAAGGCATTCACCGCAAGGTCGCCGACAAAAGCCTCTCCGCCCCTTAAGACCACGGACACCGAACCGGCGGTGTGGCCTGGGGTTGGGATCACCCTTCCCTGAATGCCAAATTCTCGGAGAGAGATCTCCCGATCGATCAGTATTTCCGGTTCGACAGGCTCAAACCGGCCCAGGAATGAGAGGAACCTGAATAGAACCGAGAGAAATCGACCCCAGGCTGTAACAGCCGGCGGCACCGTGATGACGCCGTGACGAATCAAAGGTCCTTCTCGACGATGGATCGCCACTCTAGCCTTAGTCCTTCTTTTCAGAGCCCGAAGGCTTCCCACATGATCGGCATGACCGTGAGTCACCACAATCAGCTTGATGTCAGTGGGCTGAAACCCAAGCTCCTCGAGTCTTCTGTGAAACCTCTTTTCGTGTCTTGGGAAACCGGCATCGACCAGAAGGACGGCTTGATCGCCTTTAACCAAAAAACAATCGGTCAAAGGCCCCATGCGAATGGAATGAATCTCCATTTGCTTGTTTAGGCTTTCTTGTTTGATGATTTTCTCTGAGATGAGCTTTTGACAACCGCCTCTTGGAAGTACTCGAAGACCCGTCTGAGACCCTCTTGTCTGTCGACCCTCGGTTCCCATCCCAGAATCTTCCGTGCTTTCTCGATAGACGGTTGCCTCACCTTTGGATCGGATTCGGGTAGCTCCTTGAAGACAATTCTGCTTCCACTCCCTGTCAATTCGATGATTTCCTTTGCCAGATCGAGCACCGATATCTCATCCTGGCTCCCTAGATTGACAGGGTGGTACTCGTTTGAACAGAGGAGGCGGTAGATTCCCTCGATGAGATCAGAGATATAGCAGAGGCTTCTCGTCTGCGAGCC
>WVXP01000184.1:8027-8365 GCA_011773445.1 Pseudomonadota bacterium | reverse complement strand
CTTCCGTCGTTGAGGCGCATTCTGGGACCATAGGTGTTGAAAATCCTGACAATGCGGGTATTGATTCCATGGGCATTATGGTAGGCCATCGTCAATGCCTCGGCAAACCTTTTTGCCTCGTCGTAGACACCTCTTGGGCCAACTGGGTTGACATTGCCTAAATAGTCCTCCTTCTGGGGGTGAATCAGAGGATCACCATAGATCTCTGAGGTGGAAGCGAGAAGAAACCGTGCGCCTTTTTCCTTGGCCAGTCCCAGAGCCTTGTGGGTTCCCAAGGACCCTACCTTCAGGGTTTGGATGGGAAGCTGGAGATAATCGATGGGACTGGCCGGAGAGGC
>WVXP01000184.1:6375-7975 GCA_011773445.1 Pseudomonadota bacterium | reverse complement strand
GCACTCCCGGTAAGGAGATTGTCCATGCAGATCACCTCGTGCCCTCTTTCGATGAATAGGTCGCAGAGATGGGAGCCCAGGAATCCAGCTCCGCCAGTAATAAGGGTCCGCTCCATAATAGTCCTCCAGAATGTTTTTCAGATGTCTTGACAAAGCTGTATCAATAGAACAATTTGACCGTCATGAACAGGTAGCTGGCATAAAGAGACAGCAGAATTATACCCTTTCGCTTTCCAATTTTGTAGTTTAGTCTCATAAAAATGAGCATGGTGCCGACGATCAAAAACATCCAGGGAAACATGAAGTTAACGGTTTTTGTACTCACATGCATCGGGTTGACCAGGGCTGAAACGCCGACAATCCAGAGGATGTTGAGAATATCTGCTCCGATGATATCACCGGCAGCAATTTCACCCTGTCCCTTCCTTGCGGCCACAATGCACGTTCCGATCTCGGGGAGGGAAGTCCCGATGGCAATCACCGTCAATCCAATGATGACCTCTGGAATTCTGAAATACTCGGCAATATGAAGGCATGCCCATATGACCAGCCTGCTGGAGATGACAACACCGGCCAATCCAAGGCCAAAATATATGGACTGGCTCCTGAGACTCTTACCAGAATCTGAGGAGTCGGGAGAGGATGCCTCTTCCGCGACAGGTCGCCTTAACGTGGAAACTTCATGCTTTTCCTTTCTCGTTGTCACAAAAAGAAAATAGATGTACCCGGCGAGAATCAGAACAAGGAGTGCTCCCTCATATCGATTGAGTGTTCCATCGAATGCCATGATGTAAGTTGCGATGTAGATGAAGACCAGGAAGATTCCAGCGATCTTGAGGATCTTTCTGTCAATCAGTATGGGGGTCGGCGCGATTATGGCAGCCAAAGCCATGGCAATTCCGTCATCGCAGATCACTGAACCAACCGCGTTTCCCAGGGCGATTTCAGGATGGCCGAGGTAGGCCGACTGAACAGAAACAGCAAACTCGGGGGCGGTTGTGGCAAATCCAACGAGCACGATACCAATGATCATCTTGGGCACGCGAAGTGTTTCGGCTATGCCCACGGCGCCGTCTACAAACACGTCAGCACTTTTGGCGAGAATGGCAAAAGCTCCGGCTAAAACGCCAAAATAGATGAGAATACTCAATACCGTCTCCTCATGCTCCCTGTCCCGAGTCTCCTGGTGCCCCAATTCATTATTTCGGAGCGATACTAAGGTTGATTTATGAAGAATGTCAAGGATTTTCCATGTGGAGTTCCCCCAGTTTTTTCGACGCTCATGTCCCTGAGGGACGTTTGCGGAAGTGTTGGGGCACCCACAACATATTAAATAAACGCATGTATAGTTTACTCATTTTAGAAATAGAGGTATAAATTAAGTGCCGATCATCATTCATCATTTACCTCCCATTGATGTGTCGGCAGGGACCGATCAGGGGTTTCGGTTTGCCCCCCTTACCCTGGTTGGTCCTTTTATTCATGCGGCAAGTTTGCCTACCTTAAGGTACACATTATCCAATGGAGTTCAATCCCGTGATTTACGAGGAGTTCCCCCATTTCCCGAAGGATATGTCTGACATGCCACAGATTTCTTTAG
>WVXP01000184.1:0-6321 GCA_011773445.1 Pseudomonadota bacterium | reverse complement strand
TCCGCGCTCTGAAGGCGCGGTTTCCCCCTTCCTGCTCACCATCGGTGGGTACCCCACCGCTTCCGCAACGTCGCTCAAAGACAGCAGCCCTCCCTCAAAAAAGGGAGAACTCCTCCGTGATTTAACCTCCCCGATTACAATGATCTCTCGCCTGCTCTCCCGGTTTGCTTAGCGTGATCACTAGAGCCCGCGGAATGAGGCCGAATGAGAACGTTGAATTCTTCGGCTTAATCTTTGAGAGGTACAATTAGTCCAAAGACTCTGCGGCGCGAGATTCGAGCATTAGCTCGAGAGGAGTCCGCTTTGGATTGGCCCCTTTTGAGGGAAGTGGTTAAGAAATTGCGCTCAAGTTAGCTCGGAATCTTTCGAAAAGAATGTGGAGAGGGACAAGAAAGCTTTGAGATCCATTCCAAGGGTCTTCTACGCTAATACAAGCCCTAACCGGTTCGTCGAAAGGTGGGAAGAAATATGCCCTCTGAGGATGATTTTTTTTTCATAGCCGCAACAAAAAAATGTTCTGGCCTCACCATTGGCGATGGGATCATTTGTCCTCAAAAAGTCGATTATCAAACGATATTATACAGTTACATGCATGGGCCTTCCAGACGAAATTGTGGCATGGGTTATGCAGATTGTCAAACTAGCGTGAGAGAGGCAAGAGAGATGACGGTCCTGGATGTGCGGTGTACAGTCGATCATTTTCTGAGAAACGGTTTCCTCAAACTTCAGTATCGACTTCGCCGTCTTGGCCTTCCTCGAGATGCCGTTATCAGAGGACTCTTTATGTCGGAACAGTTTCTAAAGGGTCTCAAAATACTAAGATAACCCTCCTATCCCCTTTGGGTTGGCAGGCTGATAAAGCCTGCCATTTTTTTTGGTAACCTCGATCGTTCCTACATCGCCTGACGAAGTTGTTGAATTTTCGCCCTATCGATCATATCATACAGCTACCCGCATGGGTCTTTGTGGGAAAAAAGGAGGATAAATGGAGCAAGTCTATATCGGAGAAATCCACCGGTACGTGGGAAAAGAGGTTACCATTAAAGGGTGGCTCTACAACAAAAGGTCGAGTGGAAAGGTCCATTTCCTGCAAGTCAGAGACGGAACCGGTGTGATCCAAGCCGTGGTATCCAAAGCCGACGTTTCCGATGAGGCGTTTGCCCTCTCTGATCGACTCATGCAGGAATCATCACTCATGATTCGAGGGCTGGTTAAGGAGGAGCCTCGCTCACCCATCGGTTACGAGATTGGGGTCCAAAATATTGAGGCCATTCAGATCACCCAGGAATATCCGATTACACCCAAGGAGCACGGGGTGGGCTTCCTCATGGATCATCGACATCTCTGGATCAGGTCAGCGCGACAGCATGCCATTTTGAGAATTCGTCATGAGTTCGTCCGAGCATGTCGAGATTTTTATGATACNNACCAAATACTTCGATGACACAGCTTATCTGACGCAGAGCGGGCAGCTGTACAATGAGGCTGCCGCCATGGCTTTTGGCAAAGTCTACTGTTTCGGTCCGACTTTTCGGGCTGAGAAATCCAAGACTCGCAGGCACCTCATGGAGTTCTGGATGATCGAGCCGGAGGTGGCCTACGCCGATCTGGATGATATCATGGAACTGGCTGAGGATTTTGTAACTTTTGTGGTTGCGAGGGTTGTGCAGGAGAGAGAACGGGAACTCAAGACCCTGGGTCGAGACATCGAGATGCTTCGACGGGTGAAAAAGCCCTTCCCTCGAATAAGCTATGAGGAGGCGCTCAAGATCCTGAAGGAGAGGGGCCAACCGACCGAATGGGGCGAGGATTTCGGCGCTGAACAGGAGACGGAGCTTTCCAATGCTTTTGAAAAACCCGTTATGGTGCATCGTTATCCGATGCAGTGTAAGGCTTTCTATATGAAGGGAGATCCTCAGGATGGTCGGCTGGCCCTCTGTGTGGACATGCTTGCTCCGGAGGGATATGGAGAGATCGTCGGTGGAGGGCAGCGGGAGGATGACATCGAAACGCTCCGAAAGAGAATGGAATTGCATGATCTGCCAGAGGAGGCCTTTGCCTGGTATCTTGATCTGAGAAGGTACGGGACGGTTCCCCATTCCGGGTTTGGCCTCGGCATCGAGAGGTCAGTGGCCTGGATCTGCGGAATCGATCATGTTCGTGAGACGATTCCTTTTCCTCGGATGCTCTACCGGATTTACCCCTGAGACACCCTTCCCGGCGAGTGATCTCTGGGGGAGAGGGGGAGACGTTCATGGAATATCTACTCAAACTGCTCAGGTCGTTTCATGAGAAGGAGGAGGATAAGGCCCAAGTTGATCGTTTCGCTTCCCTTCTCACCGACCGTGTCATTCCCCAATACCCCACCATGTGTGAGGCAGGGGTGAAGATAAGGAATAGCAAGGCTACCTTTCCTAAAGCATGGCGGACGATTTATGAGGGTCTCAAGCGGGTTGGATTTTTCCGGTGTTTTATCCCTCATGAACACGGTGGGTTTGGGACATCGGAAGAGAGCCTGTACTCCTATATGGAACTGTTAGGATATAGCTGCCCTAGCTTGGGGATCATGTTTGTGGCCCACGGTCGGGCCGTTGATATGATTCTGATTGGAAACAGTGAAGATCAGAAGGCTATTTACCTACCGAGGTTTGCTGATGGGGAGTTTGGTGCCATCGCCATGACCGAGGTGGAAGCGGGTTCCGATGCCGGGGCGATTCGGTTCTCCGCGGAGCAAGCTGGGGAAAACTATCTGTTCAATGGGCAGAAGTGGTTCATTTCGAACGCCGGCTTGGCTTCGATCTACACCATTGTCGTAAACACGAAGAAAAAAAAGAGTCCTCGCGCGTTGACTGCCTTTCTCGTTGAAAATGACGTCGAGGGGTTCTCCGTGGAGGATCTTCCGGAAAAGGACGGTCTCAAACTTCTGCCCACAGGGCGCCTCTTATTCGAAGATGTCACGGTCTCTCGGAAGAACATGATCGGGCCCGAAGGCAGGGGGCTTCTTCTGGCGATGAATGTCATCGACAGGGGAAGGATTCACATCGCAGGCATATGCTGCGGCCTCGCTTACCGGATCTTTGACGAGATTTTTGATTATTCAAGAAAGCGCGTGCAGTTTGACCATCCTCTAACGAGCAGCCAAGAGATTAGCTTCAAGATATCTGACATGTACACTCAGATTAATGCTGCAAGAGGACTCTGTTTTTACGCCCTCCGGCAGATGAAGACCCCCTTTTACCGGGGGAGTTCATCCCAGGCAAAGCTTTTCGCGAGCCGGATGGCGGCAGATGTTGCGCGGAGCGGCCAGATCATCCTGGGAGGACGGGGCTATTTGAGGAGCAACGTGGTGAGTCTCCTTTCCGCCGATGCCCGGGGAATGGAATATGTGGAGGGGACGACCAACATTCAGCGGATGCTGATCTCGAGAGAGCTGTTCAGGGCTCAGCAATAGCCTGAGTGGAATGTTCCATTATCGATTCGATCACTTGACGAGAATGGGGCTTCGTGTATAATTCGCTGGTTTGATTGGAGAGTGGGAGGATTCCATTGATCGATTTCTTGGGCGATTGGAAACGAACCGATTACTGCGGTGACCTCGGGGTGAAGCATGAGGGACGGGAAGTGATCCTCATGGGATGGGTTCAGAGAAGAAGGGACCATGGCGGAGTGATTTTCATCGACCTGAGGGACAGAGCCGGATTAGCACAGGTCGTTTTCAACCCAGAGGTTGCGCCAGAGACCCATGAAAGGGCAGGAGCGATCCGAAGTGAATGGGTCCTTGCCGTCAGGGGAAAAGTGAGGAAGCGGCCCGAGGGAATGGTGAACCCGGACATGAAGACAGGGGAAGTTGAAGTGATGGTTGACGACCTGAGGATCCTCAATGTGTCGGATAATCCACCCTTCACGGTCGAAGATCGGATCGAGGTTGCCGAGAACATGCGGTTGAAGTATCGGTACCTCGACCTGAGGCGGCCGAGCCTCCAGAGAAACTTCTGGTTGAGATATCAGGCCACCAAGGCCATCCGGGAGTATTTTGATGACCAGGGTTTTATTGAGATAGAGACCCCGTTCCTAACGCGGTCGACACCGGAAGGGGCCAGGGACTACTTGGTTCCCAGCCGGGTGAATCCGGGATCTTTTTATGCCCTACCGCAGTCCCCCCAGCTCTTTAAACAGATTCTCATGGTTGCAGGATTCGACCGGTATTTCCAAATCGTAAAGTGTTTCCGAGACGAAGATCTTCGAATGGACCGACAGCCCGAGTTCACCCAGATCGACGTGGAGATGTCCTTTGCCACGGTGGAGGACATCCAAAAGCTGATGAGTGAGCTGATGATTCACCTTTTCCACCGTGTGATGGGAATCGAGGTGGAAGCGCCTTTTCCGACGCTCACCTATCGGGAGGCCATGGATCGGTTTGGAACTGACCGGCCTGACATCCGCTTTGGGATGGAGCTGGAGGAGATCACCCCTATCACTCAAAGGAGTGAATTTTCGGTCTTCAGGGAGGCCCTTGGATCGGGAGGAGTTGTGAAGGGGCTGAGGGTTGAGGGGTCTCCCCTGTCACGGAAGGAGATCGAGGAATTGCCATCCACTGTAGAAGGGTTCAGTTCGACGGGGCTTCTCTGGGCAAGGGTCAATTCCGATGGATGGGTCTCGCCAGTCAAGAAGTTCCTCAAGCCCAATCAGATGAAGGAAATCGAGAAGTCCATGGATGCCAAACCCGGGGACCTTCTGCTTTTCGTGGCAGACCGATCCGATGTTGCCAATGATTCTATAGGGCGTGTCCGGAACTACCTTGGGAAGAAGCTGGGCCTTATCGATGATTCACGATATCGTTTTGCGTGGATTATCGAGTTTCCCCTCCTCGAATACGATGAGGCCGAGAAAAGGTACGTGGCGGTTCATCATCCCTTTACCGCGCCCATGGACGAGGACGTGGATAAGCTTGACACTGATCCGGAGGCCGTTCGTGCAAAGGCGTATGACATCGTGCTCAACGGTGCAGAAGTCGGTGGAGGGTCTATTCGGAATCACCGTCAGGACATTCAGGAAAGGGTCTTTGAAAAGTTGGGCATTGGCCGGGAGGAGGCTCGTCGTCGCTTTGGATTTCTCATGGAAGCCCTCTCTTACGGTGCACCTCCTCATGGAGGCATTGCCTTTGGGTTTGATCGTCTTGTCATGATTATGAGTCACAGTGAGTCGATTCGAGACGTGATTGCCTTTCCCAAAACCCAGAGGGCGACAGATCTCATGGCCGGTGCACCCTCATCGATCGATCAGGACCAGCTGAAAGAGCTGTTCATTAAGATAACGAAAATCAAGTAGCTGGCTGAAAGCCTCCGGGATTCCTTTCCAGGGATTCAATTCGGCTTCGGCCCCTCTCGACCACGGCACAATTGAATCTTCCAGAACCTACCCTGAGATAAAAATGAAGAGCTGCGTGAAAACCGGTCCTTTTTTAACCCAAGAGGAGATATCATTTTTTGTGTCGTGAAATATGTGCTTTTCAGAGGACTTCACGGGTTCCGCATTTTTCGAGTTGAAAGTCCTGCCTCCAGAAAGCTTCTCGGATTAAGCCCGCCTCAATGAGTAGAGCGTCCTGGAAGAGGCGAACTGAACGCTTACGCGCGGCTTGCCCCACTGTGTGAGGCCGTTGTCGCGAGTTGCTAGGGAGATTTACATGGATGCGAGTCAATTCTCAGCCATGAGATATCGGTGGGTATTGATCTTCGCCGCCTTTGTCATCATGATGATTATCAGTATCTATCAGTACTCCTGGTTCTTATTTGCTTATGCCATTCAAGAACAACTGAAGTGGAATCTAGCCACTATCGGTTTAACGTTTACTATTTTTGCCTATGCCGCGACCTTTATTCAACCATTTTCCGGCTTCATTGCAGATACCTACGGACCGAGGAAAATAGCGGTTGGGGCTTCCTTCCTGATTGGAATCGGCCTTATTCTGGCTTCCTATGCATCTTCTCCCCATGTACTGTATGTATGTTATGGCCTGGGAGGCCTAGGCGTAGGAGTTCTTTATGGTATTTCGACTGCATGCGCGATCAAATGGTTTCCCGACAGGAGAGGCTTCGCGGTCGGCCTGGTTGTGTTTGGATTTGGCGCGGGCACCGCTTTGTTTAACTGGCTTCTTGAGGGACTATTAGAGACCAAGGGACTAAGGACAACCTTTATGGTCCTCGGTGTCTCTATGATGACAACACTGATTCCTCTCTCATTCATTTATAAGTATCCACAAGAAGGCGCATCGTTTTCCTATGACTCCCTTAAGAGTGAGGGAGAAATGTCTCCTGATTTCAA
>WVXP01000131.1:3627-5349 GCA_011773445.1 Pseudomonadota bacterium | reverse complement strand
GAAAGCTCGGGATTGGCAAGAGCACTGTTCATGGTATCATGGCGGCCATGGAAGAACTCGGGATTGTGATTCGCGACCCGAGGACCAAGAGATTCCGGGTGGGGTTTACGCTCCTTGAGCTGGTGCGGAAATCGCTCGGTGGCCTGGAGCTTATTCAGGTGGCCCGGAGACCCATGGAGGTTCTTGTAGAGAGGACAGAGGAAACAGCCTTTCTTGGTGTGTTCAACCGGGATCACGTCACGATCATCGAGGCAGTCGACTCCCCAAAGGAATTCAAGGTGACCGCTCCCCGGGGTACCCGGCTCTCGCTGCGAGCCGGGGCCGTGGGCAAGGCTTTTCTTGCCAGCATGGAAAGACCGAAGGCCATGGAAATCCTGCGTCAAAAAGGGCTTAAGGCCTACACCCCGAATTCAATCACAGATATCAGTCGATACCTGGAAGAGCTTGACAGGGTGGCAGAGCAGGGCTACGCAATGGATGATGGGGAGTACCTCATGGGCGTCACTGCGATTGCGGCGCCTATCATTGTACGTGATCTTCCGCTGAGCGCCCTTTGGTCGGTGGCATTCAGTTCAAGCCTGACAGACGAGTCGAGAGACGAAATCATCGAGCACGTTAAGAGAACAGCCAGTCAGATAGAGCGCGCGCTCCGCAAGGATAGTCCAACCTCCCACTCGAGAAGTGACTAAAATCCGAAATTCGAATTAATACCNNCCACCACCCGCTCCGCTAGAGACACGGAGGACGCTGAGAAAATCTGTCTCTTTTCATTTACCGCTGAGACGTCGGCAAATGAAAAGGTTTCAGCCCGATCGGGCAAGGTTCTGCAAAATTTGATCCGTCGCTGGATGCTGAAGTTGTTTACTCCAGCCTGCCGACGGGATGCGGATTTTTCCTTTCTGCACTCTCAGCAGAAAGGAAAAAGGAATCTCCTCTCTGTGGTCTCCGCGTCTCGAACGATCCCGCCCGGGCGGGAGAGTGGGTGGTAAACAAGTGATCATGATCATGGAAACCAGGTTCATCTGACTTCAGCAAATGCAAACAATTTAGTACTCCTGACAATATCAAATTCGCCATCGGCGCTTCGAGGCCGTGTCTTGAGTCGAAAGTGGTTTATTCTTGTTGGTCCTGGCTGACTTTGACCAGATCCTGTGGTCTGAAGGCATCTCCTTCGAGAGGTGTTGCGTAGGCCCCATCGATTCCAAAGAACCCGGTCACCCGGATCCGGCCTTTCAGGGTTCCTGGGGCCCAACCAATGGAGATTTGGGTAATCGGGTTGACGATCTCCTCACCTGGCCCGTATACGTCGAGAATGTCCCCGGCTCGTAACCCCGACTGCTGTCCCGCGTCGATATAAACCCTGTCAGGTTCGATTCTGATCACCCTGGCAGACCAATCGAAGAACCCCAGTGAATCGAGCACCGCCGGGGCGATTTCTTCGAGGCCAACGTCGATGGCTCGGAGGATGGCTCGTTCCTGGCTGAATTCTCCAATCTCTTTCGATTTGTAGAGCGGGTTTCGTCCCGAGTAGGTTCGGATCGTGTTGCCGGTCGAGGCGTCTACGAGACGGGTTTCAATTCTGGCAATGGCGAGACCGACCTCAATGTCGCGGCTAACGGAGCTCTTGGTGTCTGCCACATTGAGCTGGGATAGGGCTCCAAAAACCACGACATGAACCCCGTAAGCCCCATAGAGTTCCTTAATCCAGAAGGGTTGGGTAAG
>WVXP01000131.1:1595-3422 GCA_011773445.1 Pseudomonadota bacterium | reverse complement strand
TCTTCGAGGGAGACCGTGGTTTCCTCGACAAAAACCTCGTCCTCCTTCTTCGACTTGAGAGAAGAACACGAGGAAAGCAAGACGATCAGGAAGCCGAGGGAAAGAAGGCGAAAAACGCCAAAATAGGAGGGCCCACCGCAGAGACGCAGAGACTCTTTACTTTGCCTAATCGAGAGACGACGATTGGGCAAAAAACACAGGCCTGTGGCCCAGAAATTGCTCCCACGGGTTTTAGCGGGCTTTTTGTCTATCGACATCTTTGAATTGATTCACGACACGTACGATACCGTCTCTCATCACCGGTCTGCTGAATTTTAACAAAAATCCGACGCTCAAACCAGAAAACTTCAGATAGGTCAGAAGTTGCACCCGATCAGTTGGTTCCACTCGGTCACACGCCTTCAGCTCTAAAACAATCGTCTCTTCAACCACCACACCCAAGCGATATCCACAATCGAGTTTAACGCCCTTGTATTCAATAGGCAAGGATTTTTGTCGTTCAAAACTGATCTTCCTCCTGTCCAGCTCGTGACACAGGCACTCTTCGTAGACTGATTCCAGGAGACCAGGTCCAAGGGCTTTGTGTACTTCAATCGCCGCACCGATTATCTGGCCAGTGAGTTCGTTGATATCCATGCCAACATTTAAAGCCTATCGAGCTGAGGACACGGTTTGTTTGCCGTCATCTCCCGACAAACAAAAAGGGTGATTCCCTGCGCCCTCTGCGTCTCTGCGGTGAGCCGGGAAGTTGAACATACCGGAAAAATAGGCAAAAAGAAAGCCCGGACTCTCATGAGAGTCCGGGCCATTCGACTCAAAATGCTGTCCGACTTCCGGCGCTTAGAAGTCAGCCTGGAAGTGAACGCCCACGAAGAGGTCGCTTCCGAGGTCGTTGTTGCCCGTGCCGAAAGCGTTCTTGTCAGCGTCATCGCCGTAGTCGAAGTAGGCGACCTCAGGCTGGACGTAGAAGTTGTCAGTCAAGTTGTAGAGGACGTTGATGAAGTATGCAGATGTGGCAACATCGTCCTCAAGAGTCGCAACACTCGGGCTCACCTCGATGTCAGCCTGCTGATAGCCAGCTCCGAGGTTGAGGATCGCCGGCTCAAATCGGAAGGTCAGCTGGACGAACCCACCATAGCTGTTCGCGTCTTCAACGTCGGTGATGTTCCCCGCCGCGTCAACTTTCGGACCCGGCTGCCCAAAGACCCCAGTTGCATAACCCGGGCGAACATCGATAGCGTTAGCCACACCTCCGAGGTTCTGTCCCCACCAGCCCTCAAAGGAAATCCTGGCAATGTCGAAGTCGAGCCTTCCGTCAAGCGCAAGACCGAATGCGTCGAAGTCTAAGTCCTTTGTGCCTCCAGGTATCGCCGTAGCTTCAACCATCTGGAAGAACCCGCTAGGAGTCAGGCTCAGCATCTCGAGGGGTTGGAAGCTGACGCTGGCATAGATGCCGGGAATGGTTGTTTCTTCGAGATAGTCACCAGGGTCTAAGTCGCCAAATTCGAAGTCCTCGAGATCAGATTCGTCTGGCACCCTGTTAGCCTCGAGGGCGACCTGGACGGTGAAGGCCTCTCCGGCATAGGTGTAACGGAGTTGAGGAACCCGGCCAAAGTAGAGGGTCCCAAAGCCGATGTTGGCAAGGTCACCGTTGAGCCTCATGTCCGTAAAGCCGAAGGCCATGATCGACCAGGTGTGGCCGAAGAGCAGGCTCGAACCGCCACCCATGTCCCACGAGGCGTAGGCGTGACGAAGGCTCGCGTCGGTGGTGATAAGCGCGAACTCAACAAACCCCGTCACATCGCCGACGGTGGCCTTGAAGTTGAT
>WVXP01000131.1:1162-1550 GCA_011773445.1 Pseudomonadota bacterium | reverse complement strand
AACCGCCAGCCCGAGTCGATCCGGACACTCGCACCGATGGCAAAGTCGGCCACAGCCCAGCTCGGCGTGCTCATGCCGAGAACAAACAAGGCTGCTGCAGCTAGAACAAATATCTTTCTCATCATTTACCTCCTCAAAAAGGTTTTCTTTACTTGGACATCTGTCCAAAGACCAATGGCCACAAGGGCCTAGCTCCTTTTTCACCTCCTTTCCTTCTAGATTCTCTGAAACACCTCTGCTTTCTCCCCCAAGCTACGGGAAAGTCAGCAGAAATCCGGCGGGCATTACCCGCCGAAAATTGATTTTAAGACTTATAGCACCGTGAAATCGGGTTTGTCAAGAAAAAAATTCACGAAAACTGGAAAAAAATTGCCCTTCCCTACAATCT
>WVXP01000131.1:568-1153 GCA_011773445.1 Pseudomonadota bacterium | reverse complement strand
GCGTCCCGGCAGGGACC
The DNA here is from genome assembly GCA_011773445.1 of Pseudomonadota bacterium. Taxonomy (GTDB): domain Bacteria; phylum Desulfobacterota; class BSN033; order WVXP01; family WVXP01; genus WVXP01. The sequence goes on along the minus strand of WVXP01000131.1, from coordinate 1,136 downwards.
AATCCGAAACAAATCCCAATATCGAATAACAGAAAATCAAAATACAGTCCAGAAGATTTTGGATTTGATCTTTCGAGATTGTTTCGTGCTTCGGATTTCGTTAGTTGTCGCTGAAAAATGGCCGTGGAGCGAACATCACGAAGTTTCTGGGGCGACCCGGCTAGGCGACCGGAGTGTCCCCCAAGGGGCGAGCTCCTACTGTCTGAAACCTTTAGGCCGAGTTTAGGAGGTCGAACGCAGGGAGCCTTAGAACGGGTCAGAAACCTCGTTCAAGGAGCGGAATGGGCATTTTTCAGTGGCTACCAATAATTGCCGGTCGACTTGCGGTCGGAATTTTGAAACCGTTGGCCAGGACTCCAACAGGAGTTTGCTCAGAAGAGTTCATACACGAGGAGTGAACTCGATGCGCCGCTTCGGAGAAAGCCCTTTGAAACGGCAGTCATGACGATCTCATCCCTTCCGTCGTTGTCAATGTCTCTGAGCTGGAAGTCCGAAATATACCCGACTATTTCCGGTGTTCCCCAGTTTTCCAGAAGGCCCATGCCTTGCCAGGCGAGATCGACGAGAC
>WVXP01000131.1:0-446 GCA_011773445.1 Pseudomonadota bacterium | reverse complement strand
CTTTCCCACCGATAAGCTCCTTCCCGACTCAGGACGCGCAGCCGGTCATGGTAATCCACATAAACCATGCTCGCCTCTCCCCGTCCATCGAGATCGCCCACATTGAAGCTGAATACGGGGATCTCTTTCTTGGTGAGGGGTTTCTTTTCTGGGTGGAACGTCTTCCCTTTCCAGACAAAGGGGTAGATCCCACCGATGGGTTGTCGATTGACGGCGATCTCCTGTCCCACAAGGGTCGTTTCCATCGCAGGACTATGGATGACCCGGAGGAACCACTTCTGCCGGTCGGCAATCTTCTTGATCCGCTTCTCCTCAAATTCGAGGATAAAGGACCGTAATCCACTTGGCCTCATGTTGGTGACGATAATCTCAGAGAATCCGTTTCGGTTCACGTCGGCGACATCGAGAGTGAGGAAGTTGTCCTTTTGATGGCCTTCAATCTTTCT
>WVXP01000136.1:11155-11277 GCA_011773445.1 Pseudomonadota bacterium | reverse complement strand
CACGACTCCTGGGATACGTACTCATTCAAAATCACGAACTTAGGCCGACGGTTTCTTAGAAGTATTCGAAACTTCGACAGTGGTTCATTAGTGGGGTCTGACCTTACGGGCCACGTGGTCAT
>WVXP01000136.1:2384-11108 GCA_011773445.1 Pseudomonadota bacterium | reverse complement strand
CGTTGAGCTTTCGATATCCTCATGATATTTCGACTTTTTGGAAACTCAAGATACTGGCAAGATATCTGGAGTTTTGAACACGAATTTCTCACGGAGTTATCCCATCTTTCTGAAGAGAAGAGCCTGGGACCGTGACGGACTTTGCAGGAGAAAGGGTGTCCTGCCCTCTTCCGCTGATGTCGCTTAGGAACATGAGGATTTCCTTAGGAAAATCGGGAACTTTCAAGTGGTTTTGCCTTGACAAAAAGGGGCTTACCAGCTACACTAAGCTCCATAAAATATAGTGTCATTGAATCAATTAGTTAAAGTAATTCTTTTCACGTTTCGCCAAGAAAGGAGGGTGTCATGAAAAGACGATCGATGATGTTGTTTGTTCTTGTCCTAGGGGCCTGTCTAATTTTTCCCACAACCAGTCTGGCCGGCTCTGACTATCCAAAAAAACCAATAACCATCATCTATCCCTGGAACCCTGGAGGGGCAGCTGAAATTGACGCGAGAGCCGCTGCATCGTTCTTGGAATCGAAATTCGGGGTGCGTGTGCTCGTTACGAATAAGATCGGCGGGGCCGGGTCTGCTGCGACCCTTTTTGTGAAAAAGGCCAAACCCGACGGCTACACCATCCTCCAGGGATGGATCATCCACATGGTCCTACATATCATCCGAAATCCGGATATCGGCTATACCGCCGATGACTTTTCCCCTCTTGTCAGATCCCAAGTCAGCGAGATCATCCTGATCGTAAGGGACGATGCTCCCTGGAAGACCATGGACGATCTCGTCAAATACGCAAAGGCAAATCCCGGCATGAAGTACGATGCTGCAGGTGCTGCCTCCCCGTGGAGCATCATCATGGGAGAGTTCTGCGACCAGCAGGGTATTGAGGCCACAGCAATCCCGTACCCAGGGGCCGTCAAGGGTATGCCGGATCTTCTCTCTGGCAATCTTGATTTCAAGATTGTTAATCCAACAGTCTACAATCAGTTCAAAGATAAGGTTCGACCCTTGGCCGTTTTTCACGAGGGTCGGCTTACGGTCCTCCCTGAGGTCCCTACAGCCGCAGAACTGGGATATGCAACGGGACTGGAAAGGGTTCTAACCCCATGGAATGGCTACTTCATCCGGAGCGATATGCCCGAGCCAATCAAAAAAACGCTCACTGAAGCATTCGAAGAAGCCCTTAACTCGAAAGAGTACATTGAGACAGTTGAGAAAGCAAAAATCACAAGGGCTTATCTGAACTCGAGAGACTTTTCAGCATTTCTCGAAGAGAGCTTCAAAACTCTCGAAGCACCTGTCAAACGACACAGCGAAAGAACAAAAGCCCAGAAGAAAAGCTAAAACCGCGTGATTGTCACGGCGTAAGGGGGTCGGTATTTACAGATCCCGATCCCCTTATTTTGCCTCGCTATTCTGGTGCACACCTGCGCTCATTACCACCTGCGAGCCTGACCTTGTTTCTAAGGAAAAGGAAATGCCTCTGCTTCGAAAATTGAGAAGTAATGCGCTTTTGCTCTGCTTTTCCTTCTTCGGTATTTGGGTGATATGGATGAGCTATCAACTGGATGTCTCGCCAGGTGTCCGACTCGGGTACAACCTCGCATTTTACCCGCGTCTCCTGGGATGGGCCATTCTGGTTATCTCATCGATTATTCTCCTGGAGCAATTCTTCAAGAGTGGAGGGAAAGACAGTGAGAGGATTCAAAGACCTCAAATCTTGACCAGGAGAGCTCTTATCAAGAGGATCGCCGGATCAACCCTCCTGGTCACCCTTTATATCATACTGATTCCGATCGTGGGCTATCTGCTTTTGACACCGATCTTTCTTCTTGCTTTCATCCGGTTCTTGGGTAACAAGAATTGGGCCATGGCCTCCCTCGTGTCAATCCTTGTAACCGGTGTCATTTATGTTCTATTCTGGATCCTGCTTTACATACCCCTTCCTGAGGGAATTCTCATACCCAGAATCATCTAGACCGAGCCTCATCATCTTAGAGGCGGATACTGTGGACCACACGCTCTCCTTCTCAATGATTATCCAAGGTTTCCAAACGATGTTTGGTCCCTATCAGTTTATGTCGACTGCCTTCGGCGTCGTGGTCGGTTTGATCGTAGGGGTTCTGCCCGGTCTCGGAGGCCTGGTAGCCATGATTATCCTCGTCCCCTTCACAGTCAATCTGGATCCTGCGGCTGGGCTGGCTTGCCTGATCGGCGTCTTTGTTGCGGGATGCTACGGGGGCGCAATCACGGCTATTACTCTGGGAATTCCAGGTGCCCCTGTTGCTGCTGCTACGCTTCTAGATGGGTATCCCATGTCCAAAGCTGGAAAAACGCCTCAGGCTATTGGATTGGCCCTAGTGTCATCAACCCTTGGGGGCATGTTTAGCGCCGTGGTTCTTATCTTCGGAGCACCTCTCTTGGCGTCGATTGCTCTTAGATTTGGCCCTCCCGAGTTTTTTGCATTGGGAATCCTAGGCCTTTCAACTATCTCCAGCATTGCAAGGGAATCCACCCGGAAGGGTTTGATTTCTGCTGCCTTCGGTCTGCTCATCGCCACCGTTGGGACAGACGTATTTACAGGGAATTTGAGGTTTACCTTCGGCAATCCGGAACTCTTCGGTGGAATCCCATTCGTCGCCACACTGATGGGGATCTTCGCAGGTTCTGAAATCCTTATCCAGTTGGAAAGATGGGAAGCCATACCTGTTAGTGTTGAACGGCTCAGGGCAAAGCCTCCCTCCCTGAAAAGCATGGCGAAGAACGCCAAGACCTATATCAAGTCCAGTGTGATCGGAACGCTGATCGGCACCGTTCCCGGAACAGGCGGCGTTATCGCTTCCTTTATTAGTTATGGCGAAGCAAGGAGATCCTCGAAGCATCCTGAGGCTTTTGGGAAGGGAGCCGAGGAAGGGGTGATTGCCTCGGAGACCGCAAACAACGCCATGGTAGGTGGTGCCCTTGTCCCCACTCTGGCACTGGGAATTCCTGGAGACGCGGCCTCTGCTCTTCTTATCGGGGCTTTAATGCTTCATGGAATCTCTCCAGGTCCAAGGCTCTTTGAGGCACACCCTGATCTTGTTTCTGCAGTATTCGTTGGGTTTTTCATCGCCAACCTCGTAATGCTTGGTATCGGGTTACTCATGTGTCCTTTATTTACATTAATCCTTCGAATCAAGAAGGATTATCTGATTCCGGTGATTTTTTTGCTCTGTTTTGCGGGTACATACGGATTTAGGAATTCCATGTTCGACGTCATCTTATTGTGCCTTTTCGGGCTTATTGGGTATGGGATGAGGAAGTTCGGATTCCCACTCCCTCCCCTGGTCATTGGGCAGGTTCTCGGACCTATGATCGAGGAGTCATTTAGAAGATCGTTGCTCATGTCGGGAGGCAGCCCGGTCATCTTCATCTCCCACCCGATCGCTGATCTGATTTGGTTCCTGGCAATCCTATTCCTAGCTTTTCCCTATTTACAAAAGATGTCGAGCATCTTCTCAGGGTCACAAAAAGACCGAAGTTGATAACAGAAGCATGAGTTGATTTCTACATTGGGGATACCATATGCTTACGAAGGATACCCAAGTACACGTGATTTGAATACTCATGTATTGAATTGGGAAAGATAGCTGTGGGTAGAAAAACGATCTTCGGTTATATGGGTCAAATCCTCCGAGTCGATCTTTCGGAGAAGCGTTCATGGAATGAAGAATTGGACGAGGAGACTTTTCAAAAGTACGTGGGTGGGGTATGCCTCGGGGCGAAATACCTTAGTGAAGAGGTTCCACAGGGAGTGGAATGGTCATCCCCAGAAAACAGGCTAATACTGGTCACAGGTCCACTTGCAGGGACAAGAGTCTCGGGCTCTGGTACCTTTTGCGCCGTAGGCAAAGGCCCCATGACCAATATGGCTACATCTTCGCAGGCCAATGGGTTTTTCGGCGCCTTCCTTCGGTTTTCGGGGTTTGACGGCCTCATCATCCAGGGCCGCGCCTCAAGCCCGACCCTTCTCCTTATCCACAATTCCAAGGTGGAATTCAGAGATGCAAGCCATCTGGTGGGTAAGGACACGCTAGAAACTGAAGACGCGATCAAGTTGGAGCTGGGCCTGGGTCGGAAATTGAGCGTATACGCGATTGGACCTGCCGGCGAGAACCTCGTTCGATTCGCATGCCTGGTGGGTGACGGTGGACACGTGGTTGCCCACAATGGATTAGGCGCGATCCTGGGCTCAAAAAACCTAAAAGCGATCGCCGTCCACCGCGGTGAATTCAGGCCACCGATTAAGGACAACAACCGACTTTCAACATTGGCCAAGAAGTTACTTCAGGACGCGAAGAATTTTAACAACGGAAGACTATACAAGTGGGGAACAAATGGAGTATTTCCGGCTGCCGTGAAAGGCGGCTTCCTTCCCATCAAGAACTATACAACGAATGTGTTCGAAGACTACGAAAAACTAACACCTCAGTACACACGCACCCATTTTGAAATCAGGCCGCGGCCCTGCTGGGCCTGTGGACTCCACCACGTCCATCACGTCCGCGTCACGGAAGGGCGGTACGAGGGCTTGGAGGGAGAGGAACCCGAGTTCGAATGCGTCAATGCATGGGGACCCCTGATAGGTAATCATGATCCGGGAGCACTCGTGATGCTCTCGAATCTCACGGACCGAATGGGCCTGGATGTCAACGAATCCGGATGGACAATAGCATGGGTAATAGAATGCTTTGAGAGGGGGTTACTCACCAAGAGGGAGACAGAAGGTCTTGAGATGACCTGGGGAAATGTCGAAGAGATCTCTAAACTGATCAAAAAGATTGCCCACCGTGAAGGATTCGGAGATATACTCGCTCAAGGTGTGAGATACGCCTCAGAACAGATCGGAGGAGAGGCAGCAAAGTTGGCTGTTTACACTCAAAAAGGGAATACCCCTCGTGGCCATGATCATCGGGCGAGGTGGTCAGAGCTGTTGGACACTTGCTTGAGCGACACTGGAACAATAGAAGCCACTTTTGGACCTCTACGGCCCGATCTTCTCGGCCAGCCGCCTGTAGAAAACCAGTTCTCTCCTGAAGAGGTACCCAGAATCAGCGCCATGGTCAGTGGCTGGCATCAGTTTGAGGACTGCTTGGGAGTCTGCCGGTTTTGTATCAAGAATCCCTTTTTGACGGTTCAATGCGTGGAGGCCGTGACAGGGTGGAAGATGGACCTTGATTATGCCATGACGGTGGGAAGACGAGCGATCAATCTGCTACGAATCTTCAACTTACGCCATGGTCTGAGGAGAGAAATGGAAAGGCCTTCTCCGCGCTACGGCTCCGTTCCGGTCGATGGTCCCGTGAAGGGCAAGGGGATCATGGCCGAATGGGACAAGTTAGTTGAGAACTACTATTCCCATATGGGGTGGGATCCAAAGACGGGAAAACCGCTTCCAAAAACGCTGCAGGTCCTCGGTTTGGATCACTTAATCCACGATCTCTGAGTCGGACTGCCAAACCCTATTAGGAGAATCAAGAACTGGGAATTCGTTTCTACCGTTTTCTATCGATCACAGGACAGCCCCCGTTTCCCACAATGAGCATACTGGAAATCGACATCAGTGTGGGCCCAGTGTTTGGGCTGGAAAAAAGATCCCCAGATAGAACCGAGGGGCCTCGTCACCTGAAACTAAGTATTCCCAATGCCTCCCAAGTTTACACCGTTAGGAAGCTTGTTTCAGAATTATCAAATCATGAGCATCTTGCAGAAATGTTCCTCGACGGCAAGGCCAGAGCTTTGAAAGGAAATGCCATAATTCTCCTTAATGGAACCCATATAGACTTGCTCTCCGGTCTTGATACACAAATCAGAGTGGGCGATCGCTTGGTGCTCATCCCCTTTATCGATGGGGGATAGAATGTGGAAGTGAACAGCGTGACCCACTCGTTTGGAGGAGAAAAATCCATGGGATGGTCACCCTTTCGCCGGACGGGGCTAACCTATCTGGACTCTCGTTCTTTTCGGGGCTACACGCTGATAACACCAATCGGCGGAGATGCGGTTTATCTACTCAACGATATCGGACATGTGGTTCACCAGTGGAGGTTTCCTGGCTTTCAACCCGGGTACGGCTACTTGCTCCCCGGCGGCAACCTCCTCGTCCGGGGCCAACCCATGGTGGAAAAGGTTGGCATCGGTGAACCTGCAGGAGAAACGGACATTCTTTTGGAATTGGATTGGGATGCTAACGAAGTCTGGCGCTGGGAACACGAATCCTTTCACCACGACATGTGCCGTTTGCCGAATGGAAATACTTTGGTCCTCGTCTGGGAAGTGCTCCCGGATGAGCAGGCGAAAAGAGTCAGGGGCGGACTGCCTAGGGAGCAGATAGAGCGGTTTAAGAGCGAACCTGGTTTCTTCTCGTTCCTTTTGCAAGGCGTGGGGGTTGGCGGCAGACCTCGGCTGGAGGGGATGCTAGTGGATGCTGTTTGGGAGATAAATCCTCAGGGAGAACCAGTCCATATCTGGCACGCCTATGAACATCTCAATCCAGACGTCGACACGCTCTGTCCCATTGATTTTCCGACGAGTTGGACCCATCTCAACGCTGTTGAACTGACACCAGAGGGCAATGTCCTGATAAGCTCCCAAAAACTGAGCATTATCATGAAGATCGATTGGCCGAAAGGCACTGTCCTATGGAAATGGGGAGGACCAGGGTTCGTGAGTCACCAACACGATCCAACGATCACCCCAGAGGGCAACCTTCTCGTGTTTGATAACGGTACCCATCACCCGATCTTGGGGCGGTCTCGCGTCATTGAAGTGGATATGGAGACAAACGAAATTGTGTGGCAGTACGTACCTTCACCTGTTTTCAGCATGCTCAGTGCCCACATCGCCGGGGCCGAGCGGCTCGCCAACGGCAACACATTGATATGCGAAGGCGAAAGCGGCCGCGTATTCGAGGTAACCCGTGATTGTGAAATCTGCTGGGAGTGGGTCAGTCCCTTTGTGCATGATTTCAAGGGAATCAAAGCAGTCATGCTGTTCCGTGCCCATCGCTATGCCCCTGATGGACCGGAGCTTGAGGGCAGAATGATTGACGGCAGGGGACTCGAAGAGCTCAACGAGAAATGGGGCTTGGATCGAAACGCTTAACGGACCAGCAAACATGGGCTAAGCGCACGAAAATTTCCTTGACAAAACCGAATGGCCCAACCTAGACTCGCAAAAGTGTCACAGAACAAGAGAGAGGAGGGAATTGTCATGTTTAAGCGGAAAAAAGTGCTGAGTCTTCTCGTCCTTTTTACACTGTAACGGGACTGGGCGCAAAGAATGAAGACAAGCGTAATCTGGAGTTGGGAGTTTTCTCTTATGACCCGAAATGGGTCAATAGGCTTCAGGGGTTTTTTGACTCCTTCTGGATGGGTATGTACTGCGAGCGCTGTGCCCTCAGGAAGCGATGTCCTGCTCCCATCAAAACGAGTTAGCTGACAAAGACACAAGGGCACACTCCAGCTCGCTTTCAAGTAAGCGAAATGCTTCCAAGATCTGAGACCGCAGGTTTCAAAAGTTTTGCAGAAAACCTCTCCATCAAGAAGTATCTCGGTGACCTAGGCGAAGTGGATGTGTTCCACTCCATCAAAAAGTTCTTCCATCACTTCTGTGGTTCCATCGAGTTTTGCAAATGCCTCTTCGAGCTTTCTGCGGTTTCTATCCTGACTTTGTTCATCGAGGGCCCAAGAGCCTGAGGATTCGAAATCCTCAGCCATTTGGCTTATTCTCGAGTTCTCAATAATAAAGTTCACTATGAAATCCGTCTTCTGTTTGCGGGCTTCATGGTACGTGAGGATTTGTGACAATAGGTCTGTATTAGCTTTGAAGTACTCGTCATAGAAAATATAGCCAGTCTTTAGAAAGTCCAAAATCTTTTGTCTCTTAACATGAAGTTCGCTAGCAATGATTTTTGGCTCTTTGAATACTACATTCCTGAAGTCAACATCGAAGTGAGGAACCCTCAGGTTAAGCTGGCTTAAGTGGTTTGATATTTCTTTGGAGTAATCGTAGGCGAGTAGTTTCTCAGGATCGATTCTCTCCAGGCAGACAATGAATTCGGAGATTTCATTTAGTGCTAGATATCTGCGTCTGTAAATGTATAAGGCAAATAGAAAGCCTATAAGGAATAGAATAACTTCTTCCATTCTTTCTCTCGGGGCAACATCCAGATCACAGGCCGCCCTTGCGTTATTCTAGCTATATGGATCGTTTTGTCAACCTGGAGGATGACGAGATTCTCCGAAGGACTTTCCTCCGTATCCTGCATCGTTAAGCCGCCTCGGAAGTCCCGTCCTAGCACACTTCAAGATGGAATAACGCGTCCAGCGCAGGGTGGGATTCCGTTTATTTGTTTCGGAAATCGTAAGTTCTGCGACGGTATCCAGAGAGGGGATCTCAGTTGAGACTGTCGAAAAACCCTAAAATCACCATTTTTGGACTTGTAAGTACCTGAAAAATTATTACAGGCCCATTTTGCGAAAATGCCAAAATTGGACTTTTTCGACAGTCTCGTTAGCAAGGGTCGCACACTAAGGTGCGGTGTGCGTTATACCCGTAAGAGACTGCCTCTTCCCTAACATAAGGGCCGAGTAGAGCGCGACTCCTGGGATACGAACTCATTCAAAATCACGAACTTAGGCCGACGGTTTCTTAGAAGCCACGAACTCAGCCGCGTTTGCGCCTGAGTTA
>WVXP01000136.1:0-2275 GCA_011773445.1 Pseudomonadota bacterium | reverse complement strand
TTCCTCATAGCTATCAGTAACTTATCAAATTCCGTCGAGTTTCTTGAGAGAATTCGCAACCCTAGTACTTTTCCAACACAGATGTGGACAAAGCAGATTCGCCTGGTTTCCAGATTTGCTAGTGCGAATTTGGATTCACACCTTACCCTCTAAACCGCGCAACGTGATTCACACCTAACTCAATTCCTCTTGATGAACGCTTCTTAGAAATCCTAATAATCACAGTTACTTACCAAACAGTCTCCTTGGGTCATTCACCTGGCATGGTGTTTGTATTTTGAAGTCCAGATAGAAGGGATGTGATCACTTATGAAATGGCTACTGTGCCTTTAAGCAACCCACATCCCAGCTTCAAATAGACCATAACAGAGAGGGCGCCCCGATGAAACTTGTGTTTGTCAACATCATGCATGATCTGCACAGACTCGATTCGACGGCGATCATCTCCCAGCCGCCGGTGCCGCTGGCCGTTCTGTACGCCGTCACGCCAAAAGCCATTGAGACGGCCCTGGTGGACGAGCAGACGGACGAGGTCCGATTCGACGGTGACGTGTTTGCATTCACCTTGGCGACCGAGTACGCAGGAAAGGTGTACCGTTACGCTGACGATTTGCGCGCAGCCGGGAAGAAGGTCATTCTAGGCGGCATTCATGTCACCGTCTGTCCGGAGGAGGCAATGCGCCACGCGGACGCCATTGTGACCGGTGAAGCCGAGACCCTCTGGCCAACGGTCTGCGCGGACCTTCTGGCCGGAAAACTCAAAGAGCGATACACCGGGTCGCCGACGCCCCCCTCGCGGATGGTGCCGGTTGACTACCGTTTCTTCGCGGACAGGCCCTACCTCACGCCCGCCTCTCTCTTTGCCACCCGAGGCTGTAATCATCGGTGCTCTTTCTGCGTGAGTTCACGCTACATGGGACCGTTCCGCACCAAGCCGCTCGACGTGCTCGAACGGGAGATCAACCAACTGCGGGATCTCTACCCAACAGCATTCCTGCAGTTCACGGACGACAACCTCCTTGCGGATCGGGACTACGGCGCCGAGGTACTCGGCCTGCTGCGCCGGAAGAGACGGCGCTTCGTCACCATGGTAACTCTCGATCAGCTCTGTGACGGCGCTCTCATGCAGGAGATGGCGTCCTCCGGCTGCCTTGGCGTGGCGGTCGGGGTCGAGTCCGTAGACGACGACAACTGCCTCTCCATGGGCAAGCACCACAACGTGCACCGGCCGTTCCCGGAGGCCGTCCGCCAGGCAAACGAACAGGGAATCCACGTGTGCGCCCTCCTCATGGTGGGTCTTCCTCACGACACGCCGGAAAGGCTCGCGCGCACCCAACGGTACCTAGAACAGGTCCCGTGCTCCCTGTACGACCTCCGCATTCTGCGCATCTACCCGGGCTCCCCGCTCTACGACCAAATGCTCTCCCGCGGCAACGTGACCAACGGCTGGTGGTTGGGAAAGGAACCTGTGTCGACCAACCATTTCCTTCCCGGCCGCCTGCAGGTGCACTTCAAGCACAGCCACTTCAGCCCGATGCAGCTTCAGTATTGGACGCTGAAACTTACGCGCGAGCTGGACCGGATGAACGGCGGCGCCGTTGCTCACGCGCTGCGCGTTAGCCGCCGGGGGGACGCGACGAAGTTCGCAGCGATACTCCTGTCCGCCCGCAGCCGGATCGTGAAGCAGGCGCGGACGTTGCTCGATCGAGTGGAGCAGGCTATGGCAGCGGATGCCGAGACGCCGCTGGTCTGAGAGAAAGGGATTAGTCATATACAAATCAAAGGACCGCAGACAACAGAAGGCCTTTGATGCCCTAGAATGGCTGGCTGCTATGTCTTCTCATAGACCTGATAAAGGAGAGTAGATGGTCCGCTATTATGGCTACCACAGTGACGTCTGCCGTGGGAGACGGCTAAAGGAAAACTAGGGTAGTTTAATACCTTGTATTATTGAACTGGGTGAGAACTCAAAAGAGTATCACAAGAACTAGGCCAGGCTGATTCAGAAGATTTATGAGGTGTACCCTCTTACCTGACTCACTTCGCTCCGGGATTGTCTTTCCCTCCAATGCACTATCGCACCCGCCCTTGCCAAATAGTGAGATCCCGTTCTTAACAAGACCATGACCGCCTGGATAGGATCATCGCAGTGGAGAAATCGTTCTCCGTCAGGAGCATTGGGATCAGTTTTTCTTCTGATGCTATCTGTTGAATTCAAGATGGAATAACGTGTCCAGCGCAGGGTGGGATTCCGTTTATTTGTTTCGGAAATAGT
>WVXP01000107.1 GCA_011773445.1 Pseudomonadota bacterium | reverse complement strand
TATTTTCAAATCGGCGGAAGTGACCCGATTGTAAAGGCTTTTTTCGGATGGCTCGAAACCGGGTACCAAAAATTCCTGTCAACCAAGACCGAGAGGAAACAACTCCATTCCTGGCGTTTTTGGTCTCAGGGGATGAAGAAGGATACTATCGCTTGCGGCGTCTGCTGCGATAGCAGTGACAGCCTCGGTCGCCCCTATCCACTGACGGTTATGGGTGCCGGAGCGCTTCCGGAATGGAAGGATCACTGGGATCTTCTACCCGCTGTGTTTGATAGTGTCTGGGCCCAGGTCGAGTATTTAATCGCAAGACGATTTGGTGAGTTGGACCAGCTTGAAGTCGATCTCAAACGTATTGGCATGCCGTCTCCTGATTGCTCTCATGGTGACAGCTGGTGGCTGAACACCGGTACCGTTATTCCAGACATGTCCTCTAACGAGAGGAGTCTCATAAACCGCAGCAACAATCGTTTCAAAAAAGGGGTTGACGCGCTTTTAACTCATGAGGAACTCTGTGTATGCCTGGACAACAGCGGGAGCGGGGACTTCCTCGGGCATGTCGTTGCCTGGAGCCGTGCGTTGAAGGCCAGTGGCAACGTCGTGCCCAGCTCAATGTTTGTGGGTGGTCTTCCGGAAAGATCCTATCTCGCCGTGTTCCAACGGTCGCTGAATGCGAATGATTTTGTCCGGCTGTGGTCCATTTCCTAGCCTTGAGGCCCCGTGCTGCTCAACGCCGCGTGTTCGACTCTCACTGCTGCTCGAGGGTCACTACAGGTAACGGTTAAATGTAGGAAATCCGTCGATGGAACTTTCTAGCCTAGGGAAAGACCCGATTCAAGCCGATCAACCCACTGGATCGGATGTCCGCTATGAACCCGAGTATGAACAGCTGCAGGCTGAAATCGATAAACTTTCTTTGCCCTCGGCATCAGCCGGCATTGACTGGAAAAAAGTGAGCGACCTGGCCGCCTCGATCCTGGCACACAAGTCCAAGGATCTCCTGGTCGCAAGCTATTTGGCGGTGGGTCAGGTTCACATGCGTCAGATTGAGGGATTGGCTGACGGGTTGGTCGTCATCCATGACCTTATCGCTACCTACTGGGACGGTCTGTTTCCGCCCAAAAAGCGGATGCGAGGCCGAGTGGGAGCGCTGGAGTGGTGGATCGAGAAGACAGAATCGGCTCTTGCAGGAGTTACAACCGATCCTATTGCACCGGAAAAATTGGAATCCATCAACACTACCCTGGCACACATTGATACCCTGATGAAACAACATCTGCCGGAGCCACTGCTGCTCCGGCCCATACAGCGCTCTCTTGAAACGATTCCTTTATTGTCCGAAGCGAAACCTGAGCCCGAGGCCGCTCCGGCAGGCGAACGACCCCAACCGTCGCCACCGACTAAGCCCGAAACGCTAACAGAACGAGAAGCACCTAAGGTTACGTCGTCACCAATTGAACCCGAAACACCTGTCACGGAAAAGGATGCTCAAAAGGTCATCAACTCTGGACTGCAGAAATTGCGGCAGGCTGCCGCTGTTCTCCTGGAAAAAGATCCCACAAACGCCGTAGCCTATCGCTGTCGAAGGGTTGCGGCCTGGTCTCTGGTATCAGCGCTTCCACCGGAATCGAACGGGCACACTCAGATTCCCCCGCCGCAACCCCAGATTCATCAAGAGCTGAAAGATCTCAAAGACAACGCTCATTGGAGTGGTCTGATCGCGTCTGCCGAGCAGCGGGTGTCCCAATTCCTCTTCTGGTTTGATTTGCATCGTTACGTCTCCGAAGCCCTCGTCAACCTGGGAAATGATTATCAGAGCGCCCATGAAGCGGTGTGCCAGGAAACCGCCTATCTCCTCTACCGCCTTCCCGGCCTGGTGGATCTGACGTTCTCCGATGGGACACCTTTTGCAGATTCTGAAACCCGGCGGTGGTTGAAACGGATCGTATCGGTATCGGCCACGGCCTCAACCGATACGGCCCAGATTCCGGAACCCGGCAGAGGTGAACGTAAAGAGGACGCTATGGCGGACACTGTAGAAAAGGCGCGTGCGTTGGCCAAGAAGAATAAACTGCTCGATGCGGTCCAGTTACTTCAGGCAGAGCTGAAGAACTGCCTTTCACAGAAAGAAGCGCTCATGTGGCGCTTGGCATTGTGCCGGATGTTGATCGGATCAAAGCGGACTGACATGGCACTGCCGCACCTTGACCTGATCTTAAAAGACATTGAATCCTATAGGCTTGAAAACTGGGATCCTCGATTGGCACTGGAGGGTCTCAAGGTCGTATGGAGCGGTTACAACAACCACACCGATAAGGCACTGAAACGTAACGCTGAGGCCGTGCTGAGCCAGATCGCCAAACTCGATCCGGCCGAGGCCCTGAAACTCAGCAAGTCATAAGGTTAAGGTTTGATGTTTAGAATGGTGTTCAATATTTCGACAATAATTTAGAAAAGGGGGGAAGTCATGGCAAAAGAAGGATCGGTCGCCCCAAAGGAGAGGGTGAACATTGTGTATCGGCCTGCTACCGGAGACGCCAAAGAAGAGGTTGAACTTCCGCTCAAGCTCCTCATTATGGGCGATTTCACACTTCGCCCGGACGATCGGATGGTTGAGGAGCGTGAGCCGATCAACATCGACAAGGACAATTTTAATGAGGTGTTGAAGGGACAAAACCTCAGCCTTGATGTAACGGTTCCCAACAAGCTGTCCGAAGATCCAGATGCAGAGATGAGCGTTTCACTGAAATTCGAATCCATCAAGGATTTCGACCCGGAAGCCATTGCCAAGAAGACACCGGAGCTGAATAAACTTCTCGAACTCAGGGAGGCGCTGAGTTCCTTGAAGGGTCCCATGAGCAACCGTCCAGAGTTTCGCAAGAAGATTCAGGAACTGATCAAGGATGAGGCTACCAGGCAGCAGCTTTTGAAAGAGCTCAAAATTGAAGAGTAAGAAAGGGGTGATCATATGGCAGAAGAACGCAAACGAGAAAAACCTGCCGCCGCAAAAGAACAAGTAGCCGAAGCACCCTCTCTGCTTGATGAAGTAGTGACTGCCACCAGGCTTAAACCAAAAGATGAGGGCTTTTCTCTGGCCAGAAAAGGCGTGGAGGCCCTGCTCTCACAACTCGTCGAGCCGGAGCGGAAAGTGGAAAAGGTCTCCGGTGCCCTCATTGACGAGATGATATCTGAAATTGACAAAAAGCTCAGCCTCCAGGTGGATGCCGTATTACATCATGCGGATTTTCAGAAACTGGAATCTGCCTGGCGTTCTCTGAAATTTCTGGTGGACAAAACGGATTTTCGGGAAAACATCAGGCTGGAACTGCTGAATGTCAACAAAGAAGAGCTCTTGGACGACTTCGATGATGCACCGGAAATTACCAAATCCGGGCTCTATAAGACGGTGTATTCGGCAGAGTATGGCCAGTTTGGCGGAAAGCCTTACGGCAACATTATCGCCAACTATGAATTTGGACCCGGACCTCAGGACATTAAACTGCTCCAATATCTTGGGAGTGTGTCGGCCATGGCGCACGCCCCGTTCGTTGCTGCCGCCGGACCTGAATTTTTTGGGCTGGATGACTTTAATGGTCTCCCCAGCCTCAAAGATTTACGATCTCTTTTTGAAGGTCCCCAGTACGTCAAATGGCAATCCTTCCGTGAATCTGAGGATGCACGTTACGTTGGCCTCACCCTGCCGCGCTTTCTGTTGCGCCTGCCCTATGGGCCCGAGACCCAGCCCGTGAAGGCCTTTGCATATCAGGAAGATGTTTCCGCGTCCCATGAGCATTACCTGTGGGGTAATACCGCCTTTACCTTCGCGACCCGGTTAACCGACAGCTTCGCAAAGTACCGATGGTGTACTAATATCATCGGACCCTTGGGAGGGGGCGCGGTTGAGGATCTTCCGGTGCACCAGTTCGAATCCATGGGGGCCATTCAAACCAAAATTCCCACCGAGGTGCTCATCTCGGATCGCCGAGAGTTCGAGCTCGCCGAGGAGGGTTTCATCTCGCTGGCCATGCGCAAAGGCAGCGACAATGCCTGCTTCTTTTCGGCCAACTCGGCTCAAAAGCCAAAATACTTTGGGATCAGTCCCGAAGGCAAAGCAGCTGAACTCAATTTCAAGCTGGGAACCCAGTTGCCGTATATGTTTGTCGCCAACCGGCTGGCTCACTACCTGAAGGTGATTCAAAGGGAGAACATCGGTAGCTGGAAGGAAAGAGTCGATTTGGATAGAGAGCTGAACGCCTGGATCCGCCAGTATATTGCCGATCAGGATAACCCGAGTCCCGAAACGAGGAGTCGACGTCCACTTCGACAGGCGGAGATAGGGGTTGAGGATGTTGAAGGAGAACCCGGTTGGTACCGGGTCGGTCTGAAAGTCAGACCCCATTTCAAATACATGGGAGCCTATTTTACGCTCTCCCTTGTAGGCAAGCTGGACAAAGAATAGCCTTGAATATGGATGAAGGAGGTTCGCTATGCCAACACCCGCTTATTTATCAATCGAAGGTGCTACTCAGGGCAATA
>WVXP01000119.1 GCA_011773445.1 Pseudomonadota bacterium | reverse complement strand
CAGGCCGGTCCATCAGTGAGGGCGATCCAACCTGATATGAATGATTTGCGGAAGAAATAAACGGAATTTGTGAGGATACAAAACGGCGGCTTTCATCTTGTACTCATCGGGGAGGCAGGAAAAAATTTCGGAGCATTTGCGACTCTGGTTAGTCAGCAGAATGTCTTCACCCCAGGTCCAATGCTCCACGTACATATCAACCTAGATTACTTCGGTTCTCAAATTCCGCCTTCAAAAAATTCCCTTTAGGGAACTTGAGCGGGTGAAAGCTCTCTTTTTCCCCCTCAAACCAATCCTCGGTACCTGGTCTACCATCTCGATTCCCCGCTTTTCCAGGACCTTGATGTCCACCTCGATCTCGTCAGTCAAAAGACAGACATGATGTATCGCGTTTCCCCCCTCTTTCACAAACGTGGCGAACTCGCCTTCCCCACTGCAGTCCTCAATAAATTCAAACCCTATCGCGCTCAAATCCACCACGGCGCACTTCATTTTCTTCTCAGGGTTGTCTCGTACCAGGGAATAGGTAGATCAAGTGCTTTGGAGACAGCTGTAAGACTTTCCTCAATGTTTTTGACTGCTATGTCCACATGCCCTACACACTGGATCATCTTATCAACTCCCTCCTCAATGGCTTATCCCTAGTATCTGCTTTCCCTTCAAATGACCTGGAAGATATTGGAGATTCAGAATCTCGATTTCCTGAAATCCTGAACCCTGACCACTAACACCTTAACACCAAAACTCAAAAGAAACGAAATTGCAAAACAGAGCGCCTGGAAGTGCAGAATTTATGGGGATTGTCTATGGTTATACGCAGGGCTATTTATTATCCATTATCCTTGACATATCCACCTTATGAGTTGTATCAGAAACAGGTTATGAAATCGCTAGACGATTTCATGAGACGTCCCGCCACGACTCCGCACGGGACTCAAAAAACGAGAATATGAACTCATCCGGGTTATGGAAAAAGTCTTAAACCATGCTATAGAGAATCAGGAGGAATTGTTATGATCTTGCGCAGTAAAGCTATTCTGGAGCGTCCTGAATGGTCCTCCATTCGGTCCCTGTACAAATCCATGGGCTATACGGATGAAGATTTGGATCAACCTTTGATAGGGATTGCCAACTCATGGAATCAAGTTGTACCCGGACATTATAACCTGAGACAGGTCTCGGAGTATGTCCAGCAGGGCATCCGGCAAGCGGGAGGGACGCCCGTAGAATTCGGGTTAATCGCTGCCTGCGACGGCATTGCCAATGGGCACGAAGGGATGCACTACATCCTGCCCACGCGCGACCTCATCGCCAACGACGTGGAAATGATGATTGAAGCGCATCGACTTGATGCGGTTGTACTTCTGGGCTCCTGCGACAAGATCGTTCCGGGGATGTTGATGGCGGCAGCCCGCCTCGATATTCCATCCATCATGGTGGTGGGCGGTCCCATGGCAGGCGGTTGTGAATTTGACGAGCGCGCTTCCGACGTCACTTCGCTCACTGAGGGCCTTGGCATGTTGAAAGACGGTAAGATCGATGAGAAGACATTTCTCAAACTGGAAGACCGCGCTGGGCCCACCTGTGGTTCGTGTTCTTTCCTCGGCACGGCCAATACCATGTGCTGTTTAGCAGAGGCCCTTGGTCTCTGCCTGCCTGGGAGTGCCACCATTCCAGCCTATGATGCCCACCGTCTGCGGGTCGCGCAGGAATCCGGGCGCCAGATTGTAGAGCTTGTCAAACAGGAAATCACAGCACGACAGATTATAAATCAGAAGGGCATTGAAAACGCCATCCGCGTTAATACGGCGATTGGTGGATCCACAAATGCAGCCCTGCATATGCCGGCCATCGGCTATGAAGCGGACTGCGAGGTGACGATGGATCTTTTTGAAGAACTGAGTCGAAGCACGCCTTACATCGCCAGGATGAACCCGGCAGCGGCACCCAACGTCCCCGACTTCCATAACGCTGGAGGCGTGCCAGCAGTCATGAAGGAGACCCTTGATTTGCTGCATAGGGACGCTATGACGGTCACCGGAAAGACGGTGGCGGAGAATATTGCCAATGCTGAGATCCTGGACAGGAACATCATTCGGACCATGGGTGACCCCTGGAGTGGGGAGGGGGGGTTGGCCGTCTTGCGCGGAAACTTGGCCCCAAACACGGCTATCACCAAACCGGCCGCCATCGTGCCTGAAATGCACAAATTTACCGGCAAGGCCCGCTGTTTTCACTCAGAGGAGGAGGCCAATCAGGCGATACTGGATGGCAAGGTTCAGGAAGGCGAAGCGGTTGTGATCCGCTATGAAGGACCAAAAGGTGGCCCAGGCATGCGGGAGATGTATAAGGCCATGAAGCTGATCTACGGAAAGGGTCTGGCCCTCAAGACGGCACTTGTAACAGACGGCCGATTTTCAGGGACCAACAACGGCTGCTTCGTAGGACACATCTCACCCGAGGCGGCCGAAGGGGGCCCGCTTGCCATCGTGGAAGATGGTGACCTAATCACTATAGACATCCCGAATCGGGAACTCCATCTCCAAGTTTCAGACAAAGAGATCAAGGCTCGCCTCTCCAAATGGCAGCGGCCTGAACCAAAGTTCAAGAGGGGCTACCTGGCCCTCTATTCGCGCCTTGCCGAATCGGCAGACAAGGGGGCGATCATTCGGCACAAAATAGAATAGCCGGCCCTGGCGGTCAGGTGGGTCGGATCTCTATTTATTACCCAGGACGAACTTCTGTTTCAGACATGAGCTCCAGCACTTTTACAAGGGAAGAGTGGTCCCAGTCCAGTCCACCGTGGGCAGCCACCGTATTCCACAATTGAGAAACCAATGAGGTCCCTGGCAAATACATACCCAGTTCTTTGGCCATCGACATGGCAATCTCTGTATCTTTCTTATGCAATCTCACCCTGCCACCTGGCTCAAAATTCCAATCCAGCATTCTCTGGCCATGAAGATCCAAAACGCGACTCTGAGCAAATCCTCCCATGAGTGCATCCCTCACCCTTTTTGGGTCGACCCCCGACTTTTTGGCAAAAATCAGGGCCTCGGCAACCGCCTCAATGGTCAAGGCTACGATGATCTGATTTGCGTCCTTGGCCACCTGTCCGGCCCCGTGATCACCAACATGATTAACATTCTTACCCATTTTTTCCAGCACGGGCAGCATGCGGTCAAATATCTCTTTCTTTCCACCGACCATGATGGATAACGTTCCCTCCATTGCCCCCACATCCCCACCGCTAACCGGCGCATCGAGCATCTCCATGCCATTTTCTTCCAGTTTTTCAGCGATCCTCATGGCAGTGCTGGGAGAGATCGTGCTCATATCCACGAGAATGGTCCCTTTACGCATGCCCTCAAGGGCCCCATCCTTACCCGTCGCAACCCGTTCGGCTATGGGGTCGTCCGGTACCATGGTGATGATAGCATCAGCTGAGCCGGCCGCTTCTTTGGGAGATGAGGCCTGGGCGGCTCCCTTTTCTACCATCGCGTTCAGTGCTTTTTCGTCTATGTCGTAGCCCGTCACTTGATAGCCTGCCCCAATAAGATTTGTGGCCATCGGGTTACCCATGATACCAAGACCTATAAAACCAATCTTTTTGATCATCTCTCTTTCCCTACCAAGTTAAATAAAGGTTGGTTTTCTGTCCTTCTAGAATCTGTTGCTTCTCGATGAAACCGAGAAACCGTCCTCAAATCGATACTCTAGGTGTGCAGCCCCAGAGGCAATTGGGCTCCAAGCCTGATTAACATAAGGGCACTCGTAATGCAAGACTACGTATATTGCTAGCATTCCCAATTCACATATGCTTGACTTTTCCACTCTCCCCCCGGTTAACTGTCGAATAGGGGACGTCGTTGACTTCGTTGACTTACGCATCGACCGCTTTTTTGAATACATTGAAGATGGCAAACATGGAAACTCCCCATTGCCGGGCTATTTCTGCCGATGAAATCCCAAGATTCTCCACCAATTGGTGCACCATCTTCAACCTCAAAGAATGAGAGAATGGAAGGTTCCAAAGTCCCTAAGCCTAGCTTCGGTAGCATAGCTACCATGTAACAGATATCTGTTAGCCCCTCCTATCACAGTCATTCAACAAACTCAACAACGTCCCCTACTTTCCCTCACAGGCTTTCATATTTCGCCTCAGAGAGGAGTTCTTTCCCGATTAAGTCGCATCTCCTCCTGGGAATGTCGAAATGATTGTGAGGGGTGGAGGGGGTTACGATGTCTGATAGAAATATTGCGTGACTGGGGTTGAGGCCGAATGCCCTATTTCATCTTGAAACTGCGCCACGAGGCTGCGCAGGAGATGAGGGAGGGCCCCTCGGAGCCGGCTTGCAGGAGCAGG
>WVXP01000177.1:8747-10146 GCA_011773445.1 Pseudomonadota bacterium | reverse complement strand
AGCTAGCTGGGTTAAGCCCATTAAAACAGATCTTCGCGTAAAGCGCAAGAAGATTGTGAACCTGTGAAATCTCTCTTGTTCATTTGCTATAATCATACTAGAAAGGAGACTCAAGCAATGGCAAAGGGAAAAGAATTTCGAGGTGTTTGTATCATCAAATGCGCCTCAGGAAATAAAACTTTCCAGAACATAACACGCAAGGAATGCATGGAGAAGACAAGTGCCTTCGACTGTACCCCCTCGTGGGAGAGTTGCGACGAGAGTTCCGTTTGTCAGATTTAGGTTGACTGACTCACAACTCCCGATTTGAAGGCAACCGCATCGATGGTAGCCAATTCACCTATGCCTCCTGGTCGTCTCGGGGTCCTGTTCGGTGTACTTTTCGGGCATTGAGCCACTTCTGGTCTGCGAGAACGATGGATGTCTCGATCTGACGCGCCGGAATGGACCAGTACTTTCGCAACAAACGATCCTTCTCCTCCTGAGGAAGGAGTCGGAAACCGTGTCTCTCGTAAAAGTGGATGCTCCTAGCGGCATCCGCCCAGGTTCCGATGAGCACGGGTCGGGTCGTTTGTGCCCGAAGATAAAAAAGTAATTGACTTCCTATACCTTGATTCTGTCTAATTGTTCGAACATAGGCGTGTCTGATGAGCGTGACATCTTGAATATGCTGAATCCCCATGACCCCAACGAGTTCGCCAGCCTCCTCGTATCCAAAGAAAACCACACCCTCCTCTATCTCATGGTGGAGTTCTTCTCTTGACATATACGGCTCTTTCCAACGGTCAGGCGGAATAGTCCCCTCATAAGTTCTGGCGGCGTCGTTAATGATTTCATAGATTAACTCGAAATCGCTGTTGTCACATCGGCGAATCACAGCGTTTTCCCTCAACGGGCTGGCCAAAACCGACTGGCAGCGGCTTTTTGACTTCCTTGTCTCTCTTCGGGGGGCCCCGGGCTTTCCGAGATGCTCACCCATCTACGAGATCGAGACTCAATCTATCAGAAATCGATGACGACGAAAAGATCCAGGGGGCGATCAGATCAACAGAGACGGGTCCGGGGGGTTTTTCCGCCCTGAAAAGGCCCGAAAGCAGGCGTGCATGTGCTGTGGCTCACACAACATATCCATCGGGAATTTTGATTAACCTTTAGCTCTGTTTTGTCGATATATGGAATAAGCCGGATGTCGCTTTTATCCAGTTGCGAGCGCAAGGGAGGATTTATGGTCTATCTATTTCTCATTTCTACCACAGTTCTTCTGGGCGTTCTCCTTTGGCTTTCACTGGATAGCGGTAAGAAGAACCAGTAGGCACACGGTTCCGGCCTCTGCCCCCATCTAGATCTCCCTTCCGAGCAGTTTTCTCATTTCTTCAGGCTCTAACTTGAACTGTTCCCA
>WVXP01000177.1:0-8714 GCA_011773445.1 Pseudomonadota bacterium | reverse complement strand
TAATCCCCAAAACATCAATATGGAGGGAGAATTCACCTGAATGATCTCCTCTCCATTCGCCAACCTGATATTAAAATCGGCACCTTTAGGGACTTTAGAGGTTACCCGAGATAATGTCTCATAAACATATTCTGCACCGCAATGAGGACAAACATACCGGTATTCATACCCTCTTCGACCCTTTCTTACAGAATCGGCATCCTCGACACACCTAGGATAGGAAATGACGTGTCCAACCTCTACACAAGCCTTCCTACACCCAGGGCACGCAATCGGTTTTTTGGCCATCACTGCTTAGGATAGCCTCCTCTCCACTCACCCATGCGTATACCGGGGCTTGGGGCCAAGAAAAACGAGGCCACCAGTTCCCTTGGCGATCGACCCATTCGCCGACCTAACTCCCGAAGGAAAGCAAACTTCACCCTCTTCCTATCTCAATTAATAACAGATGAATCCGGAGTTGCAAGCTATCAGAATCACCATAGACGTTGAAGGGTGCGGAGGTCAGCCAGTAAGTATGGGAACATCTTCCTCAGTTGTGGGGGATTCTCTTGTTCCTCAGCGACGTGAGCGGAAGCGGTGGGGTACCCATCGAGGGTGAACAGGAAGGGGACAGCCCCGCCTTTAGAGCGCGGAAGGGGCAGGCTTTCCCCACCTGTGAGCCCCGATAGGGTCACCGCGAGAGCGTGGGAGCGAAGGGATGAGAGAATCCACTTCGCAAATCGGAGTTTTCAACAAAATCCAAATCATAGGGGAACGCTACATTCAAAAACGGGGGAACGCCTCATGAAATTTAGGTTGATTTTTGGCTTCAGGTGGCTAGAATGGGAGAGTCTCGTGGAAGAACTCAAAGACCCTGATTCCGAGTTCAAGGTTTCGCGACCGAACAGTTTCATCATCACCCACCCATAGGTTCTTGAAAAAACGTCATGGCCGAACGAAATCCAAAATGGACAAGGGACGAACTGATTCTCGCGCTCAACCTATACTTCCAGGCCAATCCCCTTCACACCCATTCTAAGAATCCTAAGATTAGAGCTCTAAGCCATTTCCTCAACGAACTGCCGATTCATACCAAGAGGCCGGACAAAGAGAGATTTCGTAACCCCAATGCGGTATACATGAAGCTCTGCAGTTTCCTCCGTCTAGACCCTAACTATTCTGGAAAAGGGCTATCCGCAGGTTCCAAACTCGACGTGGAGATATGGAAGGAATTTGCCTCTGACCGGGACAGACTGGCGAGAACCGCCTGGGCAATAAGAGCCAATTCGAGAGGTTTTGCCTCGACTTCGGAGGCACTGGAAGAAGCCGATGAGAAGGAATTCCCCGAGGGGAAAATCCTGACAAAACTTCACCGGCTAAGAGAAACAGATCAGAGAGTTGCAAAGAACAAGAAGCAATCTGTCCTGCAATCAGAAGGTGCCCTTGCTTGTGAAATATGCGATTTCGATTTTCATAGGGCTTACGGTGAAATCGGATATGGGTTTGCTGAATGCCACGACACCACTCCGCTCGCGTACTTGCGCACAGGGATAAGACCGAAGTTATCTGAGCTTGTCATCGTCTGTCCCAACTGCCATTGCATGCTCCACAAATCACAGCCACGGCTGGGACTCTCTGGCCTGCGAAAGATCGTCTCGTCAAAACGAAAATCCCCATAATGCGCCATTCGGATTCGCCAGCCATTAATTTGTCACCTCTCCTGCATCCCTGGAGCCAATATAGTCGCAACTCTTGTATGAAAGTGACGCGCACCAGGCTGGAAAACCCCATAGGAGATCTTGAGATATGTCTAAACAAAGGGGGAGATAGGTGGTCTTTCGTGCTAAAATGAAGGTAGTCCTTTGAATGGAGCGCATTTGACGGAATCAGTTAAAAGAACTTTGTATCGATGAAAACCGAGGCTTGAACAGAGGAAGGACATCAATGATAAGGAAAATTCTACTAATTACGATTGTCGCAGTTTTGCCCATCTTCGAGGGTTGCCGGGATGATCTCATCCGTTCGTCCATCAATCCAATAACGATTCCTGACAAACCCTATAACGTCATGACCCATGGGGAGCATTGGTCTCGGTATTATGCGGTGGTCCTTGACATCCCCGACGACGGCGTGGAAGTTGTCTTGAGGGAGACTCGTCTCACAAAAAAGCTTGGCGTGGACTATCCCCGTAAATACATCGATCAGTTCAACAATCTGATGAGACCCTTCATAACCCTTAGGATCAGTGATGGGACGGGTGCTGCGAGGGGATACCTACTTGTCTCGGTCTATCTGAAATATTGGACAAGGTCCCTTGAAGAGCGCATTGTGGTGACGGTCCAGCCAGACGAGAGTTACTTTGGCTATCCATAATGGCACGACAAAAAACTCTCTCTGCCAACGGTAAGGGGGGTAATGCTGGCAGAGAGAGTTGGGTAGGAGATTGCCTCCTATCCCTATCCACATTTTAAGTAAACCAATTCGAATTTCTCAAGGGGGGCGGTTCAGTCGGCCAAAGAGCTGCAACTGAGGGTATTTGAGGTCGACCCCGGGGCACTCTGTATTCTCACGCTTCTAGGTTTTCCATAGTTCATCAATCGCCTTTCAACCCCTCCAAAAGCGAGCAATTCCCTCCATCTCCACATCAACTTGAAATCCAACGTCCTTATCTCCTTGCCGGGTCGATCACACGACAAAAAAGCGCCTGAATCTCGGGCCGAGTTGAAGGCAAGAAAAATCTCAGATTGTGAAATTTTGTTAGGATCTCTGCAAAAAACTTTTTAGTTTCACAAGAACCGAACAGATCCCTTCTTTGAAAAAGCATTTAACCCCAAACACTTACATGATACCCAAAACTTGGCATTGGAATTGCCCACATTGATTTCGGAGGTGTTGTCAGTACCCCAACAGGTCATCATCAACAAAAGAGAGGCTTGGATGTTCAGAAACAAGTTGGATGATCTCCGAACATTTCTAAGATTGCTGAAGACCAAAGGCATCATCGAGGACGGAACCTACTACGACTACATGCTTTTGATCTGGAGGGCGAAGACAATCGATCAACTCGATCAGATCGCTCTGGATTTGGCAGAAATAGGAACCCCCCTGGATCATTCGTTTTCCATCCAATAATCTCCCAGAAACTGAGAGTTTTTTCAGGCCCACGATTCGTTACCATCTAAACCGTATCCTACCCCCCTTTGTGGAGTTTCCTGAGTTTTCAAAGCAAGGAATCTCTACCCTTCTGATGTATCACGACATTTTGAAACTTTTGATGGGACCCTCATATCCCATCGCTCTCTCCTTCCCGGCGGAGACGGGTCAGGTGGTGACGGGCTGTTGCCCACATTCCTTTTCTGGAATTTTGTCTCATGAAAGCGAAAAGGGAGCGCTCTTCGCTGCTCCGAAATCTTTTTTCGACAATTCTAAAGCTCGGCTCCACTGCAAATCCAAAACTCGCCCTCCGGGCTCAAACAGTTGGATTTGCGGTCGTTCCGCCTCGCTAAGGATTGTAAGCGAAAAAATCTTGACTCGCGCTCAGAGCTTCCCTTCCCGCTTTCTGGCGAATTACTCTTTCGAAACCGCGACCAGAGTGTTCTAAAGGAATCGGGCAACGGCCCGAGGAATATTGATACCCTTCCTTCGCAGACGTCCCTCAGGGACATGAGCGTCCACAAAACTGAGGAAACTCCACCCCGCCCTTTCGGTTGACAGGCAAAGATGAATTATCTCCAGCTATTTCGAGGACTTATGCCTTGACAAAGCTGCCCTTGCCTGCCATGGGTGGAAATTGCGGGGATTTCTGGGTCTCGGACTTCTCTATAGCCTTCTCAAATACACCGTCGACTATGTCAAGGGCAATATCATCGCCTTCGTCTTTTTCGGGGGTTTGGTGGGTGGCTTCTTCAGTGTGATTATCAGGTTGCGTTCTCGGGAGCTGGAACCGGGTGCAGATGCCTATTTCACTTGGTATGTTTTAACCAAGCCGTGGATAGGAGCACTGGGAGCAGCGATTCTCTTCATTCTCCTTTATAGCGGTGTCGTCTCCTCTGAATATGGCCAATCGGTGATTCAGGCGATCAAGCAACAGAATCCTGGAGCGGGCCTGTTTGCCTTCGCATTCCTGTCCGGATTTTCGAAACGGATTGTGTTTCCGAATTTGCAGGGGACGCAGAAAGACTCAAAGGGATAAGGCCCGAGGCGGTTCTCGTTTGAGGCGTGGCTGCTGATGGCTTTCCGATTCCATTCCGAAATGCGGGGTAGAGAGGCTCACTGTTCACCGATGACATTCCATTCCGTAACCAGGACCCATTTGTCTCCCCCATCCACGATCTCACTTCGAATGGCACCGGCCCTCATACGCAATCGTACTTCCTCATCAAGCCTTTCCCTGCTGATACTCTTTTCGAAGTCTTCTCTTGTCGTCACGGTCGCAGGCATGGACAGTCCTCCTGGCTTTCTTGACTGATTTAAATTACTTTGGCTGGCCCCACATTTACTCGACTCCCTTTAGAGCCTTTTCCCACGCATTCAGCTCGACGTCGCTCCGCTTGCCAAGGATGATCCTCATTTTCAGCATTTCTTTGGCGACCCGCACGTCCGCCAGGCGTTTTCCCTCTGGGTCTCTCAACGCCACAATTTCTTCGACCTCCTCGTTTCTTACAGGCACCTGCTTGTTTAGCTCAAATGCTCTCTCTGGACTCAGTTTGTCGATCGTGTCCAGTATCTGTTCGACCCGATTCTGACGCTCCTCTTCGACGAATTCGCCGGTTCGTAGGTACGTCAGCTGAACGACCTGCTTTTCCAGCACCGCGTGCGTCGGGATTGGAGGGCCGAGAACACCACCAGGACCTATGGCCATGTCAAAGCCCAGGTAGCCGATGACCACGGGTCGGTTAAAGGTCTCCAGTAAAGAGATGGAACCGGCCGAGGCTGAGACGACCTTGACTGTCGCGCCGGGCAGGAACCGGTCCACGTCGGCGAGCTTTATCTTCTTGAGTCCTTCCTCAAGCATCTTGTTCAGCGCTTCGACATTCTTCTCGTAAGATTTCAACGTGACTTCCTGGGGGTCTGAACCAGGACTTGGGACCACGAGGTCGACCGGTTTGGGTGCGCCACCGGAAACCGCTGCCCCGAGACTTCGGCTCGACTGGAGCGAGATATTGAGCCGGCCAGTGAGATAGACGCGCGATACAATGCGAAGGTAGTTCTGCTTGTCACCCTCCGGTGCAAAGTTCCTCAGAAACGTGCGATTGTCACGCGCCCAGACCAGCACATCCCTGCGGAGCGAGACCGTGTCGACGCCATAGGTGTGGGCATCCGCGATGGTCACCGTTCCCTGTTCGGCGTCACCTCCCATGAGGCTCAGGCCCACAGGCACTCCTTGAACCGGTAATGCCAGATTGAAGCCACCACCGCTTCGAACGGAAAAGGAGTACGTTGGAAAGCTTGCGTAGGGTGCCTCAGACCACGCCTCAGGTTTGCCAGGTGTAAGCCAGTGCTTCGGCAGGGGTTTGTCGGAGTCGCCTGCATCAAAGGATTTCTCATAGAATCTCTTGTATCCTGTTGGATTGATCCTGTGGATCATGTTGTCGAGAGGAAGGAATCCACGCTGGGTGTAGATTTCATGCTGGCGGTCGATTGGCAGTTGGACAAGGAAGATATCGCCAGGCTGCAGGTCCTCAGTGAGCGGATAAACCGGAATGACCTGGCTAGCGCGGATAACCATGGACCAGTCCTTCGCAACCTGTTCCAACTCGCGATTCCGGAGTTGGGTCGCACACCCTGTCCATACCATAAGGATCAGACTCGCGGCGATGACAAGACGCAACTTCATAGGTCCCTCCTGTTTCTTGGCGGTCGCTACAAGCCTCAACCCACGCCGCAACGTCTCTCAGGAATAGCTATTTGGACGGACGGCCATGGGTTTTCGTTATTGATAGCGTTTGTGGGGGGAACCTCTAAGACCTACTCCCGAGAAAGATGGCCAGTCGCAGACCAATGAAAAAGCCGAATCACCCATCCATGTGGGCAACCCGGCTGTCTTAAGGGATGAAGGACGCCAAACTTGAATGGCTTTAGGTCTTTCCCCCAGACCCGTGGCTTTCCGTCTCACCCTCACGAGTGGTTTGGCTTTGTCCGCCCTGAATTCGATCCGATTTTCTTCTTGGACACGGACCCTATTTCGTTATCCACCCCCTGCGTACCATATGAATCATTTGGAGGAAGCTCAACTCCTTACCTGTCTTTACAGTCTAGCAACTTGACAATGTTTGTCAAGAAAGCGTTGCATGTTTGCCCTCATGATCTGCAATTTACACTGGCTCGCTTCTCGACATCCCAGGACCGATGTGGGTTTCTCCTACTGAAGCAGAGGATATCCACAAAAAACAAGGCAGCTCTGATTCACTTTCTACGATAGACGTGACGCTTACTTCTTTGGTTCGGTAAAGACGGGCTCTTTTGGCTCCGCGACATCGTAATCCCGTTCCCAGCCCTCGTGTTGAAGCGTGAGTGACTCTAAAGCCACGCACGTATCGTTGGCATCGAGCTCTCCCAGTGCGATGTATTCAGAAGGCCAACACCGATAAACTTTGAACGACATCACATTCTGCCCAGCCTCGTTAAAGAGGTCTATGATGATATCTTTTCTAAAGTCCGCAAGCGACACCTCACCACCTTGGCCGCCACCCAAGTTCCAGACCTTATTGGCCCACTTTTCGAACTCCGTGTCGTGGGTACGGCCTCTTTCCAGGACTATCGGCTCGTAGGTCGTCTGCCCCGGGGATTTTCGGACATTACTCGGATCGCCTCCCTCCCTGTGAGTAACAACTTCTGTCGTTCTCCGTAAGCCGCTAACCTTGGCAACACCTGCGACGTACCGACTGTCCCACTTGACCCCAAACTTGAATTGCTTATAAGGGTCAAAACGATCTGGATTTACCGTGAATTGAGCCATTTGAGCACCTCCTCGTTGGTGTAATATCCCAGAGATTTTTCTAAACCACACCTCATGAGGGGTCAAGGCCTTGTTTGACTTTTTTTCTGTCGTAATTTCAACTTCTCGATACGTTTTCCTCGCTGTTCTTCATCCGATGCGGGGGTCCCAAGTCAGATTACCCCATTCAAATCTGAGCGACAAAGACGTGCCCCACCTAGCCTACCAGACCCCCATAAATCCTGGCATTTTTTCTCACTCCTGTAACCTCGCTTTATAGATCCGAGTTTCTGTGTTAACTCTTTACTGCGTGTTCGATGAGGGTCTCAAGTTGGTCGTCCCGAAATGGTCTCAAAGGGTCGTTGAAACTCATATGAGGAGGCAATGAATGAAACCGAGAAGTCGAGTTACGCTAATCCTAGGTATCGGTATCACCCTTTTTGGCATCATCGCGCTTGTCATTACCAGCCATCCTGCTGCGACAATTCCACTCTTCTTTGGAGCTCCCCTCTTATGGTTTGGTTGGTGGAAAGGCAGCCCCAATTCCATTATTTTCGGTCACGCCTTCATCATACTTGGGTGTTTCTTGATTACGTGGGGGATGTACCTCCTGCCAGATTCAAATCCAGTGGTATCGCATATCTTTGGTCGGCCTCTGTTCTGGGGCATATTCTCATTGATGGGCGGTGTTTGCTCCAATTATCATGGATTTTGCCAATGTGTCCGCGGTCAGAAGTAACCGCGGAGGGGAATGCCTACCGCCAGTCAGTGCGCCAGAGCTTCGCAAAAGTTTTATCATTCATCATAAAGGGTTGGGATCAGACTTTCCGAGCTATGGCAAAGCGGGCCGATAATACAATGCTGGAAGGAGATGTGCTTGTTGAAACCTCGTGGGAGAAGGAAGAAGGACAGTGATCGTTTCACGCTTTGATGTTTTTTTATTCCATTTGGGAACTCAACTGAGCACAGTCCTGTAAAATGAACTATATATAGGTCTAACGCTCGATCACTCTGGTGACCGCCTCAACTACGTCGGTCACATCTTCATCCGTTAGACGAGCGGATAGGGGTAAACTGACTGTTTGCCGTCCAATCCGCATAGCGTGTGAATAGTTCTCCGGTCTCCAGCCAAATACCCGTTGATAAAAGGGGTGCTCTGGTATGCTCAGGTAGTGGACGCCTACACCGATGTTGTGCGCCGTCATGGCCTGAAGAAATCCGTCCCTACTGATCCCAGTTTTGGTCTCGTCCACTGAAATGGTATAAAGATGATAGGCGTGTCGAGTCTCAGGTTCCGGTTCGGCTGGAAGGCCAAGTGGAAGGGAGGCCAGAGCTTCGCTATAATATTGCCAGATCTCACGACGTCTTTTCCAGTTACTCTCAATTCGGCTGAGTTGGTGAAGGCCGATGGCAGCTTGCAGATCCATCATGTTGTACTTGAAACCCGCTTCCACTACTTTATAGTGTTTGTAGCCCTCGTCCTGAAAACGCTTCCAGGCGTCATGGCTCAAGCCGTGCAACGCCAGAACCTTGATCCGGTCTAGGTCCTCTTTACGACGGACAAGGACCATACCTCCTTCTCCGGTCACGACATTTTTTGTCACGTAGAAGCTAAAGCAACCGAAGTCACCGAAGAGGCCTGTCTTACGACCGTGGAAATCCGTTTCGATGGCGTGGGCACAGTCTTCTATCAATTTCAGCTCGCGGCGTGATGCAACATTGGCCTGACCCCCGAAAACTGGTCCAGGTTTTATGTTAGTTTTTGAATTGACCCTGGACTGAGAAAGGAGGTTAG
>WVXP01000133.1 GCA_011773445.1 Pseudomonadota bacterium | reverse complement strand
TACCACGAGGGATTTCAAATGGCAACTTCCTTTAATCGCAAGGGTCATTTTGCCCTGCAGTTTCCTCTAAGGAGGTCCGTTGATTTCAAGATGTATTATTGCACCACAGGGTCATGGAGAAGTGTTTATTTGCCTTTGAAATCTAGCATGGATCCATAGCTAGCGAATTGGGGGATGTTAGAAATCGATATACCTTGACTATTCTCCCCAATTCCCTAAGAATGGATTCTAACACAGGCCGGTGAAAAAAGCTGAGTCGGTTCAATATGTAATGCTAGGCGCATCAGGCTTCACAGTCGGTGACTATGGGGAGTTCCCATGAGCAAGCAGACGGGTGTAGCTTGCGAATGTAGCGGCTGCGGTGGGCCCCAGTGGTATGAGAAGGGTGTGTGTCAAGGCTGCGGTTCGGAGGCAGGCATCGCCTTCACGTGGGTCGCTAAGACTGAGAAGGGTGGCACTCCGTCTGCGGCGCCTACAGATGTTCTGCGGCTGGAGGCTGGAGTCGGTGCGCAACTCGCTGACGTGTGGACCAACCTGGTGCTGGTTCGAGGCCTTTCTCCGTACCTGACATCCTCGGGCCAAGCCGTCATGCAGTACTCCTCAGCTCCTTGGTACGTGGAGCGAGGCGTTGATATGACCGTGCAGTGTACCTTGCCCACGGACCCTGGGTTCGCAGACAAGCTCAACCGCGCTTCCTCTTGGACGAACCAGTCATTTCTTGTCCGTATCGTGACGACGTTCGAAGCTTTCGCGGGTGGCAAGCGAATGTCCAGTGTCCGACTCCCCAACAACCCTGGCATGCGTGAGTTCCACCATGCTAGGCGCTTGCGGAACAAGATCGCTCACGGTGATGCCCTTACAGATCAAAGGCTCAAGGATGAGGCGATACAGCTGTTCGGACCGCAGGCGGTCGTCGACGGCAGCTGCAACCTCGACATCAGCATAGTGCTTGAACCTCTTTGGGCACGGCTACTTCTCTACGCGAGGTCACTCGAAGACGGGGCATCCGTGCCGACAAGGCCTGCGGTTGTCGTCGCAGTGCACGACTCCTACTACCTTGCCCAGACGTTCGTTGGAATCCTGAAAGTTGCTCGCAGTGGGGCGGGTCTCACCGCCGGTGATGTGGTCTCGCTGTTAGACAGCGCATGAAGTATCGTAGCGCCTAACAACGGCTTCGAGCAGATTCGCTTCGCTCGCTGCTCAAAGCGCACACGTTAACCGGCAAATGAATACTAAATGCGACAAGCGTTCGTAGGAATAGACATTCAGCAAAGGCGTGGTTGTTGCTTTGCTGTGATAGGGAGCGAAGGGATTCTCTTGGACTCTGGCTGGTTTCATGATCCCGAAAGAGAAGTGGTCCAACTGATAAGAAGGTTTGAGGAAAACTACAAGGTATCAGTGGGAATCGATGCGCCACGGCAGCCGTTGCCTTCTCCCCGCAAATGGTTTTGGGATAGAAGGGGCTCCAGGTGGCGGCAAAGATCTGATCAGCGGGGGTATGGTCGCCACTGTGAAGTTGTTCTTAGCGTGCACGGTATAGCGAATCCTCAGTGGACGCCCCTGGAGAAAGAAGCTCCGCCATGGATGGTTATTGGCTTCAAAATGTTTTCGGCACTTAGGCACATTGTTCCCTCGATTTATGAGGTATTTCCAACCGCTTCCTATTCGCTGCTACAAGGAATTACGGATGTTCGAATCTCAATCGATTTTTCAAGTTGTAGTTATGGCCCAAAGGACATACTTGATGCTTTCATGGCAGCCGCAACAGTGCGAGAGTTCGTTCAGGGCCGAGGGACTGAAGTTGGTGGGGGCGATGGTCTCGGTACGATCGTTCTTCCACGGCCGCTCCCTGAACCGGTGATCGGCACAGTACTGCATTGGCCGGAATAATCCGCTGAATAGATGAACGGTTAACAACCGAGTGCAGCGGATCGCTGATGGGAGCCCCTGAGCCAAAACATCAGCAATTCTCTGTGGTAGACCGATCTTCCTCCTTGTATGTTTCAAGATTCTATCGACGCTCTAGTCGGGGTCCCGATCATGCAATAGGCGGTAATAAACACACCCAGGTAAAGAAGATCGGTTGGGAAATCACCCCATGACCCGACTCTGGCAGTCTCGCCTACCAAAGCAGAGGACCGTTCCCAGGAGTCTCATTGACTGTCTCGCCTAGGCCGCAGTCTCGCCAAATCCTTGACATCTCTCGGTAGGCTGCTAAAATAGAAGTATCGACCTCTCAAGGGATTTCTTATGTTCAAAACTGGGGCCGGAATCAGGTCTTTCAAGGCCTAGAAACCCTTGGGAGGTCGAGCCTGATGAAGGCCCCGCTTTTTTGGGAAGGAGATGAGAGGCACGGAGAGATCGAGTTTTTGAGGAATCCATGGAGAGATTGGTTACGCAATTCAAAAAAAGGGTGTTACACGGCAGCTAGAGGGGTTAGAGGGGGGAAAGAATCCATGCTCAAGGATAGATTCTTCACGCGGAGAGAAAGGAGGTGAAACTTCTTGGGAGAGATCAACAAGAACACACCTATGGGCTAGGTTCCTGGGGCCGAAAAGGGCAACCCTGGCCACTGCCTGTGGGGTAATCGTCAGGGAGAAAGGAGAACCGTCATGGCAAAGATCAGAAAGCGAGGTAAGAGTTACCAGATCGATTACTTTGACCCGACCGGCAAGCGGGTCCGTCGGTCCTTCAAGAAACGGAAGGACGCCGAGGCGGAGTTAGGCAAACGGGTTTCTCTCATTGCCGAAGACCGATACCTGGAAGTAAAGAAAGAATCTAAAGTGACTTTTGACGAGCTGGCGGAGAAGTACATTGAGAATTTCAGGCATCAGAGGAGTTTTGACCGGTCAAAGAGGTTTTTCATAAATACCCTGATGGACCGTTTCAAGGGCCGGATGCTCTCCACTATTACCTATTATGAGTGTGAAAGTTTTAGGACAGAGCGCCAGAATACACTCACGAAGGCTGGCAAGTTGAGAACGGCCAGCACGATCAATAAGGAAGTGAATACCTTGCGGCACATGCTGAAGAAAGGTGTCTCTTGGGGAATGATGGAGAGAAGCCCGTTTGAGAGAGGGGAAACACTTCACTTGAAAGAGAATAATGGACGGTTGAGATATCTTTCCGAGGAGGAGATCGAGACCCTTCTCCATGAGTGCCCTCTGTACCTGAGAGATATCGTAGAGGTTGATCTTCTTACGGGGATGAGGAGGGGAGAGCTGCTATCGCTCAAGTGGCCACAGATCGCGGGTGGCTTCATTTACCTGCACGAGACGAAAACGGATGAAGCCCGTCAAATTCCTGTCATGGGCGATCTGGAAGCGATACTGAAGAGGATCAAGAGACGCCACTGGTCAAAGGGGCTGATAACGGAGTTTGTCTTTTGTGACGACCAGGGGAAACCTTTCAGTGAGGTCAAGCGGTCCTTCGCGTCGGCGTTGAAGCGAGCGGGGATCACGGATTTTCGATTCCATGATCTCCGGCACACCTTCGCAAGCCACTATGTAATGAGGGGCGGGAGCATCCGGGGCCTTCAGAAGATCCTCGGGCACAAGGATATTTCGATGACGATGCGATACTCCCACCTGTCAAAAGAATTTACCAGGGAAGAGATCCGAGTTATGAATGGTCTTACTCGTGCGTGTGCGGGATAGGGATCTGGTATTCCTTATTTCTGGGTTTTTCGAATGTGCGAAGATGGTTCAAATCCGATCCGAGCTTCCGCCTGGGCAGAGATAACATACTTCACATAATGATGAGGGATTCTCAATTCAACGTTGGTTTTTCTCCCTGGGGCATACTCGAAATCAATAACCAAACGGAGAAAATGCATGTCGGATGAAACTTCGAGGCAGTTGAAATATCGGCCATCTCTCATCAAAGGAGGACCAAGGCCGCATAGTTCCTGTCGGCCTAGATCATTTAGGACAACATCATATTTGATTTTCCGTCGCGGCATGACTGGAATCGCAACCTGTCACAAAACTGTCACATTCAAGAACCTGATCCCTGGAAAGCTAATCGGGGAGAGGGGATTTGAACCCCCGCCCTCTTGCTCCCGAAGCAAGCGCGCTACCAGGCTGCGCTACTCCCCGGAAGATCAGTTTTCAGTCGTCGGCCGTAGGTCATCAGGGAAAACCGATCAGCAAGATCGTGGAGAATGAAACTCGCCACTTTATCTCACCACAGAGGCACGGAGTACAGAGACGAACCCTCTTTTTTGATTTGCCGGGAGATACCGGCAAATCAAAACCACCGGTATCTTGCAACTAGGATATCTCTAGTTGAGCCAAGTCCGATCAGTGCAGACAGCTACTCCTACCACCCAGAACGGTGGTCCTTATTGTCCAATCACCCTCTCGCGATTGGACAATAACGTATCACTCTGCGTGCTCTGTGACTCTGTGGTAGAAATGTTCTTTCTCCCTGTTTTTTGGGCCATCATACCGGATCGAGGAGGCAAAGTCTAGGTATTTTCTTCTTCAGATTTGTTTACGCTTTCCGATATATACCATAGAGCTCCTGTTGAGCCAGTTATGTCCTCAAAACCCGGAGGGGGAGACAACCAGGTGAGCAAAAAATGCAAGGGATCGATTCTCCTCGTAGACGACGATGGTGACGTTAGAGAGGTCGTACGGGATACCCTGTCTTTTTCCGGTTTTACCGTGGATACAGCTCAGGATGGTGTTGAGGCCATGGAGAAGGCGCGGCAGACGAGGTTTGATCTCATCCTGAGTGATCTCATGATGCCTCGAATGGACGGTGTCGAACTGCTTAAGCAGGTCAAGCACCTCCAGCATGATACCAATGTGATCATCATGACAGGTTATGGGAGCATCGAAACCGCTGTGGAGGCCATGAAACATGGAGCAGAAGACTTTATCACCAAGCCTGCCAACAGCGGGGAACTCTTGATGAGGATTTCCCGTGCCATGAAGGTCAAGGCCCTGAGGGAGGAGAATGTTCTTCTACGCCAGGAAGTGAAGCGAAAGTCTAGCTTCTGCAATATTATCGGCAAAAGCGAAAAAATGCAGGCTATCTTCAAGTTGATTGAGAAGGTCTCGCCGAGCAAAAGCACCGTAACGATCTATGGCTCAAGCGGCACGGGAAAGGAACTGGTGGCTAAAGCCATCCACTTCAACAGTCCGAGAAGAAACAAACCTTTCTTGGCTTTTAACTGCAGCGCTATCCCCGACACGCTGATCGAAAGCGAACTGTTCGGTCACGTGAAAGGGTCTTTTACCGGAGCCTATCATAATAAAATCGGCCTGTTTGAAGAGGCCAACGGCGGCACCTTTTTTGTTGATGAAATCGGAAGCACCTCAATGGCGCTTCAGGCGAAACTTCTCAGAGTCCTCCAAGAAAAGGAAATCCGCAGGGTGGGATCGAATGACACCATTAAAATCGATATTCGACTCATCACCGCAACAAACGAGGACCTCGAACAGAGGGTCAAAACCGGGGAATTCCGAGAGGATCTGTTCTATCGCCTCCATGTGATTCCGATCTTCCTGCCTGATCTGAAAGATCGAGGTGAAGATGTCCATCTTTTGGCCGAACATTTCCTCAAGTCATTTGCCGGGGAGGAAGGGAGAAATATCAAAGGGTTTTCCCGGGAAGCCATGAGACTTTTGACGGAGTACGATTGGCCTGGGAATGTGCGGGAACTGGAAAACGCCATTGAGCGGGCTGTTGTGATTAGC
This sequence comes from Pseudomonadota bacterium, assembly GCA_011773445.1. GTDB lineage: Bacteria > Desulfobacterota > BSN033 > WVXP01 > WVXP01 > WVXP01. The sequence continues at coordinate 572 of WVXP01000133.1, read as the reverse complement.
CAGGGTGATCTCATCACCAAGGAAGACCTTCCCTCAAAGCTCTTCAACGGTCGACAGCATCTGGTTAAGAGAGCCTTCGACGATTTGATTACGTTGGAGGAACTCAAGAACCAATACACGCAGATGGTCTTGGAGAAAACAGAAGGTAACAAGAAAATGGCGGCCGAGATTCTCGGAATCAATCCGAGAACCCTCTATCGGAAGAAGAAGCAAGGAAACCTCACACACCCCGGAGACGTCATTTAAGCATACCGGGGATCAGAAGCCAGACCGGAACGCGAACAATGCTTCACTTTCATTGTGTGTGGAGTTTTCTGAGGTTTCAAAGCAAGAAGTTTGTAACCTTCTGATGTTTCGCGACGATTTTGAATGTTTTGATTGGCCGCTCATATCCCTTCGCTCCCTTGATCTCGCGTTGACCCTCTCGGGTCTCACAGGTGGGGAACTCTTGCCCCTTCCCCGCTCTGAAGGCGGGGTTTTCCCCTTACGTTCGCCTGAGCGCTCGGCTGAGCTCGTCGCAGGCTCACGTCGAAGCCTGCTCGCCCTCGATGGGTCCCCCAACGCTTCCGCAA
>WVXP01000132.1 GCA_011773445.1 Pseudomonadota bacterium | reverse complement strand
GCGTAATACCCTCGAAACAGCTGTCTCAACCGGTTCATGCCATGACGTGCACGGATTCATGAAAAGGGAGATTTGGAATGGGTCGAGACTACTACGATGAAGATCGGCCGAGCTGGAGAGAGATAGATAAACGAAAGGACCGGAGTGCCCATGTATCCCGGGATAGATCAGAGCGCCGGGGAAAACCCGATCAGTCCAGCTGGCTACAGAAACAGTACCGAAAAGAAGCAGAGAAGCTTTTTATGGGGAAGAAGGGATCAGACAAGCATAAAGCAGCGCACACCGCAGTTTACGAAGCCCACGGTTCGGTCCGGTTTGGCGAGGCTGTAAGGAGCTATGTTGAGGAATACGGCCTCCCAGAAGATTGGAGTACGCTTTCTCTTTTGCTCGACTATGATGACCCGGGGGTGGTTCGGGAAACCATCGGAATGTTGAAAAGTCAATATGAAAGCAGAACCGCTCTCGAGAAACAGGGCCTGAGATCAAAGCTTGAGATCCTAGCGATGACCACGAAGGATGAGGATCTCAGAGAGTTCGTTGAAGATGTCCTGAGTGGGTTGTAGACCAGGAACGCACTCGAAAGAGGCGTTCCTGAATTGAATTTTCTGCGAAAGGAGAGGTCGGTTCAATTTCAGACGTTGATGGATTCCCCGAGTTTCGACCAGCGCAATATCCCTCCTTGACCCCATCGATTTACCCTCTCACCGATTCGGTATTCCAAAGGGGCGGGGCATTTGGTTCGGCTATGGCTTCGCCGGCCGGTCATCCGTGCCAGATTTCTCCGCGGCCAGTGAATTCGGGTTTTTTCCAAACCCGTGTTGTTTCCTCCCGGAAAGACAATTGGCGGGAGGGTTTGAGACAGTGTTGATAGAGAGAGGCTTCAAAAACAGACGATGCCTTGATAATATGAGGGTAAGGATGGCCATATTGGGAGAGGCGGATGCATAAGGTGAGGATCAGAGGCTGGAAGGAGGGAGATCTGGGACAGATTGTGGATCTCTGGTTGGAACTGGCTCACTTTGTTCGGCCAATGGACGGGTTTTATCAGCTTTCGCCCGATGCCGGGACAAGGTACGATGCATATTTGCGGCGGGTTTTTGACGACCATAAATACGCAGTTTTTGTAGCCGAATCGGACAACGGATTGGTTGGTTTTGCCATGGGCCGTGTCAACGAGAGTCCCTCGGTTGTGGTCCCAAAGACTGTAGGTTACATCGAGAACATCTTTGTCAGGCCAGAAATACGGAATTCCGGAATTGGAACAGCCCTCTGCAACGAGCTCCTGGCTTGGTTTAGGAGGTGGGGGCTTGGCCATGTGGAGCTTTTCTATCAGGTTGAGAATCAGGAGGCCGCCGCTTTCTGGAGCAAAATGGGCTTCAAAACTTGGTTGGCCAAGGCTTTCCGAACTGTCTGAAGAGCTTTGGTTTGAAGGTCGCCCTTGGTAAGCCAATGAAGGTTCTCATAAATAGAATGGCCTCAGACTTGGAGTGAATCGGTCCGGGGGGCAATTCATACCGCAAGGGGTCCTAATAAGAGGGAGGCGACGGGTATGATCATTAGCATCAATCCAGATAACCCGCAGAGGCGTCTCATTGAAAGAGTTGTCGAAGTGCTCAAGGAGGGTGAGCTGATCGGCTATCCCACGGATACGATCTATGGGATCGGATGTGACCTATTCAACAACGAGGCGATTGAAAAGGTCTATCGGCTCAAGAAACACGACAGGACGAAGCCCTTGAGCTTTATCTGCTCGGGTCTCACCGATATCAGTCAGTACGCTCATGTATCCAACTACGCATACAAGACGATGAAGCGGCTATTGCCTGGCCCGTACACCTTCATCCTCGAGGCAACCAAACTCGTGCCTAAGATCGCCATGACCAAGCAAAAGACGGTGGGGATTCGAGTTCCGGACAACCGCATCTGTCTTAGCATTGCCGAAAGACTGGGCCATCCTATCATCAGTACAAGCGTGTACAAGGCCAATGAGGAACTGTACAGCGACCCTGCTGATATTGAAGAAAAGTTTGGCAGGCGACTGAAACTCGTCATTGATGGAGGAGTTATTGTCGCGGAGCATTCAAGCGTTATTGACCTGACCAATGAGGAGCCACGGGTCCTCCGCAAGGGCAAGGGAGATGTGAGTCTGTTCGAGGTGACGTAGGAAGGCTGGGGTAGGATGCAATGATCATAGACAGCCACACCCACATCTTTCCCCGAGAGGTTCTCCACAATCGGTCTACCTACGGTCGAAGAGACCCGGCCTTTCGCGAGATTTATGGGAACGGTAAGGCCCGGATGATCGGGCCAGAATCCTTGATTGCCGAGATGGACGAAGCGGGAGTCGACATGGCTGTGGTTTGTGGATTCCCGTGGGAAAGCCATGAACTATGCGTCGTGGGTAACGACGCGATCATGAAGGCTGTCGAGCGCTTTCCGGGCCGTCTTGTCGGTTTCGGCTCGATCTATCCAGCAGAGCCTGAAAAGGCTGTCCAGGAGATCCTTCGCTTTGTTGCCGGAGGTCTTAAAGGAGTCGGGGAGCTTGGCTTCTATATACGAAGGATGACTCGTAAAGACATTGCCGGGATGGAGCCGATCTGCAACACCATATCTAAGTTGGGAATTCCTCTTCTTCTTCACGCTAGCGAGACGGTTGGCCATTCCTACCCGGGTAAGGGAGAGACTGACCTGAGAGAGTTCTATCGGTTTGTTTCCTCTTTCCCTGACATCAATATCATCCTTGCCCACTGGGGTGGGGGGCTTGTTTTTTATGAGATGATGCCCTCTGTGGCCCAGGCGACCCAACGGGTCTACTACGATACTGCGGCGAGTCCGTATCTTTACCGGAAGGATATCTACCGAGTGGCCTCCGAGATTGTCGGTCCTGGACGGGTCTTATTTGGAAGTGACTACCCACTGATCAGACAGGTGCGGTATCTCAGGGAGATAAGAGATGCGGGCCTTGATCGGGTTCCGTTGAGTCAGATCCTAGGAGACAATACGCGGAGCCTCTTGGGTCTGTGATCGGGTCGAAGGAGCAAGCAGCCGGGTGGCTGGAATGGACCGCTAACCGAGTAAGATGCCACATACTCGACGGGCTTTGAACTTACCGACTACCCATGGGAAAGATCGAGAAGCTGAATCATCGCGAATTGAAATCGATCGGAGACTTCGTCGTTGCCCTGGCCAGGGAGGCAGGTGAGATTCAGAGAAGACACCTTGGCCAGTCCAAGCCTATCGCATACAAGGGACCCGTAGACCTGGTAACCGAGGTAGACCACCTCTGCGAGGACGCCATCATTGGTCGCATTCTGGACCGTTTCCCCCGTCATCACGTTTTGGCAGAGGAGGGTGAGCATAAACCGCAAGGAGAGAGCTCCTTTAGGTGGTACGTGGACCCTCTGGATGGAACCACGAACTACGTTCACGGGTACCCTTGTTTCAGCGTTTCAATTGGTCTCGAGGTGGAGGCTGAGATGGTGCTCGGCGTGGTTTATGATCCGATGGGTGACGAGCTTTTCCATGGCATCAAGGATCATGGAGCTTTCCTGAACGGCAGGAAAATCAACGTTTCCAAGATTCGGGCGCTTGAACAGAGTCTCCTCGCAACGGGATTCCCCTATGACATCAGGGAGAGCGAGGAGAACAATATTGACCATTTCGCTAAGTTCGCACTGGCTTCCCAAGGAGTTCGCCGGGATGGTTCGGCAGCACTGGATCTTTGCTATGTCGCGATTGGACGATTCGATGGTTTCTGGGAGATGAAGCTCCGTCCGTGGGATGTCGCCGCGGGGGTCGTTATGGTTCGGGAGGCGGGCGGCAGAGTCAGCGATTTTCGGAATGCACCCTTCAGCATAGATTCAGGAGAGGTCCTCGCCACGAATGGCCTGATCCATGGACAGATGGTTTCACTCCTCGAGAGAGGCCGGATCAAGAGGTTACCTTGAAAGTCGGATCAAAGCAGCGTGAAAAAAGTCTTTTCGATAATAAGTCCAGTAGCCAGTCGTCCGAAAAGGTCCCTCTGGCGGAACGTATTCGACCCAAGACGCTTCGCGACTTCGTCGGGCAGCAGCATCTGCTCGGGAAGGGGAAGATCCTCAGAGAAACGATCGAGAGAGGGGAGGTCTATTCGATGATACTCTGGGGTCCCCCCGGAACCGGAAAGACCACCCTCGCCCGTATTGTGGCACGTGCCTCTGAATGCCACTTTGTCAACTTTAGTGCAGTTCTGTCGGGTGTTAAGGAGATTCGGGAGGTCGTTGTCGACGCGAGAAGGCAGCAGCAATACTACGGGAGGCAGACAATCCTCTTTGTCGATGAAATTCACCGCTTTAACAAGGCGCAACAAGACGCGTTCCTCCCTCACGTGGAAAAGGGCACGGTGATTCTTATCGGAGCGACCACAGAGAACCCCTCTTTCGAAGTGATTGCCCCCCTCTTATCCCGTGCCCGGGTATTCGTGTTAAAGCCTCTAGCGAGGGCGGACATCCTGAGGGTTCTCAAGCGTGCCTTGTCAACGGGTGAGGCTGGACTGGCTGGGTTGAACGTAGATGTCCCAGGGGACGTTCTGGAGGGTCTCGCTGTTTTTGCCAATGGAGACGCCCGAGTGGCGCTTAACGCGCTCGAACTTGCCGTAGCAATGACGACACCAGATAGCCGGAAAAGGCGACGGATAACCTCAAAAACACTACGGGAGTTGCTCGGGAGGAGGTCTGTTGTTTACGATAAGGCAGGGGAGGAGCATTACAATCTCATATCTNNAGCCTTCGAGGTGGAGACCCGGACGCAGCACTTTACTGGCTGGGACGGATGCTGGAGGCCGGGGAAGATCCTCTCTACATCGCGCGGAGGATGGTACGTTTCGCCTCCGAAGATGTGGGAAACGCTGACCCTCAATCGCTTCAGATCGCAGTGGCCGCAACTGAAGCCTTTCGTTTTCTCGGCTCGCCAGAAGGGGAACTGGCCATAGCGCACGCAGCCGTCTATCTGGCTTCTGCCCCGAAGAGCAATGCTGTTTATCTGGCCTACAGAAAAATGATGCAAGACGTGCGACAAAAGGAGGCCCACCCCGTTCCGCTCCACTTGAGAAATGCCCCGACCCGACTCATGAAGGAATTGGGCTACGGAAAAACCTATAAGTATCCCCATGATTATCCGGGGCACTTTGTGGAAGAGGACTATCTACCTGGAAATCTAGCGGGGAGGGTGTACTACAGTCCGAGTGAGAATGGTCTTGAGTATGAGATTGGAAGAAGACTTGCCAGATGGTGGAAGAATAGAAGGCGTGTGAAAAGGGAGCAATAAAGGCGAGGATTCAGGGATCTTCTGAACAAGTTTTTCTTTGGATAGGGTGCGACTGAGTGGCATTTACCTGGAAACCAATGGCCGATCCCTGACGACTGAATCGTTGCGGATGAGCCGGCAAGGGGAGTGGGATTACTTTGTGGACGAAAAAGATATTTTTTTACATCCTTAAAGAGATCCTCATTCCATTGGGAATGGGTTTGGTGGTTTTTACTTTCATCCTTCTCATTGGTAGGATTTTCAAACTCTCTGACCTGGTGATCAATAAGGGGGTTCATATTTTTGATGTTCTCAGGCTTTTCGTCTATATCCTTCCAAATTTCCTTGTGTTCACCATTCCCATGGCGTTCCTCCTTGGCGTTCTCTTGGCCTTTGGCAGGCTGTCAACCGATCACGAGCTCACGGCCATGAAGGCCTCGGGGATCAGCCTATTTCAGCTCATACCCCCGGTAATTACTCTTTCCCTTTTATGCTATGGTGTCGCGGCGTTCATGGCCGTCTATGCCCTTCCCTGGGGAAGCACGAGTTTCAGGAATGCCCTCTATGAGATCGCTCGTAAGAAAGCCCATATTGAGTTTAAGCCCCGTGTCTTCAACGACAGCTTCAGCGGCCTCGTATTCTACGCGGACGGCATGACTCCTCAGGGTGACCGAATGGAAGGGGTTTTGATTCAGGATGAGAGGGACAAGGACAAAAGTCAGGTCATCTTTTCCAAGGTCGCCCAGTTGGTATCCGATCCTGATAAGGGTGAGGTGATTTTGATCCTGAGGGATGGTAGTATCCACATCCATGATAAGAATGATCTCGTCTATCGGAAGATTGATTTTGATTACTACCACATGAGGATCGACATCGAGGAGTCTCTCGGAGGAGGCAAAAGGATCCGGACAAAGGACAGCGAGAAATCGATTGGTGAGTTGAAAGAGGAGATTGAGCAAAAAAAGGCTCACGGAGAGGATTATATCCACGAACAGGTGGTCATTCATGAGAAGTATGCCATTCCCTTTGCCTGCATCGTATTTGGACTTCTGGGGATCCCCCTTGGGGTCTTGCCTCCAAGATCCGGTCGCTCATACAGTCTTGTCAAGAGCCTCGCCATCATCATGGCTTACTATATTATGATGACGGCCACTGAGGCCCTAGCCGAGAGAGGCCTTTTGCTAGCGTGGGTAGCTACCTGGATTCCCAACGGATTCTTTCTGTTGGTGGGATTGTACCTTCTCATTTTAAGAGCTCTGGAAAAGCGTTCCAGAATTGCGGTGTGGTTGGACTGGCTCGTGGCCGCGACTCTGGGCCGGGTGAGGCTGGGCACGTGAAGGCCTGGTGATTTCAATTGCCCTGCTTGACAATGCAGGACCTTTCTGATAGTTTTCTCTGAATGCTTTAACCCATTAAAATTATTGTTTTTTACACTCTGGTGGCGACCAGCAAGGATTAACCTGATGGGAACCCCGAGGCGGTATGCTTCTCCTCGATCTTCAGGTCCACGGCGGTTCGAGCTATTCTATCCCGTCCGTTTCGTTGTTCTTTTCCTGTTGGGCTGCCTGTTGAGTCTTTCCTACGAACCGTACCTGGGCGGCCAGGAGAGACCGCTTGAATTAGATGTTCCTGATGTCGTCTTTCTTGGCAAGGATTCATCCCGATTCTCGGAGAGCCGACATATTCCGCTTCCATCCCTGATTGCCGAAGGCGTGAAGGAGGAACCAAGGGTTGATCTTAAGGTTCTCGATCGGGTCGAAAAGGGCGAGAAGGGGGGACCGGCGGCGAAAGCACCCGGATGTGCTTACTCCAGCTCTGTCACGACGTCCGTGGCCCGAGTTATCCAAGGGGCTAAGGCAGACTACCGACAGGGCATGAAACGCTACCTTTCAGCGGATTTTGAAGGGGCCATCGAATCCCTCTCTCGGGTCGTTGAGGCATACCCAAATAGCGAACTGAGTGGCTACAGCCACTATTACATGGGGGAATCCTTATATCATCTGGGAATGCTTGACGAGGCTCTATCACGGTTTAAGCGAGTTGTTCAAGAATCTCCAAATCATCGGCTCTACGATTGGGCTCAATACTCCATGGGGTGGATTTCTATGGAGAGAGAGGATTTTCAAACGGCCCTGTCTCACTTCCAACCAATCGCCAAGAGCCAGACCGAGAGTCCTCTCGTGCCGGCCGCTTTGTTCTGGGAGGGAGAGGTGCTGGGGAGGTCAGGGCAAAAAGTGGAAGCCATCACAACTAAGCGACTCTTTCTGGAGAGATACCCGAATCATTTCCGAGCTCCCGAGGTTCTTTTCTCGATGGCGGGTTATCTTCTCCAGACGCAACACTTCCAAGAAGCGGGGGAGATTTTCAGGAAGTTCACCGAGAAGTATCCCTCTCATGCCCTTCATGAGGCATCCCTGTATGGCCTCGGGCAGAGTCTGATCCATGATGGGAAGTATGACGAAGGCATATTGGTTCTGAAAGGAACCCTCAAACGGGACCCCGACAGCTCGCTCACGGGTGTGATCTTTCTTGGCTTGATTAATGGCTATCTTGGAAAGGACGAAAGCGAGCGCGCATTAGAGAGGTACGATGAACTCCTCAACCGCTTTCCACATTTTGAATGGGCAGACAACGCCCTTTTTGAGATTGGCTATTACTTCCTTAGGAAAGGAGACTACACGAGATCGGTAGAAACCTATCAGAATCTTCTTAGAATTCATCCTGGGAGCGACCTCAAGGGGCTTGTTTACTTCAATCTAGGGGAGGCCTATTACAATCTCCAAAAGTACAAAGAGGCGATCGATTCCTATCGTTTAGCCCAGGAAGTGTCGGTAGGAGGTCCACTCACCGAGGAAGCCCTTTTCAAGACGGGGCTTTCCTTGTATCAGCAAAAAAACTATGCGAGGGCCATCGAAGCGTGGAACCTCATGCTCCATGATTTTCCGGATTCTATACGGCGGCATGAGGCGGTTTACTGGATGGGTGAGGCATCTCTTCAGAATCGAAACCCGAAACGGGCGAGAACACTTTTCAAGACTCTTGAAGAGAATTCGGATATCTATCCAAGGGTTCTGGACAGCTTAGGGCGCTACTATTTTGAAGGGGGGGAGTGGAATCTTGCGATTCGGTATTTTTTGGATCTCTTGGAAAAGTACCCTGACCACCATCTCGCCTCTGACGCCTACCTGCGGTTGGGTGAGGCCTTTTACAATCGAAGAGACTATTCTCAGGCGATCGACTACCTGTTTGAATTCGTGATGAGCGAGGGGGCTCGGCACTTGGATCAGGCTTACTTTATTCTCGGACGGATCTATTACAAGGAAGGGAAATTTGATTTCGCCATCGACCATTTCTCAAACGTCATGATTGAGTCTCCTGATAGTCCTTTGATTGGGGAGTCCCGGTATTGGATTGCGTGGTCTTACTATCGAATGGGTATGTATGAGAAGGCCATTGAGAAATTCACCTGGATCGTGGAAGATCCGCCATCTCCCGACCATGCTTCACAAGCGCTTCTGAGAATCGGCGACTGCTATTACAACATCGGGTCCTACATGGAGGCGACCCTTACATATCTCCAGGTCATTCGGGAATTCCCACAGTCTAAAGAGGCTCCAGAGGCCGAATACGGCATTCTTTTGTCTTCTGAAAGACAAAAAAGGTATGAGAACTTTATCGAGAGAGCCAACGCTTTCTTCTCCACATACCCGGACCATCCTCTCGGTGCGAATGTCCTTTTCAGACTTGCCCAGCATTACCTGGAAGACAATAGGGTGCAGAACGCCATCAACACCTACAAGGAGTTGCTGCAGAATTACTCTCGGAGTGATTTGGCTGATGATGCTCAGTTCAAACTCGGTGAGATCTACCGAGAACAAGAAGATTTCGAAAGGGCAATCCAGGCCTTCGGATTGGTTGTGAAACAGTATCCCCGGAGCAACTACCTGGCAGATGCCTACTTTGAGATTGCTGAGAGCTATTTCGCAATGGGGGACTATGGGAAAGCTCTCGAAGGATACGGGCGCGTGGCCAAAGGGTATCCAGAGAGTTACTTGGCCGGGAAGGCCTATTTCAGAGCCGCGAACTGTCTCGAAAGACTGGATAGGGTGGACGCCGCCGAGAAGATCCTGAGAGAACTCATGGAGATCTACCCGGACGATCCGGTTCGTTTTCAAGGGGCTCTGAGACTGGGGTTGATTCTTTTCGGAGCCATGCGATATCCTGAGGCCATCGAAGTCCTCAGAGAGGCTGCCAAATCGGGAGATCCGGAAGTGGCGAGTGTTGCTCAGCTGAAGATTGGCGAGATTTACCGAGGAATGGGCGACAGTAGCACTGCCATCGTTGAACTCATGAAGGCGATTTACCTCTATCCGGGTCAGATGAGACAGGTCGACGAGGCGCTCTTTCAGATCGGGGAGATCTACATGGAGAACCAGAAATGGGCCAACGCGAGACAGATTTATCTGAAGGTCATTGAGGTATCCCGGTCAGCATCCGCAAGGGAGAGGGCTCGAAACATGCTGACGGAAATCGATCGAAGAAGTGCAAAGCCATAGGAGGAAGAGATGTATGCAATTATCTTGAAAGGCGGATGGGTCATGATACCCATTGCCTTATGTTCGGTGGTGGGTCTGGCTATCTTCTTGGAGCGTCTGTGGAGCTTGCGGAGAAGTAAGGTGATACCCAAGGATTTTCTGATTGAGGTGGAGGATCTGATTCGGAGGGAGAAGATCCCTGAGGCTATCACCCGTTGCCGAACAGATGAATCCTCTATGGCCAATATTATTCTGGCCGGTATTCGGCACTTTGGTAAGAGAAGGGAGATTGTCAAAGAAAGTATTCAAGAGGTGGGAAGAAAGGAAGCCTCTGTTTTAGAGCGATATATCAATGTCATTGGGACGATTGCCGTCATATCTCCCCTCCTGGGGCTGTTGGGAACCGTGACGGGAATGATCAAAGCCTTTGAGGTGATCACGGTTCGAGGAGTTGGGAATCCGGGCGATCTGGCCGGAGGAATATCGGAGGCTTTGATAACCACGGCGGCGGGATTGATTGTCGCCATTCCCACTTATGTGGTCTATCGCTATCTGGCCGATAAGGCCGATGCACTGATCATGGAGATGGAAGAGAACTCGCTCCGGGTTGCTGACCTTCTGAAAGAGAGGTAGGAGGCGGGGAGGGCAAAATGCAATTCAAAAAGGCAAGGCGCGTGGATCCAAGAATGGATATTACTCCGCTGATTGATGTGGTCCTGCTGCTCGTGATTTTCTTCATGCTGACGACGACCTTCATTGGGGCCCCTGCCATCAAGGTCAAGTTACCGACATCTTCGGCCAAAGAGATTTCGAAGGAACGGAAAGAGGTAAACGTCACGATCACCAAGGACGGAAAACTTTACATCGATCAGAGCGTCAGCGGAACCCGAGATCCGATCAGCCTAAAGGAACTCGAAAAGCTGCTCAACAAGGTTGCTCGTGAGAATCGGGAAACAATGGTCATCATTCGGGCCGATGAGGATACCACCCATGGAAACGTCGTGGCGGTTATGGACGTGGCAAAGAAATCGGGTTTGAACAAACTGGCAATTGCGACGAAGGCAGCAAAGAGAGGGGAAAAACCATAGGACTCAAAAGGGTTTACAGAAGGGGATTCTTCCCTTTCGTCTTTTGTTCCATTGCCATCCACGCCTTGCTGATGATTGCGCTCCCCGATTTCTTGGGGACCGACTCGGGAGTTATCCCTATTCGGCTTTTGACCTCGAGAGAACTTCTCCTCGAGATTTTTCCCGAGAAACCGGTCGAGATGTCTATGCAGTCAGATCCGAAGGAGGTAGAATCGGTCTCTGGAGAAGGCCTGGTGGACGCAACCGTTCTCAAACGAAAAATGGCTGAATTGAGCCTCGGGGAGAGCCTTCAGGCTCCCTCTCCCGACATTCTGCTGCCGCCGGCCGAGGAGGTTCCGGCCGAGGAGGAACGGATCAAACGATTTTTGGCGTCCCCCTTTTATGAAGAGATGGCGAGGGCCTTCGAGGGGAGTGTGAGACCGACAAAAAGTTACGAGGGCATGAGGAACTCGATCGATATCTTACCTGGGAAGCTCAGGGGCAATGAAGTCGAGGATGATCTCGGCACAGAAATGGTTATCATGCGATTGAAATCGCCATCGCCGGCAAAGCTTCAAGAGCATGGCAAGGTAGAAAATATCGCGATTCAGGGACCGATCGCTCGACGGGAGTTGACCTATCTTCCTCCCATACCCAATGTGAAAGCCACGATTGAGACCGAGTTTGAGATGAAGTTCTGGGTGCGCCCGAATGGCACGGTGGACAGGGTTATTCCTGTAAAACGGGCTGGAGATGTTGAACTGGAGAGAGTAGCTGCAAACTATTTGCGGCAATGGCGATTTAAGGCAATTCCGGAAAATGAGCAACAAGTCGATGAATGGGGGACGGTCGTTATTAAGTTCAAGCTCGAGTGAGCGTCATGCCCAAGCCGACTCCTAAACCGGCGAAGCCGTGTTAGCAATGATTCGATGAGGAAGAAGAGATACCTACTCCTTTTACTCGGTTTCATTCTTGCCATGGCCCTCGTGACCGTTTTTGGTGAGAACGGGCTTCTCCATGTTTTCAAGTTGAAACGGCATTTGGAGAAGTTGACCCGAACTAACGAAGCCGTCCGCCTTGAGAATGCAGCTCTCTTGGAGGAGATAGAGCACCTCAAGAGTCACGAGGGATATCTGGAATTGGAGGCCCACAAGCAGGGGTTGGTCAAAGATGATGAGATCGTGTTCCAATTCAAGGAACACGAATAAACGGGCTCTTAGACAAACCCGTTCTGGTGTCTCTCGAACATCCTTCATCAATTGATGGCCTGCTCCGGGCAGTTGGCCGCCACGTCGTGTTGTATTCCCCGTATCATGTTCTCATTCCGGCAGAGAACCCGTTCATCGTCAGGTCCGGCGAAACGAACTTTGAATAGAAACGTGGTGCCTCAACGAGGAAGAATTGGCGAGCCGGGAGAACGAACGGAGTGGTTGAACGATGGAATATGAAGGGGCGATCTATCGGCCGCCGAGCGAAGCCGAGAGCCTGATCCTTCAGGCGACAGTTGGATGTTCACATAACCGTTGCATCTTCTGTGGCTCGTACAAGAACAAGAGGTTCCGAATCCGATCATTTGATGAAATCAGACACGATATCGACGAGGCGAGTTCCTGGGGAGTAGAGATCCGTAGAGTCTTTCTTGCCGATGGAGATGCGCTCTTTATGCCACAGAAAAGGCTCCTCGAAATCCTCTTTTACTTGAGAGATAAACTCGGAGAACTCCGGCGGGTCGGCATTTATGGAAACGCACGGTCGATTCTTCACAAAACGGCTCGAGATCTGACGGAACTGAGAGAGGCGGGCCTAGGTATTGTTTATCTAGGAATTGAATCCGGTAACCGGCGTGTCCTCGAGAAGATCAAGAAAGGAGCGACCTATGAGGAGATGGTTGCTGCGGGAAGGCGGGTGAAGGAAGCCGACATTTCCCTTTCTGTCACGGTTTTGCTTGGTATCGGAGGTACAGAGCTGAGTCATCAGCACGCCATGGATACGGGAAGGATTCTGGGTGAGATCGATCCAGATTTTGTCGGTGCCCTCACCCTGATGGTCGTACCAGGCACCCCTCTGGAGCGAGAGACCGCATCTGGAGCTTTTGAACTTCCTGATCCTTTCGCCCTATTGGAAGAACTGGGCATCATGATTGGAAATTGTGAATTGAGCAAATGCCTTTTTACCTCGAATCATCCGTCAAACTACCTTCCCCTGAAAATCAGTATGCCCGGGGAGAGGGAGAAAGCCCTCCAGACCATTCAACGGGTCCTAACTTCTCGAAATCGCTCATTGCTTCGTCCGGAGTCGCTCCGAGCCTTGTGATCGAATGGGGGAACTCTGGCAAGGAAATATGCGACGAGATCGCGGACTTCTTACGCCTACGCTCGGCCATTGTCGAAAGAGGGACTTCTGAACGATAGATAACGACGGAGATCGTCATCACATGCGCTCCTACTTCAGCTATCTCGTTTTGAGAGGGATCTCTTACCTGCTCAACCTCCTGCCCCTGGAATGGGCACTCTGGATCGGTCGATCCCTTGGGAGAATGGCCTACAGGGTCGTGAGAGATCGTCGGAGGCTTGCCCTCGAAAATCTTGAGATCGCCTTCGGTCGGGAGAAAAACCCGGATGAGTTGCAAGAAATAGCGAGAAAGACTTTTTCCAATCTCGGGATGATTTTTGTCGAGTTCCTGAGGATGCCGAAACTGCGTATCGATTATTATCATCAATATGCCCGGGTAGAGGGCTGGAACCACCTCGAAGAGGGTCTCAGGCAAGGAAAAGGCATCATCGCGTTGACATTTCACTTCGGCAACTGGGAAATCCCAGCTCTCGGGGCGTCCTTCTTTGGATACCCGATTGTTGCTCTGGCTCAGAGGATTCACAATCCATGGATCGACCGATATGTCAAAAGCACACGAGAAGCCGCAGGGGTCACCATACTATCCAAGCGAAATGTGAGTGAGAAGGTGATCAACCGTCTGCGTGAGGGAAAGATCGTAGCGATTTTTGTGGATCAGCGAGAGCGAAAAAAGAGCCGGGTCATGGTGGATTTCTTTGGCGAGAAGGCACCCGCCACCCCCTCACCTGTTGTCTTTTCGTTACGAACAGGGGCTCCAATGATTCCCCTGTTCAACATCAGAGAAAACAAGAGTCATCATCATGTCATTATCGGTGCGCCTCTTGTCCCCGAGACTACTGGGGATATGGAAAGGGACCTTGAGAGAAATACACAAGCCTATACCAAGATTCTCGAAAGTATGGTCCGGAAATATCCGGACCAGTATTTCTGGCTCCACAATCGGTGGGGTCGGAAGGGAAGGAGAACGCATCGCCCGAGACAGCGATGATATTCTGCGTTGTCAAGGAACCTTATGTGTGGAGTTTCCTGAGTTTTCAAAGCAAGAAGTTTGTAACCTTCTGATGTTTTACGACGATTTTGAGTCTTTTGACTGGACCCTCATATCTCTTCGCTCCCCCATTCCCGCCGTTGGCGTGTCAAGTGGGAACAGGCGGTTGCCCAAATTCCTTTTTTCGACTTTTGTCTGATGAAAGCGGAAAGGGGCGCTCTTCGCTGCTCCGAAATCTTTTTTCGACAATTCCTAAGCTCGGCTCCACTGCAAATCCAAAACTCTCCGCCTGCGGCGGATCAGACAGTTGGATTTGCGGTCATTACGCCTCGCTAAGGATTGTAGGCGAAAAAATCTTGACTCGCGCTCAGAGCTTCCTTTTCCACTTTCTGGCGAAGTACGCCTGCAAAGCGTTGACCAGAGTGTTCTAAAGGTATTTGGTAACGGCCCGAGGAATACTGACATGCTTCCACCGTAAACGTCCCTCAGGGACATGAGCGTCCAAAAACTGAGGAAAGTCCACACCTGATGTGCGAGATTCTTATTTGCGGGTCACTCTGACTTCTGACTCCTGACTCCTGACTTTCGATGGACGTGTTTTTCGTTCTGTTGGATCTTGGCGATATAGCTCATGAGCTCTGTGGTGGAATGCGATTTGGCATCGCCCACAATGGCTATTTTCCCTCCGTAAGAGATGACGGTCTCTCTTTCAGGTACTGTTTCTTCTGTGTAGTCGGTTCCCTTCGCGTGGATGTGGGGTTTAAGGATCAAAAGGAGGCGATCTAGCCTCTCTTCAGAAAAGAGCGTGATATAGTCGATACATTCAAGGGCTTCGAGGATTTCAATCCGTTCTGCTTCTGGCATGATGGGGCGCCCCGTCCGTTTCAGTTTCTTCATGGATTTGTCGCTATTGACAGCGACAATGAGGACATCACCGAGGGCCTTTGCTCCCCTCAGGCAACGGATGTGACCCACGTGAAGCAGATCAAAACAGCCATTGGTCAAAACGAGTCTCTTTCCCTGAGATTTCAGTGAATTGACAACCTGCAGGAGTTTTTCATGATCCTTTATGAATTTCTCGACTCTGCTCATCAATTCTTAGAGACCCGATCAGAGTTCAGACCGTAGATAAGAGGTATGATGGTCCGTGGCTACATGGTAGATGATATTCCCTAGAACCCAACACGAATCTCCATTCGCTCCAGATCTCCTGTCGAAGCTGTTTGGCTGCCCCCGATAAATGCTTCATTTTTTCGCCAATCACAATCCTCTAAAATGTACCTATTGCAGATACTTAAACGCTTTTTTCTAGAACTGACTTTAGATTTGGGATGTCCAGTCCTGCTCGATTACATGGACCAGTTCATCAGGCGACGCAGTGGCTGTTCCACTCTTCATGACGACCACGGCACCAGCGTAGTTAGACAATCGGGCCGCCTCATAAAAGGATGCTCCAGCGGCGAGCGACGCAGTGAGGACTGCCGCTACCGTGTCACCGGCTCCTGTCACATCGGTCACTTCATCGCTACCACAGATTGGGATTTCATAGAATTCTCCGGATCGCTCCACAAGAACCATTCCCCTGTTTCCTCTCGTGATCAGTACGGCCTTAAGGTCGAGTTCTGTGACAAACCTCCGTCCCACCCTGACGGCGTCCTGGGTCGTGTTGATGGTCTCCTGAGCGAGAACCTCTGCTTCAGACTCATTTGGAGTTATCGCTGTCATTCCTGAAAAGAGGTGAAGCCGGTATCTCGAATCGGCCACCACGATCTTACGAGAAGCGACGGTCTTCAGCTTCTCGAGGAGGAGGGGAGTAGCGGTATCATATCCGTAATCGGCGACGATAAAGGCATCGACCTTGTCGGACAGATGGTTGAGGTACGCGGTCATTCGATCTTCCAAATCCTTCTGGAGGGGTTCCTTGACTTCGCGGTCGATGCGGATGACCTGCTGTTTGGAGGTATGCTCATCTCCGGCCATAATACGCGTTTTTGTGATGGTATTCCGACTTTCGGCAATGATGAGGCCCTCCATCTCGACATTCATCGCTGAGAACTGACCCATCAGAGATCTCCCAGCTTCATCGCCTCCCAGGATGCTCAAAGGAAAGACCTGGGTACCGAGATGGGCGAGGTTGTGGATGGTGTTCCCAGCACTTCCCGGTAGAATGGTTTCGCTGTCGTGACGGACAACCAGAACAGGAGCCTCACGAGAGAGTTTGAAAGGCTTACCATAGATGTAGATATCCCCGACAATATCCCCAATGACCGCGATCTTAAGCTGTTTAAAGCGACTGATAATTTTCTTGAATTTCTCAAGCGGTATGTGCATCAGGACACGATCCTTGACTCTTCAGAGCTGATATGGATCGAACGAGCCCGAAAACTCCCGTTCAGGAGCTCTTGATAAACTGGTCTATCAGTTTGCTGCTCGCCTGGATGACATCATCGGGTTCTATCGCAGTCATACAGCGATGATCACGGGGGCAGACTTTTAGATGACAGGGACTGCAGTCGAGATCCTCCCGCAACACGATCGTCTTTTGGAGGTTGAGATTGGTGTATCGGGGATCTGTTGGTCCCATGATGACGACGAGGGGTCTGTCGAAAGCCACGGCGAAATGTCGCGGCCCCGTATCATTGGTAATGACCAGTGAGCTTGATTCGATAATGGCCATCAAGATATCAAGAGGAACCACCGGATTGGCAAGGACCACGGGGCTGTTTTTCATCTCCCCCTGAATATCCCTGGCGATCTCCACCTCCTCTGGACCCGGAATGATCAGCAGGTTGCATCCGTATTGCTCGATCAATCGGTCGGCCACTTCGGCGAAATATTCGGGTTTCCAGCACTTTGAAGAGCCATAGGCTGCCCCAGGAATCATGACGACAGTCATTGCGTTATTGCCCAAGCCGAATTGCTCAAAGATCGTCTTTGCTTCTCTCCTTGCAATGGACGAGACCGAGAGCTCGGGAGTCTCGGTGATTCGAGGGCATTTCAGGGTGTCCGTAATCCTGAGGTAGTATTCTACCATGGGGATAGGAACGATTTGGGATCCATTCCGGGGGGGTTGCAGGGAATCTGTGAGCATGAACCCTCTTCCCTCTCGACTGTAGCCGACACGACGCGTGATACCCGCCAAAAAGACCATTAGAGCTGAGCTAAAGGAATTGGGAAGAACGATGGCTAGATCAAATCTTTTTCGCCGGAGTCGCATCGCCCAGGAGAAGAGACCCCCAACGCCCCGGTCCCTTTCTCTGTCTTCATATTCAAGAATCTCGTCATGGTAAGGGAGGTTTTCGATGACCTTTTTGCCATATGATTTGACCAGCCAGGCGATATGGGAGCGAGGAAAACTGGTGCGGATTGTCTTGAGAGCAGGGGTCGCCATCACAAGGTCGCCGACCCAGTTGGGGCATCGGATCAGAATCCTCTGAAAGTCTCTGTCGCTCATGGATCGATCCAATCGCTTCGAACTCCCATAAAGTCATTGTATCTGATGGTGTAGTGCCACTTGCCCGCCTTCATGAGAAAAGCGGAGGTTTCCCTGTCTGTCGACCGGATGGTCCCTTTTACCCGCGCCCACGTCCTTCCATCCATACTCTCGATCTGCGATACGAGTTCTCTGTAGATCGATGATACTGGAAGGTCTGTCCTGGCATTGACAAACCACGGGAAGGCAACGGCCATTTTGTCAATGAGAAGATTATGCTCTTCTCCAAAGTTCAGGCAAGACTCCTCAGTGAAGTTGGAAAGGGTCTCCATTTTTTTGAAATCAATCAGCCCCTTCTCTTTCGCAATCTCGTAGGCAACGGTTCCGGGATACGGGAAAAAGATGGACCAACGGAAGCGTCCTGGCTGGACGGCAGCCAGCAGGTCGACAGTAGCAAAAAGATCTGATCTCCTTTCATCGGGAAGGCCGATCATGACAAATGCTGAGGTGTGAAGTTCAGCATTGTGGGCTGCTCGGAATGCCGCGACAATGTCTTGGTCGGTCATCGGTCGGTTCAGGATCTTTCTTCGGACTCTCTCGCTCCCGCTTTCGAGACCAAACTTAATGATGCGGCAACCGGCCTCCTTCAAACTACTGGCAATCCGGGCATCGAAGACCTTAACATGGGCGTTGCATACAAAGGGGATCGGAATTCGTTTCTGATAGACACGACAGAATTCATGAACGTAATCTCTGTTAAAGGTGAAGAGATCGTCATCAAAGATGAACATTTTGATCCCATGATAATGTTCGAGGAGAT
>WVXP01000028.1:4160-10637 GCA_011773445.1 Pseudomonadota bacterium | reverse complement strand
ATGCTCCTGGCGCCGTGGCTGTCCGTACGCATGTGCGTGAAATAGCCCTGGTAGCAGCAAATGGTCGAAACGATTACCGCGAAGACCAACGCCTTGTAAAAGCCGCCAGTGATGTCCTCCATCTCCACGCTGGACTGCACCCGGTAAAAGTACGAGCCGGCATTGACGCCCAACAAGACGCAGCCGGTGAAGTAACCCCCGATGATGCCGATGAGGTCAAACAGTGCCGTCAGTAAGGGAAAACTGATGATGGAGGCGGCAATCCTGGGGCTGATGAGGTATCCGACCGGATCAATGCGCATGGTGTACAGGGCATCGATCTGCTCGGAGATGCGTTGGATACCGATCTCCGCGGTCATGGCAGAGCCCGCGCGGGCGGTAATCATAATGGCAGTAAGGACGGGTCCCAGCTCCCTGACCAGTGAGAGGGCTACGGCCGAGCCCAGCACCCCTTGCGAGCCGAACTTAACCAATGCATAGTAAAGCTGTAGGGCCATGACCATGCCCGTGAAGAGGCCGATCAGCGCCACGATGTTAGCGGTCTTGGCGCCAATGTAGAATACCTGTTGAACGATGGCGGGTACCTGCTTAAGGCGAAAGATCAGCAGAAATGCTCTGCCGAAAAAAATGGCCGAGGCGCCCATGTTGTTGACCCAGCTCATGGCAGTTCTGCCGAAGGGTTCAAACAGCGAGGCCAACAACATGCCCGGCTGACCTAACGTTTCGGGTTCTTCCAGATTTTGACCCGGAGATTCAGTTGCCATGTTATCACCTCCTTTCCATCTAATCTCTCTGTCTTTCCTGCTCCACTAAACAAATCTTATCCCAGCTTCTTGAGAACAACATTTCTGCACAATTTCAAATGAAATTCAAGTGTGCTATTTCGAAATGTTTCTATTAGCCCCCTTGGATTTGGACATTTCTTTGAGCGCGAAATAGCTCTTGAATCATCACCTGAATTCACCCTTTGTTTTTAACAACTGTATCAGTATGGTTGATAGGTTTTCAGGGCACCGGAAGCGAAGCCTCTGGAAAGCACGCCAACCGGCCTCTTTTAATGGACGCGAGCAGCNNGGCGGAGGTAGAGGCCGGAATCCATAATTGTTGTTACCCTTCAGCTCAATGCGGAATCAATGAATGTTGTTTTCGCGGACGGTCCGAACTTGTTACCTTCCCCTTTCAGCTACGGCTTCTCTTCGGCACTTTCCTTCACCTGGAACCCCATGGTCTCGAGATTTCGGCGCATTAGAGGGCTCACCGTCCCTGCAAGACATAACTCCACGCCGGTGAAATTCGGAAGCCTGTTTATGGCCTCCACAACGGCGTTAACATTACGGAAGGCTCCCTATTGATTGGGCCCTTTCCGGGAGATGGCCTTGATCGCATCGGCAATCTCGCGGCTGAGATGTCCGAGCGCCCGGCTCTGGGCCGCGACCATCGCCTCATGTCCCCGGTCACCTGATGGCTCGCTAATACTGGCCTTTCCCATAAAGAGTACCTTCTTGTCATGCCCCCCGAACACTGTCCAACGGGCGATTAATGAGGCATCCCCGCCAAGCTGACCATCAAAACGGGCCACATCCACCGCGACCGCGTATTCGACGGGCACGGACTTTCGCCATGGGTAGAGGGATACACGATCAGTGGAGAGCAGGATCGATAGATTCTCCGCGAGAACGCGGGAGAAATCGTCTGCGAGAGACCCCGCCCACCGATCGAATTCGGCAAGCTTCAGCTCATTGCGGCTCGTGCGGGTCACGATCTGGGGCCGGTCCAGATGCTCCGGGAGCTTGATCGGTCCCACTCCGATGGCGACACCACGCTCGGCTGGTCCGGCTTGGGCTTGTGTTCCCGGGATCGCCAAGGGGCTCAGGGTATAAAACCTCGCGGGTTCTGTGGTGGCACATCCTCCTGTAATTAACAGGCATATGCCCAATGCCAGGAATAGGAGTCGAAAAAAAGGCGAATTGAGCATCTCATTTCCCTCCTGAACTGCCTTTACCCTTAAGCAGGGCCTCGGGGTGCCGTTTAAGATAATCAGCCAATAAACGGATGGAACGCGCCGCGGCACCTACCTCCCTCAAGGCATTGTCGAATTCGACAAGCAGCGGTGAATCCTCTCCAAGGTCGGTTTCCGCCACAGCCAAGGTCTTTCGGGCCTGTTCCATGGCGGTGCGCGCTTTTCCTAAGGTCTCCTCAATGGTGGATGCCAGTGGCTCGACCTGGCTGTCCAAATTCCGGGCAAGCTTCCCGTAGTCCTCAACGGTTCCCTTGATGCTCGATGCCAGCGGTGAGACCTGTTTGTTCGCATTCTGCACCAGTTTTTGGGTATCTCTCAAGGTCTTCTCGACACTGGATGACAGAGGCCCGACCTGGGCATCCACATTCCGTATCAGCTTTTGGATGTCCTCCAGGGTCTGGTTCAGGGAATGGACGGTATTCTCCACTTCAGGAGAATTCACAACCTTTTCGATCCCATCAACAGCGGCCAACACCTTGTTGAGGATATCCTCGATGGGAAGCTTCTCAATCCTCTCGGCCATCTCCTGCATGGCCGTTGGAATCGTCGGAATCTCTATGTATCTCTTTTCGAGGCCCTTCAATTTGACAGGTGTTTCTGGCCGAAAGAGGAAGGCCACGAAGAGCTGTCCCGTGACCAGGCTCTGTATCTGCAGCTGGGCCCTCATACCTCTTTCCACAAACATGCCGACCCTCTGCTTGGGTCTGAGCCTTTCAAACAACTCTCGCATCCCGCTGAGCCTGGGCTCCTCACCGAGGGTTGAAATCCTTCCCGACTCCACCTGGATGTAAACCGGCGTCCACAGGGATAGGTCTTCAGGGTTGAATACAACTTTTATGTCTGTTACCGAGCCAATCTTGACGCCCTTGAACATCACGGGGGCGCCAATGTTTAAACCTTTTACGGAGCCGTCGAAAAAAAGGACGTACTCTTGCCTTTTCGTGAAAAACTTGCCGCTGCCGAAGACCAACACTCCGATGATGGCTAGAGCCACCGCACCCACGACAAANNTTCAATGCGTTGCCAGCCCCAGAACGAAAGCGGAGTAATGGGGTGTTGGAGTAATGGAGTATTGGATTATTCACTCCCATATATTTCATTGCTTTCCCTCACCATTAAATGGTCAGTCCATTCTCCCCGGTCTCTTTTTTGTTCCAGACTTTCGACAAGTCTAAGTAATCCATTTTCCAGTTTGTATGCAAGACCATCCAGTTCTTGAAAATGATCTTCCGTTATCTGCTTCGATTTTCGATAGGCATGCAGGCCTGAAACAGATTCACCAAGGGAAGCAAGAGCTATATAAAGGAAATTGAGGTATTCGCGGATCGAGCGCCTGCAATAACCTTCAGAAATGTTTCTGTGAACGGAATCACTTGAAGCTATAGCCTGGCTTGCCACTCGCTTTAGTTCAAAGGGAAATTTACGAAAGACATTGTACGTCTTCGTGTAGTATTCAATTGCATCGCTCCAAACTCTCAATTTTTGATAACCCCGGTTCTTATTCTTCCGCATAGTTCATCACTCCAGTACTCCACTAACCCAACACTCCAGGAGATGTTATTCACTTGATTCTCCCCGCGTGAGAAAGGTGCGAACCTTCGGGTCTCGAGACTCCTCGAGCAGTCTGTGGGGATCCCCGCTGGCGATCATCGTCCTCGTTTCTGGATCGAGAAAGACCGAGTTGTTCCCCACGGCGAAGATGCTCGCCAGCTCGTGCGTCACCACCACGATGGTGGCCCCGAGACTTTCCCTGAGCTCGAGGATCAGTTCATCTAGCAGGTGAGCGCTGATAGGGTCAAGCCCGGCAGAGGGCTCGTCGAAAAAGAGGATCTCGGGATCCAGCGCCATGGCCCGTGCCAGGCCAGCCCGCTTCCGCATTCCCCCGCTGATCTCCGATGGGTGGAACTCCTCAAAGCCCGCGAGGCCGACCAGCGAAAGCTTCAGCGAAACCACTTCGCGTATCTGGCTGGGGGTCAGATCCGTGTACTGCTCCAGCGGAAGGGCGACGTTCTCCGCCAGGGTCATGGAACTCCACAGGGCGCCACTCTGGTAGAGTATGCCGACGCGCTTCATGATGCCATCGCGTTCGGTAGGTTCCGTTTCCCAAAAACTCACATCACCGTAAAAAACCTGCCCCGTAGCAGGCTCCTTGAGGCCCACCATAATCTTCATGAGCGTGCTCTTGCCGCAGCCGCTTCCGCCCATGATAATGAAGATATCACCGCGATTAACTGTGAAATTGAGGTCTCGCATGACCACAAAGCTGCCATAAGCCATGGTGAGGTCATGGACTATAATGTGAGGCTCCGATTTCGTAGCTTGTTCTTGCACCTCTCTTGTCCTCGTACTTTGTTCTATGAATTCGATAGCCACCCGTCACATCTAAGGTGCATTTATTCAGACTCTCTAAGCCTCCAGCCTCAAGCGGGGCGCTCCTCCAACGCCCACCATTATCACCTCAATTGAAGCAAGGCGCTGGGTCTCCAAATCAACCCCCTAGATACCCAAGATATTGCAGATGACCGTTATGATAGCCGTTGCCACGATGATACTGACGATTCCCGTCACCACGGCCGAAGTAGTTGCATCACCGACCGCAGAAGCGCTGCGACCGCACTGCATTCCCCTCAGGCACCCGGCCAGGGCCACCAGCACTCCGAAAACCACGCTGTGGAAGAGCCCGACCCAGAAGTGATTCAGGCTTACCGCTGCCCGGGTTTGGTTGAAGTAGACCATCGGGTTCAAATCGAGCATGCCCACGCCGACGATCATGCCCCCCAGGATGCCCATCAAATCGGCGTAAACGCAGAGAAGCGGCATCATGAGGGCAAGGGCAAGCATCCGGGGTAATACGAGGAATTCCATCGGGGAGAACCCCAGGGTTTTCAGCGCGTCGATCTCCTCGTTCACCTGCATCGTGCCGAGTTGAGCGGCGAAAGAAGCACCTGTGCGACCCGCCATGATGATTCCGGTCATTACGGCGCCCATAACGCGCACCATGGCTATGCCCACGAGGTCGGCCACGTAAATCTGTGCACCGAACATCATCAGCTGGACGGCACCCACAAAGGCGAGGATCAAACCCACTAGTACACTGATAAGTGAGACAATGGGAAGGGCCTGTGCTCCACACTCCTGAATGGTCAGGATCAGGTCTGAGCGACGGTAACGTGCCCTGCCACCCAGAAACTTGATGAAGGCCAGAAATGCCTCGCC
The DNA here is from genome assembly GCA_011773445.1 of Pseudomonadota bacterium. Taxonomy (GTDB): domain Bacteria; phylum Desulfobacterota; class BSN033; order WVXP01; family WVXP01; genus WVXP01. The sequence goes on along the minus strand of WVXP01000028.1, from coordinate 5,401 downwards.
GAGAAAGGCGAGCATTTCACCTACCGAATGCCAAGCGTTGATGACCTGTTCGCCGACCCGGGATAGAAACGGCTCGCCAGCGGACTCTCTGCCCGTGCCCTTCTTCTCCGGTACCGCGGAAGCGAGTGCCAGGAGCTTTCCAACTCCATGGGGCAGTCCCCCCTTCTCCACATCGATCTTGCTCCGGGAGCACTGCTTGATAACCCTGATCAGGAATGTCAGGATCCCACTGTCCCACTCGCCGAGCTCCGTTGTATCGAAGGTGAGGCGGTTAACGCGGGGTCCCGATTCAATCTCCTTCTGGACCTCGCTGGCCGAAGGCAGCTCCTCCCCGATTCTCCAGTTCCCCGCCAGGCGAACAAGGAGAGTCTCCTCAGTCGGCCGACTGAAGCTCAGCTCGCATCGCGCAGATTCTGTATCCATCACGGCCCGATCTGCCTTCCTTCCATCATCTGCGAATCTTCAGATCTCCGGTCTCCCATTCTTAGGAAACCGCAAAACTGCAATTTTCTACCGTGGAACTCGTCCAACCGGTCCCGCAGCTTTTCCGCCCGAAATTTAAAGGCATCTTTGGCAAGCCCCGACTTGCCCATTCCTTTGACCACTTTGTATTTCTCATCCGTCTTCATGTCGATTACCGCAGCGGGCCGCTCGTTGGTCAGGGAATCGAGGAACTCCGCTTCCATGGATGTCGGTTACGCTTTTCTTAACGGCACTGACAGCCCGACCGATCGGAACAACGATTTTGACGGTATTCAATGCTCTTTTGCTCACAACCATATCCGTTATCGAAGCTCAAACCCGTAATACGCCCGGACCCGGCTTGACCACAAGTAAATAGGCTTCTTGGAGTGCTTCCGCCCTGGTCTTTAGCCATAATTTGGTCTTACCTATCGCAGCCTGCCTTATCTGAGGATTATTCAACCCTTCAGGCGCTGTCTCAGTTTCTGCCTCTCATATCGAATAAGATCACCGACAATCATTGATTGAACCAATGTGTCAATGTCTTGATTCTGGCCAAAACTAAGCAGCTTCTACTCAAGGCATTTTTGATAATCAGCCTGAATTAATAAGACAAAAGGCCAGAGCAATTCTATAACATTATTTCAACACAGGTCAAAAATAACCAAAATAGGGTGGAATATGTATTTCATGGCCAAAAACGCTGTATTTTAGGCTAATTCTTGTTTCTCCAATGGATAAAAGGGTAGAGATGTGGGAAGGGTTTGACACCTCGAAAA
>WVXP01000028.1:2194-4138 GCA_011773445.1 Pseudomonadota bacterium | reverse complement strand
CTGACGGACGTTATATATAACGTCCGTGCAGAACGTGTATAACTCATTAAACATAGCTTCTTGCATCAGGGCTACTTCCTGTCGAAGCAACCCTTGTGACACACGAGTTCGTTACTCCGAGATATCACACAACCTCTGCTCCCGAATAGCCAAATTCCATAACTGCTAACCAGGATAGGACCCGCCGAGCTTTCACAATTTCATGTCTTCTGCTTCCTGATCGAAGTTCACTGGGTGAAACCCTATGGGCGCGGCAAACATTCTGAGCCAATGAAGAGAGATCAAGTTTCCCAGCTTTAAGCCTCAGGTTATCTTTTTCCAGATCATGCACCTCGGACAAAATCCTTTCAACAAATTCACCATCCCCCAATATCCTTTTGTCTGAAGCCCGCTTGTCACCGCGTCTCCGCAGCGCCAATACCTCAGACCAACTACCCAAAATCCTCGTGAGCCCACCCCCAACCAATTCGCATGGATGGGGTCAGATCTTCATTCTTGACACATCCATGTTGGCTTCTATCTTTTTGATGTTTTTTCTCACCTTATTATCTTCGCCGATTCTCATAGCAATGCGACGACTTGCTTGTGATACCCCTGACTCTCCAATACCAAAATGCTTGCCTATTTCCTTTAGGCTTTCCGATCTCTTTCCTTTCGTTTCCCCTTGACGTAATGGGATAGAAAGCGCCGGGATAGGTTATTCTCAAGGGTCTCGACATGATTCCCTTCCCTGGGGGTCAGACAAGATTTAACCGAATCTATACAAATAAGCCAGCCATGTCGAGAATGAAGACCTGACCCCCTCCCTCTCAGCCCTTCCCCCTTTTCGTTTTAACTGGTTATGTCTCACTGCCCTTCAGCTCTTTATACAAAAAAAGAGCGGAGCTGATGTCTTTTAGACCTTGGTCTTATCCGGGTTGAAGCGGAGATATAGGCCTTGATCTAAAATAGGATTGACAGGTCATTATAAATAGACTATAATGGTCTTAAAAAAGGAAAAAGGTATGAAAACAGCTGCCGTATCCGAACTTAAAGCCCGACTCAGCGAATACTTGAACCAGGTCAAAGCAGGCGTGGAGGTCCTGATCACCGATCGGGGGAAACCTGTCGCCCGCCTGGTACCCCTTTCCCGATCAAAGGATCTCAAAGAATCCTTAGTCCGGATGGAAAAAGAAGGGCTCATCAGAATTGGGTCGGGCAAACTCCCCAAGAACTTCTGGAGGATGAACAGGCCAGACGACTCCAATGGCATGGTGCTCAAGGCCCTCCTTGATGAACGGGAGACCGGAAGATGAGATTCTGGGATTCGTCGGCGATTATTCCCTTATGCGTGAAAGAGGGAGCATCGGAAGCTGTGGGAGGTTTGATGAAAGGCGATGAGGATGTCGTGGTGTGGTGGACGACGCGCATCGAGTGCCTGTCGGCACTCTCCAGGAGAAAGAGAGAAGGAGTACTTACTTCGAGTGACGAGGCGCAGGCAAGAGCCGTGCTTTCTGTGCTCGCAGAAGCATGGTCAGAAGTCCAGCCAATCGAGATGGTGCGGATACGGGCAGAGCGGCTTCTCTCAATCCATCCCCTAAGGGCAGCGGATGCCTTACAGCTTGCGGCAGCTCTCTTATGGGCCCGGGAAGCGCCTCGAGGTTTCGACTTCGTCTGTCTCGATCAAAATCTGCGTGAAGCGGCCCTTAAAGAAGGGTTTTCTATTCAACCGCACTATTAAGAACCTGTTATTGTTTTTTCCCCCATCTTTATTGGTGCCTAGGACCGGAGTTGACCGGGTACAGCCGAGGGGTCAAGTCTGTTCTTGACTCTTGCTCAATGGGAAAATTATAGAACATAGAGAGTTCCAATCAGGCGGAAAGCTCGCAAGCCCTTGAAATCAGTGGAGCCGACGGTCGGATTTGAACCGACAACCTACTGATTGCGAATCATAAACAAAGGGAC
>WVXP01000028.1:0-2144 GCA_011773445.1 Pseudomonadota bacterium | reverse complement strand
AACAAGTGACCCCCTCTCTGTCGTCTCTGGAAAAATTAGTCAAAACCCCTGCTCGCTTCACATCCCGTCTATGAATACTTTGCCAGGCGTCACGGGCTCAACATCAAGAGCGTGCAGTGGGAGCCGGATGAAGTACCGAACGAACGACAGTGGATTGAGCTGCAATCAATTCTCAAGACGCACTCCGCCCAATGGATGATCTGGGAGGGAGAACCCATAAAGGCATTGGTAGAAAAGCTGAAATCCATGGGGATCAACAGCCTGGTTTTCGATCCCTGCGGTAATGTGCCGGACCAAGATGACTTCATGAGCGTCATGCGGCAAAACGTGGAAAACCTGATAGCGGCTTTAGAGTATTCACCGGCGAAGGGGACAGCAAGGTTTGGTCTTTTGTGGCTACTGGGATAGCTTCTTAGGGGATTGAGCAATATGCGTGCCCACCAGCCTGGCAATCAGGACGGCGATATAGAGTTGACCGATGATGGCCTCCAGGAGGGAGAGGTTGCGCGCCGGGGGGGTGACGGGAGTGATATCTCCGTAGCCCAACGTGGTTTGGGTGACAAAACTGTAGTATATGAAATTGAGAACATTTGCAGCCAGGCCCGGTCCGAAACGAAAAGATCCGGGCTGAAGGCTCTCCAACACTGAGAAAACTAAGCTCCACATGAATCCAATGAAGAAGTAAACGCAGACAGCGCACATTATTACATCAGCAGTAACCTCATCTTCCCTAAACAGATACGATAGGAGGATGATTATCGTATAGGCGAAAAAAAGGATCATGAAGCCATGTCCCGCCAACATGAGAGAAGGCCTCTCCACGAAATGTGTCGACCAGCGTATGACAAAGGCAGGAAGACCAATGACCAAACCGATGATGAGATGGTAGTTCTTTCGACTGATCGCGAATATTCCGGAAAATAGAATGAGAGAGAAGAGGACATCCAGAAGCATTCGGATTCCAATGAACCCTTCGAGGAAAGGACGGATGACAAACAAGAGCAAAATGGAGATAAGTAGGAATAGAAATCTGTCAACCCGGATCTGAGTGAATTGATTGTACCAGTCTTTGGTCATGGCAACAGTCCCCTCGTACCTGATCAGTGAGGTCTCTTTATCCCTTCCCCTACAGTCGTTTTACGTGCTTTCGACCGATGTCTGCTACCAATCCGGCCACCGCCACTCCTTTCGGTCTTCTTCNNCGCATTTCCTCTTTGGTCGCCTCGGGGACGAAATCCTTCCCCACGCGAATCTCCCAGCCGCCACCGAGAGCCTTGTACATGGCAACCAGGTTGAGGTTGACGGACCCTCTGGTTTCGGTCAATTTGTCTTGCTGCAGCGTCAGAAATCGCTGGGTGTCGAGGACCCGCTGGTAGTCGACGAGGCCTTCACGGTACTGAAGGAGCGAGAGATCGACAGAACGCTTGGAGGCTGCGACACTATCCAACAAGAAGCCTGTTTCCTCTTGGGATCGCAAAAAGCCCACCATGGCATCTTCGGTCTCTTGGGCCGCTCTGAGAACCGTGTTCTGGTAGTTGACGGCGAGTTGCTGGAAGCGGGCATCTTGAATGCGAACCCGGTTTCTGATGCGCCCGTAGTTGAAGAGATCCCATGTGAAGGCGGGGCCGGCAAACCATTCGATGCTCTCCGAATCCCATAGGTCGCTCAATGAACTCCCGCTTGAACCACCGGCTGCCGTAATCGCTGCGTCACTCGCGCGCAACCCGATGGAACCGAACAGCGTGAAATGAGGATAAAGATCCGCCTTCGCTACCCCGATTCGAGCGCTCTGGGAGGCGAGTTGCCGCTCTGCAAGGCGGACGTCCGGTCTTCGACGTAGCAATTCCGCCGGAATGCCCACGGCGACTTCCGCCGGAACGGTGGGAATGGGCTTTGGTTCGCTGACGATATGATCGATTGTACCCGGAAGTGTGCCGAGGAGGATGTTGAGGGCATTTTTGGACTGGCGCAGGCTCGTTTCCAGCCTGGGGATCAGAGCCTGTGTATCTCCGAGTAAGGCCCTGGCCTGCTGCACGTCGAGTTCGGTTACCTCTCCACCCTCGAACCGCGCTTCAGCGATTCGCAGGGACCGCTGTTGAATTCTCACGTTTTCTCGCGCAATTTTCAGACGTTCCTCAAGGGTC
>WVXP01000162.1 GCA_011773445.1 Pseudomonadota bacterium | reverse complement strand
CCTGTTATCTTGACGCCTCACCCAGGTGAAATGGCTCGATTGATGGAAATGTCACCCGGAGAGGTTCAGGAGGACCGAATCGGTGTGGCCACGAGGTGCGCCGAAGACCTCGGGTGCCACGTCGTTCTCAAGGGGGCCAGAACCGTGGTTTCCACCCCTAGCGGAGAGGTTTACATCAACCCCACAGGGAACCCGGGGATGGCATCGGGTGGGACAGGAGACGTCCTTACTGGAATGCTTGGAGGATTTATATGCCAGGGCCTCCCACTTCTGCATGCGGCAATCGTGGCAACTTATCTCCACGGACTCGCCGGAGACCGTGCCGCCTCAAAAAAAGGAGAACGATCCCTGATTGCCACCGATCTCATCGAGGAGATCCCGGCACTGCTAAGGGAATTTGGCTCATAAGGTGAAGCGGTTCTGAGAATCGGTTTTAGCGGTCCTTCTTTTTGAAGATATTCCAACTTGTGGTACACATCTTGCTTGATCGTCATGATATCAGTTGTTATAATGTCGACTGTGAGNNTCGACTGTGAGGTGACCAATGACCGTTCAAATGAAAGTCAAATTCCTGACCTTCGATCCCTCTTCGAATGGATTTGTCGTTCTTCTATCAGATCTCGAAAACACCCACGCCCTCCCCATATGGATCGGGCCATTTGAGGCGAATGCCATCGCCCTAAAGCTAAAAGACGTTTATTCCCATCGCCCGATGACTCATGACTTGATTCGAAACATCATCAAACTCTTCCAATCCGAGGTGATCAAGATCGAGGTGATGGATCTCAAGGACAATACCTATTACGCGTTGATCCACATTAAGACCAGGGGGAAAGAAATCACAATAGACTCGCGGCCCAGCGATGCCATTGCGGTCGCACTAGCTTCAGGAGCTCCGATCTACGTCACGGAAGAGGTCCTGTCAAAGGCCAAGACGATCGAGCTGAACAAGGACCTGGAAGAAGACCAATTAAAGGAGTGGTTGGAAAGTCTCAATCCGGACGACTTCAAGTATAAGGCATGACCTATGTGACTATGGCCGTCTGGCCGGGTTCAGCGTCAGATGGTTGAGATATCTTAAAGCCGGGCAGGAGGCATGACTTCTGCCCGGCTTTATTGTCAGGATAAACACTCTGATGGTATCCACGCGCACTTTAATCTCAAGATATGCGCTGACGCCTCTGACTTTACCAACCTGATCGTAGCATGGTACCACCCCTCTGGTTGCCCTTCCCGCATGTCTGCGCACTTTTCTACCCGCAGCACTGTCGTTTTTAATCACCGAGAGACATGATTTCTGAGGTTTCCGGGAGTTCTCCATTTTCCAAGGAATAGGTCTCACAAGTCAGAGATTTGTGACAATATTTCCGATTTCTAGAGTGGGGGTCTCCTGTCTCCGAGCGACTTTGCGGAAGCGGTGGGGACCCTTCGAGGATGAGCAGGGAGGGGAAAACCGCTCCTTTAGAGCGCGGAAGGGGCAGGGATTCCCCGCCGGCGAATCCCGAGGGGGTCACCGCGTGAGCTTGGGCGCGAGGAGGCAGGAGACCCCCACAAAAATGGGGAAACTCTTGGAAACTCCACACTTGATTTCCCTAAAACGCCGTGGTAAACAAATACACTCAATTTGGTAGAGGTCAGGAGAGGTTCTCTCCAGACGGGGAAATAAATCCTTAACTCCCGAGGGACTGGTGTATTGATCCTTTAGGGGATAGGAAAAGCGGGATAGACAGCATCACTTGAAAAAAACATTGATCATCGATTCTCATAGCGCCGCCGAAACGAGGAGGGTCGGAAGGCTCCTTGGCCAATTCCTCAAACCGGGTTCTCTGGTTGCACTTTCGGGTGAGCTTGGCTCAGGAAAGACCCAATTCATCAAGGGCCTGGCGAGCGGTTTGGGAGTCGACAAAAACTATCAAGTCACAAGTCCATCTTTTGTGCTGATCAATGAATATCCAGGTAGAATTCCGCTTTATCACCTCGACCTCTTTCGGCTATCTGAGGGAAAAGACCTGGAAGAAATGGGTTTAGAAGAGTACTTTTACGGACCTGGCGTCACAGCAATCGAGTGGGCCGAAAAGGCGACGCCTTTTGTGCCGCCCCAGCGCATCTGGGTCGATATCCGATGGACAGGACCAAACAGCCGACAGTTACGAATCAAGGCAGCTGGACAGAAAAACGCCCAGATCCTTGAGGCCGTTTCTAAGGAAATCAAAATTCGGTCATTCAAACAGTAGCCTTCCGCCCTCGATAGGCTCCCAAAAAGATCGCCCTTTGAGCAACACCGTGTGCGAGGAGGAAGCTTAACATGGCATTAGTTGTACAAAAGTATGGGGGTACCTCCGTTGGGGACGTTGAGAGGATCAAGAACGTTGCCCGCCGAGTCATCGCATCCCAAAAAAAGGGAAACGACGTGGTCGTTGTGGTTTCAGCTATAGGGGGAGAAACTGACCGTCTTCTCGAACTCGCCCATGAAACGGCGGATTCGCCCGATGAGCGGGAAGTCGATGTTCTCATCTCGACAGGCGAACAAGTCTCGATTGCTCTTCTGGCCATGGCTCTTAAATCGATGGGGCAAGATGCTCAATCTTTTCTTGGATTTCAAATACCGATCCTCACCGACAGCGCCTATGGGAAGGCGAGGATCAGCCACATTGATTCGGAAAAGATTCTCGAAGCACTGAAGACCGGAAAGGTGGTCGTTGTCGCGGGGTTTCAGGGGATTGACGGAGACAACAGCATTACCACTCTTGGAAGAGGCGGTTCTGATACGACAGCTGTTGCTATCGCAGCCGCCCTTAATGCCGATGTCTGTGAAATCTATACCGATGTCGACGGCGTGTATACCACGGACCCCAACGTATGCGAGAGAGCCCGAAAGCTCAACCGAATTTCCTACGAAGAGATGATGGAAATGGCGAGCCTCGGCGCCAAGGTCTTGCAGATCCGATCCGTGGCATTTGCAATGCGATATAACGTCCCGATTCACGTTCGGTCGTCATTCAACGATCAGATGGGAACCTTGGTGTGCATGGAGGACAAAGATATGGAAAAGGTACTCGTATCAGGAGTGACCTACAACATCGGGGAAGCGAAACTCACTGTGACGCAAGTGCCCGACAGACCTGGAATTGCTGCCAAGCTATTCGGCGCACTTGCGGATGAGAACGTTATGGTCGATATGATCATCCAGAACGTCAGCCGAGAGGGTTACACCGACGTCACCTTCACTGTACTCAAAACAGATACTTCAAAGGCATTTGCCGCTGCCAAGAAGGTCGCCGCAGAGATTAAAGCCGGCGATGTAATTATCGACGAGGACATCGCCAAGGTATCTATTGTGGGCACGGGGATGAGGAGTCATTGGGGAGTCGCCTCCTCCATGTTCAGCGCTCTGGCTAAGGAAAACATCAACATCCAGATGATTAGCACATCTGAGATCAGGATCTCCTGTGTGATTGAATCGAAATACACCGAATTGGCTGTTCGGGCTCTTCACGATGCATTTCAGCTTGAAAAAGAGCAGTTGCAAGAGGAAATCTGACCTATGGAAAAGATTAAGATATACGATACCACCCTCCGGGACGGAACCCAGGCCGAAGATATTGCATTCTCAGTTGAGGACAAGGTTAGAATCGCAGGCAAACTCGACGAGCTCGGCGTGGACTATATTGAAGGAGGATGGCCTGGGGCAAACCCCAAAGATTCTCAGTTCTTTCAGAAGATAAGCGGGGTTTCCCTGAAACATGCACGAATTGCAGCTTTTGGAAGCACTTGCCGCCCCGGGATTCGGCCTGAAAAAGATACTACGATCAAAACCCTCCTCGAGATGAACGCTCCCGTGGTGACCCTTTTTGGAAAGTCATGGGATGTTCATCCAAGAGACGTCATGAAAATTGACCTTGATGAGAACCTTGACATGATCGCTCGGTCCGTTGCCTTCTTAAAGAAAAGAACCGACGAGATCATATACGACGGCGAGCACTTCTTTGATGGATACAAATCAAACCCAAGCTATGCCTTGGCCANNGAGGCTGGCGCTGACTGCATCGTTCTGTGCGACACCAACGGGGGAACCCTCCCCTGGGAACTTGAGGACATCATCAAGGTGGCCAATAACCACATTTCGGTTCCCCTTGGAATCCACATTCACAATGACTCCGAATTGGCTGTGGCCAACACCATCATTGCCGTCCGAAATGGAATCTCACATATACAGGGGACGATCAACGGCTATGGGGAACGATGCGGTAATGCGAATCTCTGCTCTATCGTTCCAGCCCTGAGGTTGAAGCTGGGGCTCGATTGCATTTCAGATGGTCAGTTGAAAAAGCTGAGAGAAGTCTCGAGATTCGTTTATGAGCTGGCAAACATTCCTCCCAACAAACACCAGCCTTATGTCGGTGACAGTGCTTTCGCTCACAAAGGAGGCGTCCACGTTAGTGCGATCCGGAAAAGGCCCTTGACCTATGAACACATCCGTCCAGAGTTGGTCGGGAACCGCCAACGGGTGCTGGTTTCTGACCAGTCTGGNNGACCAGTCTGGCCAGAGCACAATTCTTGCGAAAGCTGCAGAATACGAGATAGATCTCCAACGCAAGGATCAAGTGACTCAAAAAATAGTCCACGATCTCAAGGAACTCGAGCATAAGGGGTTTCAATTTGAAGGGGCAGAAGGATCATTTGAGATCCTGATGAAAAAGGCCCTGGGAAAACACAGGCGCTTCTTTGAGTTGCAGGGATTCCGAGTGATTGTTGAAAAGAGAGCAGAAGACGAGCCACCTATTTCCGAAGCGACTATAATGATAAAGGTGGGAGAGAGAGTCGAGCATACAGCCGCCTTGGGCAACGGGCCTGTCAACGCTCTCGACAATGCCCTTCGCAAAGCGCTGGAGAAGCTCTATCCGGAGCTCAAAGAGGTCAAATTGGTCGATTTCAAGGTAAGAATTCTCTCGAGTATTCACGGAACCAAGGCTGCCACACGGGTTCTCATCGAGTCTCAGGACCACCGTGACAAATGGGGAACAGTCGGGGTATCAGAAAACATTATCCAGGCCAGTTGGCAGGCCCTTGTGGACAGCATTGAATACAAATTGCTCAAGGAACACTGAGAGGAATCAGCGGATTGCTCCCGAGGTCTCAAGACGAAGGAGCAGAATGGGATTAGGTGAGACCCATTGTCCATGGAAAAAAGACGCAGATGGACGCTTTTTCCGGAGCAGAGGATACTTCTCGCCGTCCTGCTCTTAATCTTCCTTCTCTTCTACTGGATCAGGAGTCGTTCAGGTTTTCTCCCATGGGAGGACATGAAAGGGACGCACCCCGTCCCGCTGAATTCCTTTGTCGTCGAGGTCGAGGGGGACCATGTTCTCTCGGGAATTTACACATTCCCACAGCCGATTGGGATCGATGAACTCCTCGAGGAGGCTGGCGTCAGCCCAACAGACGTCCCCAGAGAAGCCCCGCCCGGAAGGCTTGAGACAGGCACAAAGATCACCGTGTCCCAAAACGGTCAGAGACTGAGAATCGTTCTCAAGCCAATGAATCCTGCCAAGAAAATCCTTTATGGCATCCCCATCGACCTGAACGAGATCGCGGCCGAGGAGCTCATGCTCATTCCCGGAATCGGGCCTACCTTGGCCCAGAGAATTGTCCGTTACCGAGAAGATAAAGGGAGATTCGCCCGGCTGGATGAGCTGCGCAACGTCTCTGGAATTGGTAGAAAGAAGTTCGACTCCTTCCGCCGATACCTATCTGTCGGGAGTCATACGGCACCTACCCCTTGATGATCCGTGGAAGCATTAAGTGATGATGGGGGCAGATCGACGTTGGATTCTGATAAGCTGCCCCAGTGAAGGCAACCATGTATTTTCGAATATCGGCCAAGGAGACGACTTCATCGACAAACCCCATCTTGGCACAGTAAGCCGGTCGGGACTTCTCGTAGTAGTCTTTCGCCAGGATGTTCATCTTCTCGATCACGGGTTTTAGAGGATTCCCCGCATCCTTCTCCTTGACGAGTCGCCTCGAGAATGAGGCGACGGCAGCGGTTTCGCCGTGCATCACATAGATCTCTGTCGTCGGTGTTCCCAGGGTGAAGGCATTGTGATTATTCGCAGTCGGGCCACCCATGATGTAATGGGCCGCCGCGGTTCCTTTTCTCAGCACGACCAGCATCATGGGGACGTCTGTCTGTTCGATGGAATAGATGAGGGACTGTCCCAAGCCTAACAGCTCGGCCTTCTCCGCAAGGTCACCGACGTCGATTCCACTGGTATCTTGAAACCAGACAATGGGAATCCTGTCCCGCCCGCAATGGGTCACGAATTCGTTCATCTTGACCAGCCCCTGGCGATAGAGCTTCCCGCCAATCCCCGGGTAAGGGGCGTATTCCGGATAGCCTTTTGGCAAGAATCCCTGACGATTTCCAATGATTCCGACGAGAAAACCGTCAACCTTTGCGATTCCGGTGTAAACCTCGGGACCGTAGTCCGGCCTAAACTCCATGTGCTCGCTGTTGTCAGTAAGCCTCGCCAGTACCTCATCAAAGCTGTATGCTGCCTTCTGGTTAAAGGGGACTAACCTGTTCAGCTCTTCCGTTGAAAATTTCGGCTCTTTGGACTCTGCCACCCTGAAGAACCTCGGATTGTATGCGGGCAGATCTTTCATGTGCTCTTTCAATGCATCCAGGACCCCTTCCTCGCTCTCATAGACTTCACTGAAAAACCCCGTTTCCTTGTGATGAATTTCGACACGTCCAGGAGGAACAGCCTTGAATTTTTTCGTGGCTTCGATGATCTGTTCCGCCCCTTCCTCATCGAAGAAGCCCTTCGGGCTCATCCCGCTCACAATACCACCCCCTCCAACGGCAATATTGCACTTGCTGTGAGCGATGAGGTATGTGGGGCTTATTCCCTGATATCCACCGCCTGCAGGATTCGTTCCCCAGATCCCCGCCAGAACAGGGACACCCAACTTCTCGAGCTCGGCGTGTCTGAAAAAGGTCGTTCCGTTCCCTCTACGGTTGGCATACACCTTTTCCTGCTCAGTTAGCTTCACGCCGCTGCAATTCACCAACCAGACAAGAGGAATATGGAGACGCTTGGCGAGGTCGGTCACGCGGAGGATGTTTTCCGCCTGGCCCGCGATCCACGCTCCCGCGACAACTTTATTGTCAAAACCGATGATCACAGCCCACTTTCCGTTGATCTTTCCCAGGCCGTCCACCACGCCAGTGGTGCCAGATTCCTCGTCCATCGGATCGAACAGGGTGTGGAGGGGGCACCATGTGCCTGGGTCTACAAGATATTCGAGTCTCTCATAGACCGTCCATTCGCCCCTTGCCTTGAGCTTTTCCGCCGGAAGGCCTGCCTTTTTGACTCTCTCGATCTCTGCGGCAAGCAACTTTTCCACCTCTTCAATCTGTTTGACACTTTCCTGGGTCTGTTTTTTCTGTCCTTCCGTCAGGGGCTTCCCAAATTCCACCATTTTCTCGAAATACGGTCTCATAAGCTTTCCTCCTCTTTATCTACGATTGCCAGTCCGCTCAGGACTTATCAACGATGTGATCAACAGTGCGAATTGAAACTCTCCAAAAGCTTGTTACATATATCACAAACGGATCTATCATAACCCACCCAAAACTTCAAGGACAAAATCCCGATCGTACCCCCACATTCGAGTGGACCTCCTGTCTCTTCATTCCTAGGCTCACGCGGTGACCCTTAACGTCGCTTATGAACAAGTCCGTCCTCTTTGAAAAGTCAGCAGACTTCGGTAAAATCCTGGTGGGAAAATCTAGAGATGTATGATCCTGTTTTGCTCTCGAAGAAAATAGAATCCATCGTCTGCAACGGGAATCGACGAAAATACTATCGATTTCGATCGGCAGGATTCTATGGGGGTATCGCCACGGCAGATTGCGTGGGATGCTGCATCCGTTGCCGATTCTGCTGGGCTCTGCATGTCACAGACCGGCCAAAGAGCATCGGTCACTTCTACTCCCCTCGGCAAGTCGCTGAACGGCTTGTTCGGATCGCCCGAAAGAAGGGGTTCCGTCAGGTCCGAATGAGTGGGAATGAGCCAACCATTGGCCGAAGTCATCTTCTGCAGGTTCTCCAGGCAATTCCCCAGGGTCTCCTTTTTATCCTTGAAACCAACGGAATCCTCATTGGTGCAGATCCGGATTATGCAAAGGCTTTGGCTCGATACCCCAATCTCGAGGTAAGGGTGAGCCTCAAAGGCTCGAATTCAGAAGAATTCCAGAGGTTGACTGCTGCAAAACCTGAGGGGTTCGATCTTCAGGTAGGGGCCCTGGAACATCTCCTCGAATCCGGGGTACCGTGTTATCCAGCTGTGATGGCAAGCTTTTCGAGCTCAAAAACTCTGGAGGCCCTCAGACTGAGGCTTGCGAACCTTAGAGCCGATTTCTATGATCTCGAAGTTGAAGAGGTCGTGTGCTACCCCCGGGTTCAGGAGGAACTCAATCGGGTGGGTTTAATCCCCCATGACGTCATGCAAGGATCGTGGGAATAATGCCGTGGCATGCTGCGGAGCTAGACTGAATGAGGTGGTTCCAGCAGCTGACGACCGACAACGGCGACCGACAACGGAGAGTAAATCTGCGTGTTTATGATGAGTCGGATAGGATCTTCACCTGGCCAAAGACGTATTACGATCGAAGCCTCTTAAAATACGCGTCCCAGTTTTTTCTCGATTCCGTATCCATCATTCGGACAAACACCCCTGCCTCCAATTGATAGGGTTCTTGTCCGGTGTACCACAACTTGAACCATCGAACCTGGCCTTCGGCCCGAATCATTTTCCCATCAAGTTCAATTTCTAGATCGACCAGAAAACCCTGATCTGTCACGGAGGGGGGGGCGAAAAAGGCCGAAACATCATCATGAAGAGGGTTCGCCTTGATCAACAGTCCTTCAAAAGAAATATCGCCTGTCGTTCCGCTGATGTTTCTTCCCGTTCCCGATATCCTCCGGTCGCCACGGTCGTCGTTCTTCCCCCTTCGGAAGGTCAAAGAAATGTTCAAGGATACCGGATACCGGGGATGCTTCCGTCTCTCTTGAAGCCCCTGATCAGACATGTCTTCATCCTTTCGTCAGCGGCAGACGAATTTGGGCCTCCCTCATTTCCTGATCCTTACAGGAATCCGTTAACGCACGATTCAATGGTGGAGAACCTCATGAAAAGTAAAAACGTTTTGGAGCCAAAGTCAAGTCGTCGCAAATTAGATGCCAATCTTTGTCCAACGGGTGAGAACAGTCGATAAGGCCACCGGAGTTTTCGTCACCCAGAACCCAGAGGAACCTTCACTGCAACTATCAGGAAGCTAAGTTCTGAAGTTTCCCCAGTTTTATGGACACTCATGTCCCTGAGGGACGTTTGCGGTGGAAGGGTGTCAGTATTCCCCGGGCGGTTCCCAAATACCTTGAGAAAACTCAGATCACGGCTTTGCAAGCGTACTTCGCCAGAAAGTGGGAAGGGAAGCTCTGAGCGCGAGTCAAGATTTTTTCGCTTACAATCCTTATCGAGGCGTATCGGCTGCAAATCCAACTGTCTGAGCTCGAAGGGCGAGTTTTGGATTCGCGGTGGAGCCGAGCTTTAGAATTGTCGAAAAAGGCTTTCGAGCAGCGAAGAGCGCTCCTTTTCACTTTCATCAGACAAAAGTCGAGAAAAGGGATTTGGGCAACAGCCCGTCCCCATCTGTCCCGCCAACGGCGGGAAGGGGGGAGCGAAGGGATATGAGGGTCCCATCAAAAGGTTGAAAATTGTCGTCAAACATCAGAAGGTTAGAAATTTCTCGCTTTGAAAACTCAGGAAACTCCACTCTAAGTTTCGCTCCTCAGATCTTTCTCAGGGCTTTGATGATCCTCTCGGGTGTCAGGGGCAGGTCAACAATTCTCACGCCCAAAGCGTCGCACACGGCATTCGCTATGGCTGGTGCAACGGAAACGCAGGACGGCTCACCCACACCCTTGGCACCAAACGGCCCAACCCCGTCTCCTGATTCAAGGACAATCGTCTCGACATCGGGTGCATCAAGAGCGGTTGCAACAACAAACTCGGAAAAAGAGGGAGTGAGGGTCTTACCCTTGTCTAGGATGATCTCTTCGGTCAGGCTATATCCCATACCGTAGAGCGCACCACCTTCGAGCTGGCCTTCCACACTGAGGGGATTAATCGCCTGTCCCACGTCAAAGCACGATATCAGCTTCAGGACCGTGACCTTTCCGGTCTCTACGTCAACACATACCTCCGCGCCATGGGTCCCAAAGGTGAAATCCGCAAAGACCTGTCCTTGCCCTGTCTCGAAATCGATCAATTCTCTGAAAGGGGCATTGAATTGCGCTGCATTGTAAAGGGGAATCCCATCAGCGGCGCAGGCCTTCACGACGCCGGCCAGCGGTAGGGAACGATCCGGCTCATTGCGGACATAGATCTTCTTCTCTCCAACCTCCAGGTCCTTAGGTCTTCCCTCTAGCATCTTTGCCGCTTTCGTCAGGAGGTTTTTTCTTACTTCTGTTGCAGCCTTTAGGGTCGCGTTTCCGGACATGTAGAGTTGACGTGTCGCGGTCGTTGTTCCAGCCAGAGGGGTCAGCGCCGTGTCGCCAAAAAACACCTTGACGTCGTCCATGGAAACACCGAGTACCTCAGCCGCTATTTGCGCCAGGGAAGAAGCCTGGCCGCCGCCAACGTCTTGAACCCCGCATCTGACTGTGACACTCCCATCCATCTCCATGCTCACGTAGGACCGCGAAGTATCGTGGAGAAAGACCATTCGCCCGTAGCTCGTCATGCTGGACGCGATCCCCTGGCCAACCCTCTCGGTCGCAGACGCCGGCACAGACTTCTTCCCCAAAGCCGCCACGGCCTTCTCTGCAGATTCAGGGAATGCCACATAATGATCCAGTACGCGCCCCGTGGCCATTGCTTTTCCTTTTCTCAGATAGTTCTTCTTGCGAATTTCCAAAGGGGAAAGATTGAGCTGCCGGGCGAGTTCATCCATCTGAGATTCGTAAGCAAAGCAGATCTGGGGACACCCAAAGCCGCGATTCGCACTGGTGAAGGTGTTGTTGGTCAACACGGTGGTGGTGTCGACCTTGACATGAGGGATGTCGTACGGACCCGTCGCACTCACCGTGGAGTAGAGCAGGACCCATGGACTCAAATAAACGTAGGCTCCAGCGTCTGAGATCAGATCTGCCGCAAGGGCCATGAGCTTTCCATCCTTTGTTGCACCCGTCCGGTATTTCATGACGTAGGGGTGCCGTTTGCTCGTCGCCAGTATTGCCTCTTCCCGCGTGTAGGTGAGCTTTACCGGCCTGCGTGTCTTCCAAACGAGTAGGGCAAGGTATGTTTCTACTGTGATATCCTCCTTGTTCCCAAACCCACCGCCGACCATGGGGGCGATGACCCGCACCTTATTGTGGGGGAATCCCAGGACATCGGCAACACCTCGAAAGTGCTCGATCACCTGGGTTGATACCCGGATCGTGATGACCCCATCGTCATCGAGCCAAGCGACGCCAGAGTGGGGTTCAAGAAATGCATGGTCGACAAAGGGAACACGGTAAGTGTTTTCGACGATGACATCAGAACGGGAGAACCCCTCATCAATATCACCCTTTCTGACCTTGTAACTACAGATGATGTTGCTTTCGCCCTCCCCCACTCGAAACGCATCAGGTTTCATCGCCTCGACGGGGTCAAAAATCCCCTGGAGGAGCTCGTAATCGACCTTGATAAGCTTCACCGCTTCTTCAGCGATCTCCTCGTTTTCAGCAGCCACCAGCGCAACGGCTTCACCCAGAAACCTGGCTTTCCCATCGGCCAATACCCGGTAGAGGCCCTCGAAACCACCTACCTCATGGGTCTGGCCAAAGCGGGTGACGGTCTCGTTGTTTGGGACATCCCTCGCGGTCATAACAGCTTCAACACCGGGCAGTTTCTCTGCCCCGTGAGTGTCAATGGAAAGGATCTTTGCGGCAGGGTATTGACTCCTCAGAACCTTTCCGTAGAGCATCCCCGGGACAGCATAGTCGTCTGCGTATTTTGTCTTCCCAAACACTTTGTCACGAGCATCATGGCGAGGCATGGGCTTCCCGACGACCTGATAACCTCGCGAAGTTGGTTCACCGACGAGCTTCACATCAGACATGATCCAGTACTCCTAAGGCCGTTAAGGACCTTCAAGTGCAACATCTTGGATCGCATCAACGATCTTCTGATACCCGGTGCAGCGGCAGAGATTTCCCGAGATCGCCTCTCTAATCTCCTCCCGGCTCGGTCTCGGATTTCGATCGAGAAGCGCCTTGGCCGACACAATCATTCCTGAGGTGCAGAAGCCGCATTGAATCGCACCGTGTTTTACGAAGCTCTCCTGAAGAGGATGGGGNNCGCTTTCCCGTCCAGGAGCACCGTGCAGGCACCGCAGTCGCCCTTGCCGCAGCCGTTTTTCACCTCCGTCGCCCCGAATCTGTTGCGAAGCACCTGAAGGAGTGTCTCCCCGGCCGTCACTTCAGCCTTTCGCGGCTGTCCGTTTAGATTTATCTCGATCTGATAGGCCTTCATATCTCCGATCTCCTAGGCCAAAGCTTCCCGAATCGCTCTTTGCAGCAACACCAATGTGACCGTTTTCCGGTACTCAGCGGAAGCCCGGATGTCGCTAATGGGTGAAATCTCATCCCTTACGGCGGCTGCACACGCATCGATCGTTCCTGAATCGATCTCTTTTCCTGCAAGAAGTCCTTCCACGCGATATGCGCGAATCGGATTCGGCGCCACAGCGCCCAATGCAACCCGAGCCTTGCGACATACCTTCCCATCCATCTCCAACATCACGGCAATGGTGACGACTGAAATTGCCATGGCATTCCTCAGGCCCAGCTTGAAGTGGCTGCTTCGTGTCGGATCTTCTTTCTTGGCAAAAGTGATCTCCGTGATGATTTCGTCCTCCTCCAAGACCGTCTGATTCGGCCCTCGGAAAAACTGGTCGAGAGGGATCTCTCTGCTTCCACCACTCCCTCCTCGAATGCGAACCGAGGCTTCCATGGCCAGCAGGGGAGGAGCAGTATCGGCAGCCGGAGAGGCGTGGGCAAGGTTTCCACCGACGGTCGCACGATTTCGGGTCAAGGGGTTCCCCAAACGCCGTGCCGCCAGCGAAAGAATGGGGCTCTGGTTTCGAATCACCTCGGATGTGGCGATTTCAGACATCGTCGCCAAAGCGCCTATCGATACGATTCCGTTTTTTTCTTTGATATACGAAAGGTCTCGCAGTTTACTCAGATCGATGATAGCCCCTGGAGCCACCGCGCCTGACCGCATATCAGGGATAAAGTTTGTCCCTCCAGCGACGACCTTTGCGCGTCCCTTGAACTTGAGCAACGCCTCAATCGCCTCGTTTAGGTCCCTTGGCGCAACGTATGAAAGCTCTCTCATCAGAAGCCTCTCGACATTCTTCAAACTTCACAATGTTCACTCATCGGTCCATTCTACCGGTCACCCAGAAGTGTTTCCATCTTTCTGACCGCATCAGCCGCATCATAACCAAAGGCGTCTGCCCCGATCTCATCCGCAAACTCCTGAGTCACGGGAGCCCCGCCAACCATCACCTTGACCTTGTCTCTCAGCTTGGCCTGTCTCAAATGCTCGATCACCGTACCCATCTGTTGAATGGCCAGTGTCAGGAGGCTCGACATGCCGACGCAATCTGCATTGTGTTCTGTAACGGCTTTGACAAACCGATCCGCTTCAACATCGATACCCAGATCCACCACATCATAGCCGTTCGCTTGAAGGACAGCGGCGACCACCGATTTTCCAATGTCATGGATGTCCCCCTTGACGGTCCCAATTACAACCTTACCCAGGCTGCGTCTTGTCTTGCCCTCTGCCCGGATTTTCTCATCGAGGATGGCTACACCTTCCTTCATCACGTCTGCGGCCCCAATGAGCTCAGGCAGGAAGCACGATCCCTCACCAAAATCGTCACCCACCTTGATAATCCCTTTTCCGAGCCCCTTTTCGATCGCCTCAAGGGGGTCCATCCCTTTGGCCAGGCCCTCATTGATTAGGCGGATACATTCGTTCTTGTCACAATCTACGACGGTCTTTGCAAGCCTGTCAAAGTATTCGCTGCCAATTGTCTCAGCCATTTTCCAGTCCTCCCATCCTCCCAGCATTATCTTTCTTCCACAGTCCTCGTGTCATTGTACCTACCCACGGCCCATTTCTGGCGGGTTGTCGGGTTCCCCGACATCCCGTTTCTTGACGAAATCGAGATAGTCATCGATCTCTCTTCTAACCTCGAGGGCCACGGGCGATTCGTGCGTCTCGAGAATCTTCAGAGCTTTCTGCTTGCCTTTTTCCAAGAGATCGGTATGCCCTCTCTCCCATGTTTCAAAGAAATCCCGGTTACTCAGCTCGGGAATGAGGAACTCCTCTCTGTACCATTTCCTCGTATGAGCTTCTCTCAAGTAGCTGCCGGGCAAGGGGCCCACCTTGAGGATCTCATCGACGGCCAGTCTCTCCTCGTCCACCCGGATGCCTTTCAGATAGTGGCCGATGAGCGAGGCCACCTCATCGTCGATGCACATGTGCGCCCAATCCACGAAGTTGAAGCCTGCCATACCGCCGATGTCCCAAATGAGGCTAATATTGCTCAGGGCGTAGGTATAGTTTTTGAGCGCACTTTCGTAAGCAGCCTGCTCATCCGCATCGCACGAATCGTTGATGGCGAACCCCACACAGGGGACACCATAATGCTTCGCCATCGCCGCAATTCCAGCGCCAACCAAACCATATTCTGGGTTTCCAAATGACCACAGGCCCGTCCTCATGTCCATGGACGGGTTGAAACTGCAGAAGCATAGAGGATGCCCCGCCTTGTAGGACTGAGTCTGAACGACAAGAGAGAGGGTTTCGGCTGTCGCCTGAACCAACATCCCGGCCAAGGTCGCTGGTCCCGTGGCCCCGCCCATAAGCGCACTGTAGACCGTGATGGGAATCCCAGCGTCACAGAACCCTATGAGCCAGTCGGTATAGTTCACATCGACAACCCGTGGAGGATTGATGATGACATGACCCAGAACATGGGGTCTCTTTCTCAGCTCATCGGCTCCTCCTGCGGCGATCTCCCAGAGTCTCACAAGATCGGAGACCTCATGTTCGGCCCCGGTGTTGTAGACCCAGGTCATTCCCTTTGTTGAGTTTTTCAACATTTCCCCCACAAGCATCTGAGAGTTGCAAATCTTCGGCTCATCGTAAAGCCACATGACCGACTTATACAGACCGTGCACGTTCTCCAGGGCATCCCCCATCAAGGCCCCTTCAACCGCATCCTTTCGAGTGGCCTGTCGCCTCTCTCCGGTTCGAATGTCTCTCAGGTACCGCCCCGTGACGGTGGCAAAGTGGATTTCGCCATTTCCAATGACGGCGTCGTTCTTGGGCTCCCGGCCATAGATGGTGAATTCACTTGGGCATGTCTCGAAGGCCTTCATCAGCACCTTCTCCGGTATTTTGATCAGCTTTCCGCTCTCTTCGATCTTGCAGCCGACCTTTTCAAACATCTGAGTCGCCCTGGGATCGTCACATCTCATCCCGCCCTCTTCTAAGACCCGGACGGCGGCTGCATGGATCTCCCTGCACTCCTCGGTAGTTATCGGGTATGCGGACCCGACAAGTTTCCCCGTAAACCCTTTCATCCTGACGCCTCCTTTTCCATTGATTTCCCTATGTGGCCTCCCACGGCATGCGATCTCCGAATTGTGCCCTCCGACTCAAAAGGAGGGGGGAGTTATCGCCCAAATGGCCCGAACTTCAATTTCGCCCGCATTTTCCCATCGATGGGGAATGGAGCTATCATAGTAGATACTGTCTCCAACCTCCAAGACGACTGTCTCGTCGCCGATAATACCCCTAAACTTTCCCCCCAAGACGACCCCGCACTCTTCGCCTTCATGGGAATAGAACTCTTCGGCCCTGGTTCCAACAGGATAGTGGATATAGATGAATTCTATCTTATGCCGTAAGTCCGGACATAGCATTTCGTACAACCCTCCCCAGGGCATGACGAGTTTTTTCCGACGTTCCCTGCGGATCACAGTGATTCGATTGGAATTCATTGTCTTTTGGTCTCCGAAGGAGGTCTCGTCAGGAGTGTCAGTTTCGGGGAGCAGACTTGACATGGGAACATGAAACGCCTCGGCTATTTGCTGTAGCTTTGTCACCGTGGGAATGGAGGTATTGCGCTCGATCTGACTCAAGAGGCTCTTCGAAACCCTTGATTTTTCCGATAATTCATTGAGGGTGATTCGATTCCGAAGCCTCAAGGCTCTTACCTTTTCGCCGATTTGCATTTCAAGCCTCTATTCCGTTATTACGTCTATTTTCCTAAATACCGAACAAAAGTCAAATCCCCTCCCGTCCGGATTTCCACCACACAGAGAGGGCTCTTCTCCTTAGCAGCTCTCTCGCCCGATTTTCTATAAAAACCGCAACATATGTTCGAAATGTTGGAAAATCCGCCTCTCTGGATCTTTCGAGAAATCTCACAGGCCGTCTGGCCAGTTGAGCCTACGTGTCATCCACCGGCCCCTTCATTTTTTGGGAACGCCTCGTCAGGAAATGAAGCAAGAGGAGAAGCAAGATGGAAAAAACGATCAGAAGTGAAGCCACAGCTGAGATCGTTGGGTTGATGCTGATTCTGATTCCATCCCACATCTGCTTTGGCAAGGTCGGTTTGCTTCCGGTCAGGAATATCGCGACAACCACTTCGTCAAAAGAGGTGATAAACGCGAAGAGGGCGCCGCTGACGATGCCTGGCCATATCAAGGGAAAGGTCACCTTCCTGAAAGTGACCAAGCGGTTGGCTCCGAGGCTGAGGGCGGCCCGTTCAACGGTCATATCAAAACCCTGGAGCGTTGCCGTAACGTTCACAACCACAAAGGGAATAGCGAGTACCGTATGGGCCAAAACAAGGCCCCACAGCGTTCCTACGAGATGGAGTCTCGCAAAGAGATAGTAAACCGCGACTGAGGTGATGATGACGGGAATAATAAGAGGTGAAAGGATGATTCCATAAGCCAATCTCCTGCCCTTAAAATCACCTCGGACGATGGCAAAAGAAGCCAGGGTCCCCAAAATTGTCGCCACGATCATCGTCAAAACACCCACCTGAAAACTGCGCATCGTCGCAAAAGT
>WVXP01000273.1:42394-43225 GCA_011773445.1 Pseudomonadota bacterium | reverse complement strand
GATATAATCGACCTGTTCAATCTCCTGGGGAACTTTCTCTTTAGCCTCCTCCATCTCACCAGGCTTAAAAAACCAGCGGGGAAGCGGCGTTTCCATTTCCATGGTTTCCTGCTCAGCCATGGGCATTTCCATTTTTCCAGCAAGGTCTTTCATGTTTTGGGGGATCTCAACGGGAGCCCACAGAAAGTCATCTGTCGCCCAGAATTGGATGGCTGAGAAATCCTTATCCCATAAAAGGGTAACCAAATCCTCGTAGGAATCCTTGAGAATCTCGTAGGACCTGAAGGTCTCGAGAAAATCCACCAGCTCGCCGTAATTGATCCCCTCGTCGAACCAAAGTCCTCTCAGCCCGTTTCGATGCATGAGAAAAGGAAGACTCTCGGTCACGTTCTCATTTTCATAGATGACCCGCCCATCGACCATGAATTTGAATTCTTCCACATCGAATCGAAAGGACCCGTGCCTGTTCACATAACGTCCGAGGCTCTGATACAGCTGGTCGACAAATCTCTTCAAGATGGGGTTCCTGGGGGCATAGATCCGATAAGACTTGATGGTCTTGACGAGCATCCAGATCAATTCACGGGCTTTTCGGCATTTTTCGGATCGATCGGATTGAGGAAGCCGATCCGGGTCGTGAGCGCTTTCTGTATTGAGTTTAGAGGATTCAGCTCGCATTGATGATATTTTCCCTGGATCTGGAGGTTGGGACGATCTTCGATCCCCTGGCTGAAACGATTTGGATCGGTTGACGCCAACTGCCCCACCCCTCTTCGTGCAATTGCCATACCAGCACGTGTTCGCTTCCCGTTCTCAACCGCCCAGGGAATA
>WVXP01000273.1:32337-42386 GCA_011773445.1 Pseudomonadota bacterium | reverse complement strand
TGGTAGTCGCGTAACTGATGGCACAGAGAGAATTTCCCGAACCTATCGGGTGGGTATCGAATTTGAGGTTTAGATCAGAGTCTTCAGGAAGGCTGACCGTATCGCTGTCGATGGATCTTCAGATCTTTTCTTGGCGGCGGTTCTACCGAGCCCTTCGGTTTTCCAATGGGAACAACCCCTGCTATTTCTAGATTGTCTGGGACATTCAAGAGAGCCTGAAGCTTCTCAGGTCTAAAAAAAGTGCACCAGAGCGATCCCAGTCCCATATCGGCCGCGGCGAGCATCATGTTCTGAACGCAAGCAGAAGCGGCTTGAACAGCCCCGTGAGGTTGGTTGAAAAAATTCCCCAAACCGGATCGTGAAGGGTCAAAAACGACGGTGATCAAGACCGGGGCTTCTTTGAGATAGTCCATTCCGTACTTGGTAACCCAGCCAGGGCCGCCCTTGTCAATGACTTCCTGTCTTGCCTCCTCAGCGATTTGGCAGATCTCGGCTTTCAATTCGGGGTCGGTAACAATAATGAACTCCCAGGGTTGGAGATTAAGAGGGTTTGGGGCCCATCGCCCGGCATCCAAAATAACAGCCAACATCTCCTCGGAAATGGAAGAAGGCTCGAAGGATCGGCAACTCCTCCTTGTCTTGACCAGGTCCTTGAATTCCATGATATTCTGTCCTCCCTTTCGGTCTTTCTGCGTCGTAACCAGGGGCGCCTTGGGTGAAGTCCATAAGAAGCCTTTGTCTGGCGAGGGGAGTATAGGATAAAGCACTTCTGATGTCAATGAAGACGGCTCGGAAACGCCATGTTCATCATTGACTGGTTTCTTCCACTTGATTTGTCCTTTTTCTCACGAAACTCCGGCAATCTGGCTTTTGAGATGAGTTTTCTCAGTTTTCTGGACGCTCATGTCCCTGAGGGACATTTGCGGTGGAAGGGTGTCGGTATTCCTTGGGCCGTTGCCTGATTGCTTTAGAATGCTCTGGTCAAGGCCTTGCAAGCGTACTTCGCCAGAAAGTGGGAAGGGAAGCTCCGAACCAAAAGTCGGTGCTCGTGGTCCGTTGTCCGTAGTTCGTTGCATAAAAGACCAAAATTTGCACATCCACGGCTATTCGAGTAGCAGACCCAGGGATTTCATTTTCAATCGAATGGCGTGAATTGATGGTTACAAGTGACCTCTGACAACCGACAACTGACAGCACCAAGAAAAGCTTTCGAGCAGGGAAGAGCACCCCTTTCCGCTTTCATCAGACAAAAGTCAAAAACGGAATTTGGGCAACGGCCCGTCCCCACCCGTTCCGCCAACGGCGAGAGGGAGGGAGCAAAGGGATCTGAGGGTCCCAAATAACAATTCAAAATTCTCGTGAAACATCAGAAGGTTAGAAATTCCTTACCTTGAAAACTCAGGAAACTCCTCGTCTTTTGACCGGATCTCGCGCGGCGAGACAAGCGAACCAGACGTCAGCTCGAAGGGATAATCGTACCTAAAATCATCTGTCATATCCCTGCGAGTACTCCAGTTTCATCATAATATCCTGGGCCACCCGAGATATCTCATCGAGGGTAATGCTATCTGGACTTCTCAGATCCAGGCGCCGGTTAAATTCTCTCCATAGCCGGCGGGTGGGACAATTGGATCCCTCCGACGAACAGCCGAGCAAGGAAAGCATGGTGTAGTTCGGCTCCAGATAGAGCCCTGTCAGATAAGCTCTCTGATATCGGTAAGTTGAGGAGAAATCAGAGGTCCGATCGGCTACCATCCTCCCAGCCATCGCAAGCATTGTCGGTAAGAAGAGGTCGAATCCCTCTTCGATAAAATAGGCCCGGGCCACCCTTTTGCTTCGATAATGGCGATAGATGAAAACGTCCTCACAGACACCATCGAGATCAAGGTAGAGGGAATACGTCAGAGGCCATTCTTCCCAGCGGAAATCCCCGGGGTGCTTGGCGTTCATCGCCCACAGAAAATTGAAGTATTGATCAAGAATCTGCTCGATGCTGTCTCGGTGAAGATAGACCCCTTGTTCCCCTTCTGACACGAAAAAAATTGGCCAATTCTTGTTCCTGTACTCTTGCCAAGGCGCAATCTTCTTGTCGCCGAGAACATAGTAGTCAAAATTGACCTTCTCGGGCACCTCTTCAACGTGGCTGCCGTTCTCCAGGATCGGTGCCAATAGGTGAGAAAACCCCCCATCTTCTTCCCAAACTTCGTAGGCAAATCCGCGATGGAAGAGAAAACTCTGGAGCTGTCCAAGCTCCTGATAATCGAGACGGTTTCGCGTGAGCGTGGCCAGCCGCTCCTCGTATTTTTCTTTGAGAAATTCGGCCTCCAGGTCTTCTTCTGGGGATGTTGTATCCCTGGCAAAATAATCGACGTAGGCACGCCACATGAGGCTGTCCAAAATCCTATCCAAAGGGGTCGTATGGGTGACGGCCATCGAGAGGCCATAGAGAAGGAACAGACCAACTGTGAGATGCAAAAATCTCGACTTCACAATATGTCTTACAAACCTCATTCCTCTTCTCACCCCTGGAGGGAGGTCATCTGGGTTCCTCTGCCGACTTTCTTCTCGGCAAATTGCCTGTACCTCGACGCCGGGAACTTCTGGAGGAATTTGTTATACACATAATGGGCCAGGTCACCGCGCCCAAGCTGACTATAGATCTTTGCCAGATCGAGATAGGCTCGCTCCATGAACAAATCTGGGGGTTGGCTGGTGTCAATCAGTGCCCGAAGCGTCTTTGCCGCAAGGTCACGGTCGATGTGTTTGCAGATCAGGCGACTCAACGAAACCTGGTATCGAGGCTCCATCACTGTTAGATATTTTGTCCAGTACTCGTCGAAGATCTCTGCAGCCTTTCTGGGATCAATATTTAAGAGTATTCTAATGGCGGTCTCGTAGTGACGTCTGGCTTCTTCAGAGGGTTTCCAGCGGCTCTCCGCTCGCGCCAACTTCAGGTGCAGATCCGGGTTCTTGGGTTGTTTTTCCAGCAATTCCTTACAACCCTGCATCCCCTCACCGTAACCGATGCGTTGATTTGTTTTGGTCTCAGCAATGAATTCGGCTTTTTCTATGCGAGCTTCGATCCCATACCTGAGATACATACAAGCTGCGAGGCCAGCGGCGAAACCGCCCACATGGGCCCAGAAAGCGACGTTTTGGTAAATGCCCCGGATAGAATCGATGCCTCCAAGGAGGTCTTTCAGAAACCACAAACCTAGGACCACCACCGCTGGAATCTGGAACCGTATCGGGAGCCAAAGACTGATAACAATTTTTCTTTGGAGTAGTAGCACCGGTAGAGATAGACTCCCATAACCCCCGAGACCGCTCCAGAAGCACCTAAGGTTGGAATAAAAAGACTGTCTCTCATGAAGATCCCGACCATCATGCCATGGACCAGATTTGCGGCAATCCCAGTCAGAAAATAGAGAAAAAGGTAGGCCTTCCAGCCAATCTTGTCTTCCACGAAGATTCCAAAGACCCATAGAAAATAGGTGTTACCCAAGATGTGTAAGAAACCGCCGTGGAGAAACATGGAGGTGACGAGCTGCCAGGGATATTGTTCACCAGGAACTGAGAAAAGATATTGCCTCACCCAGAAATAGGTCTTGTGATAATCCCATCGGAAAAATATGAAGATCAGCCAGTTGACCATGATCAGGGAAATTGTGGCCAGAGGGACTTTCTTTAGCTTCAGATTGGTTCCGACAGGAATCACTGACAACGTACTCCGAACATCCCGGCACCTCGAATCAGATGCTCCCGGAATGTCAACCCAAGTAATCGGAAAGTCTGCAGTAATTCTTTAGTGGAATTTGTAACTCTTGTGAAAATTGGGGGAGGGTCAGGTGCCTTTTGGTTTCCGCGGGATGGAGCGTATGTGGGAGAGGATTAATTTCTCTCTCCGGTCCATTCGCGTATGAACGGAGACAGTCGTGAGCCAGTGCTGAATCCGGTTTCAACGGGGGTTTCGACAGGTGATCCATCCGAAGGTCTCTATTGAGATTTCATGTGAATATGCCATGATTATTCCTTCTGCTCCATTTTCTTGCATACAGGTTCTCCTTCATTCTTCTGATCAGGTTCCACGAGTAGCGTCAGTCTACGAGTTCCTCGGACCCGTACACCCTGCCCCCTGCCGATCGAAGGACTCCCCTCGATGACCTCTGCCCGCCATAGCTCACCATGCACCCGCACGTACCCGGCAGGAGCCAGCGGGTCCTCGACGGTTCCTCGGGCACCGAGCATTAAGTGGGTGTTTCTCGGTTGGTCAGTTCCGGCATAGGAGCGCCAGACGAAGGGGAACAGGGCCACGTCCTTGATCATCCAAAGAGCGACGATACCGCAGACAAACCACCACGAGAGATCGACCCATCGCCGAACCAGAACGAGGATCGACGCGAGCACAACCAGGGCCGGCAGTTGAGCCAGCACGTATTTCCCGACGACCCGCTTGGACCAGTGACCCTGACTCATGACTCAAGATAACCTCAACGGTTCAGACTGACTGCTTCGGTCGACCGAAATTTCCGGTTCCCCCCCAACCGCAAGAAAGACGATCTTTCGATTCGAAGGCCGGCTCGATTCAAACGTAAAATAGGGCTCCATGACACCAAGGACCTTGGGGGGTATTTTCTTTTAGCAAAGCGGTATTCCGAGTGGACACGCCTAGTGATCAACTTTGCCAATTTGAGGATAATCTCACTCTCAGCTCACAGTCAACACATAATGATGATAGAGAAGTTTCCTCCGGCACTTCTTGGTCTTCTTCCCTTTTTCCTCTGTCCTTTGACCTTTATCCTTTTTTTGATTGACCTGTGAATCCCGATAGGGTCAACGTGAGAAGCAGGGGGCGAAGGGATATGGAGGCCTTTCTGAAAATTCAAAATTGTCTTGAAAAATCGAAATGTTAGAAATTTCTTGTTTTGAAAACTCAGCAAACCCGTCATAATGATATCATCGACCTCATCGTCAAAAAGCCCGGTCTCCCGCACCCAGAAAGCAGATTCTTAGGTTCTACGTGCATTGTGCAGCTATCTGGGCGCTTATCTCTCAAGGTTTCCACGCGGAAGGAACGAAGATGAACCGAACGATGAAAACCCTTCTCAGCCTCGTGCATGAACACGAGCAATTTGTTGACCGAAAGTGCATTCAACTGAACCCAGCGACGAATTTGATGAGCAAAAAGGTCAGAGGCTTATTGTCTTCGACGATTGGTTCGCGGCCTGCCGAGGGGGAAGCTGGGGAGAAGTATCAAACAGGTATGACTTACATCGAGGCCATCGAAAGGCTTACCCACCAACTTCTGCGAGATCTTTTTCGTGCCAGAGGTAGCGAGTTTCGACCCCTGAGCGGTTCCATGGCAAACGCCCTGGTCCTGAATGCCCTCACGCAACCAGGGGATGCCCTCCTCGCCCTTCCTCTCGTCGCCGGGGGTCACATCTCTCACCATGGGATTGGGGTTGCGGGTTACCGAGGGCTTCGAACCATGGAGATTAACTTCAACGAGCAATCCATGAACATTGATTGCGAATCTCTTAGAGAACTGGCCAAGAAATATCGGCCGAAATTGGTCATCCTAGGCCAGAGCTTATGCCTCTTCCCGCCTCCTTTTGAAGAGATCAGAAAGATCGCCTCGGAGACTGAGGCCGTTTTCATTTACGACGGAGCTCACGTCTCCGGTTTGATCGCAGGCAAGGCCTTTCCCAATCCCTTGGAATACGGATTCTCCTTTCTTACGTCCTCATCCTACAAGACCTTACCTGGACCTCCTGGAGGTTTCATCCTATCAAACCACGAGGATTTACTTCAAAAAGTCAAGCGGGCAGCCTTCCCGGGTTTTACGGCGAATTACCACTGCAACCGTGTGGCCGCCCTGGCTGCCGCCTGCGTCGAAATGCTCCAGTTCGGAGAAGCCTACACGACTCAGATTGTGAGGAACAGTAAAGCCCTTGCAGAAAACTTGCACAAACTCGGGTTTAACGTCCTCGGGAAGGAGTTCGGGTTCACCGAAACCCATCAAGTGGCCTTAAACGTGTCCGAAATTGGGGGTGGTGCCCGGTGTGTTCGCCTGCTTGAAGAGGCGAGCATCCTATGCAACAAGAACCTTATCCCTGGAGACAGTCCAAGACAGGCCAAAAATCCCATGGGCCTGCGGATGGGCACTCAGGAAGTAACCCGACTTGGCATGAAAGAGACCGAAATGGCCGTGATCGCCAATATGATAGCCGCCCTTCTATTGAAGCAGGTTGATCCGGTAAGGGTAAAAAAGGAGGTGGAAGCGCTCAGATCTTCCTTTCAGGAGATTTTTTTCTGCTAATGCGAAAGTCTTATTTTATATATACAAACAGATACTTAAGCTTTTATTGTTCTTTTGATTTATCATTTTTTTGTTTTCAAGTATCCATTAACGCTTGAGAAATTCTGTTCTAATTTCTCAAAATCTAGGCGAAGGTAAACGCAACGACTCATCCTGAATGCGGAAGGGAAAAAGGTCGTCTGCAAGACAGCACCGGGGTAAGTCGTTTTCTTCCAAAATTTGCCTGGAAATAGGTTTTAGGAATCGTAAGACACAAAGGGAGGGATGACTATGGGACTCTTAACTCTCATTCTGACTTTAGTTGCAAGTATCGAGCCCGTTCTTTCGGAATGAAAGGGCGGGCTTTTGTTTATTCCCAGAAGAAACGACCTCAAAGTGCATGAACAAATAACTCTATAGGATCAGCATCCTAATTCCCAGCGCCACACCTAGCCACAAGCCAGAAACCACAGCCGCAAATCCGACGGATCTAGCCCAGGGAGGTGGAAGAGCGCTCCGCTGCAGGAGTATGCCAACTGAGATTAGGTGGAAAGGAACCGGCAGACTCAGGCCAAGAGCGTACGCATTCCTTATCCAAGAACCCTGTGATTGAGCGAAGAGCTGCCCAACCAAGGAACCGTTAGCCGCGTTGTGAAGAACGCTGGCGAGCAAAAATAGGCCCACAGCAACAAGAACGTTCGCTGCAACTCTGGCGATTATCCTCAACATATATTTGTGATCCAGAGACTTACCAAAGCCCGTAAAATGTTCCTCCCGACGAAATTCCGCCTAAAAGGAATCGCTAGGCTTTACTGAGTGGCAAGCCCTTGGTCTTTTCAGCCCGGTTGCTCGGACGCCAACGGTGTCATCAACCCGGCTTGAAGCTCTCTTTCCGAAACCATTTGGTAGTCGGAACGCAACACCATAATGACGCCGATCCAGGTTATACAGATACCTACAGTAATCCAACTCAATTGGGCAACGCCCACCTTGACCGGCAGCCATTGCGTGAGCAACAGGATCATAACGGAACTGAAAATCTTGAACATACGATAGCCAAACATATCGATCCATGCTTTAGCCTGGTAAATCAAAACGGGATTGACCGGCACGTATAGCAGTTCTTTCGACGCACGGTTAATCGAATACGAGAGTCCTCGGTCACTGATCTTCGTGGCCACTCCCATGAGAAGCGTCGAGTGAACCATGAAACCCAGGGAGCAAAGGATCATCGTCAAGGGTTGGACGAGTAATCCTGCGATCACCCCAAGGCGACGTTGAATCAGGGGGGTCAGCGTCAGGTTCACGGCAATGGCAATACCCCCGAGGAGGCTAAAAATCGAGGATAGAAAAGCAGTGCGCGCATCGAGCTCTACATAGTTCACCTCGACGGTTTTGAGGTACTGAAACTCGACCACCGGGGAGGCCAATTGGGCCAGCAATAAGATAGCAGCGATCAGAATCAAATACCGGCTACGGCCGAGCGCTTTCCATCCTTCGCTGGCATCATCGGGTGTGACGGGCTTCTGGACCTCGCAATAGATCCCGAGGCGCCCCATGTACCAGGTCAGACCGAATATAATCAAAAGGGTCGCAGCCGCCGCGAGCAGGAGATCCGGGGTTTGCAAAGGCGTCCACTTGATCAAGATCAGAGCGATACCCCCCCCGATGAGTCCCCCTGTCAACCCACCGGTCCCCACCAGACCGTACCACCGCTTTCCTTGATCGGTGCTGTAGATGGAGTTTGTGAGGCTCCAGAATTGCTCGACCAGTACAACCCCGAAAATATCCACGAAAATATATAGACCCACTGAGACGGCCGCGGTGGGATTGATTAGAAGCACCCGGAACATCACCAAAAGTCCGGTAAAGGCCAGTAAGGTCCACAGCACCACGTGGAACCTGTTGTACCTTTCTACCAGACGGTGATACCCCAGGACCACAAAGCCCATGATCAGAGCCGTGCCGATCCACACGTAGGGAACCCAGTCTGCACCAAGAAACTCGATGAAAAGCGAACGGCTGGCCGGCTTTAGATAATAGAGCGCCGTGATGATGAGCAGGAAATTGTTGAACAGAAAGGCCGCACGGATTTTCAGGGAACGAAGCGCCCCAAATCTTTCAACGCAATCTGAAGTGCCGTATTTTGCTGGAATCGACATTAACGGTATCTCCGCTAATCTGGTCTTGCAATTCTGCCGATAAAGCTATATAGTAGGCGCCCATGCATTCATTATTCCGAATTCTAGCCGCTCTGACACTTGTCCTGGTCGTGTCTATTCCAGCAAGGGCCCAGCAATCTTACCCAGCTCTCTGCCAGACCGACGACTCGAGTTTACAACAGGGGCTCGAGGAGCAGCTATCCTCCCTTGGACTGCAAAAAGCCGTTCAAAAGAAATCCCTATCGGTCGCGGTCGTAGACATCACCGACCGGACCTCACCCCGCCTCGCTGCCGTGAATGGGAGTGAAATGATGTATGCAGCGAGTCTCCCAAAAATCGCCATCCTCTTAGGAGCTTTCGAACGGATCGCCCAGGGCGAGATGGTACTCGACAAGGATACGCTCGATAAACTCACCCGCATGATCCGCAATTCATCAAACGGAGCCGCAACCGAGATGCTAAACCGTGTTGGTAAAGCGTATCTTGCCACTCTCCTGCAATCTCCCCCCTATCGCCTCTACGACCCCGGCCAGAACGGTGGCCTTTGGGTGGGCAAAGATTATGGTAAAGCCCCTGCCTGGAAGCGGGATCCACTTCACAATCTCTCCCATGGTGCTACTGCCTTACAGGCCGCTCGGTTCTACTACCTCCTCGAGACGGGCCGACTCGTCTCACCGGAAATGAGCCAGATGATGAAAACGATCCTCGGAGACCCCGCGATCCAACACAAATTTGTCAGAGGCCTGGAGGAGGCGCGACCCGGTTCCCGTATCTACCGGAAATCCGGGACGTGGAAGCAGTACCATTCCGATAGCGCCATTGTCGAACGTGACGGCCGCCGCTATATCGCTGTCGCCCTCGCCGAGAGTCCAAAAGGCGGGGAGTGGCTCCGCCGTCTCATCGTGGCCTTTGATGACCTCATTTTTCGCTCCCAGAAGGAGCCGACCCAGATTTCCCGCCTCGGTGATAAGACTCGATCAGCCGATGGAGTCGAGTAGCAAAGGTCTGGTGCTCCACCGCCGAATTCTTCCGTAACACGTTCGACATCACAACCGTCATATAGAACAACGGGGGATCATGCCCCGGTGTTTCGACAATTGCAACCGAATTCATCCAATTCACGACATTGCCGTGGTATTTGCCGCACTTAAAATCGGGTTCAGGCTGACATTTGTACAGAGATCCCGACTTGAAGTAGACCGCCGCATTCGCCAGAGCGGGAGAAGAGGCGTAGCGGATTCTGCGCTGAGTCATATACAAGAGTCTTTTAAACTCCCGACTCGAGAAGACATCCACCATCCTACCCTGCTCTAATCGCAGCAAAAACCGCATCAACTCTCGGGGAGTGGCGTAGCTGGGCACGCCCGGTACCAGCTTTTTACCTTTCCACGTAAAAAACTTTCCTTGCCGAAGCTGCTCCAAATCCAGGCCGTTCCGCGAAACAGGATCTTGCAGAGCCCGAGCGAGCAAAGTGGAGAGTTCCGCCTTGGGGGTGTCCCCGAAGAACGTCTGAATCTCAAACTCGCTCACAGGATATTCGCGGCCAAAATGAGTCATCAGCAACAGATCTCGGATCACCATGCTCGCTG
>WVXP01000273.1:0-32289 GCA_011773445.1 Pseudomonadota bacterium | reverse complement strand
AGGCCTATCATCAATTTCCCGACGCTGCCAGGATTACCCCGTGCCTTGCTGCGGTGTTCGGCATAGCGTGGGTTTGCCGGGTCAGTCAGGTCTAAAACGGCGAGTCCGTATCGTTCTGATTCTGAGCCAAGGAATTTGCGCACCTGTTGGGCGAATTGAGGATCCGGCTCGGGGAGCTCCATGTTCGCGTGGGCCCCGAGACGCAGATCGACTTGTTCAGTCTTCAGCAAAGCGCCAGGTGGAAGGCGGTGACCTCGTACTTTTCCCTCTTGCGCGAGCCGGTACCCTTTCAGACGAGTGATCCCTGTATGTCGATCTCCATCCAATGGATAACTCCATCCGATGGATGCAGAAAAGAGTAAAGGGAGTGTCAGCCCGAACATCCCTTTGACCCCTTTCCGACCAATCGCTTTCATGGTTTAACCTCTCAGCGCCCACACCGGTTTGAAATGGCATGGATCAACGCAGTGAGAATGTTTTTGCTCTTATCCTGTTGACGGCGTCTCGTCCAGATCGACTGTGAAGACGGCCCGTCGGTCCAGTTCCCGATCGAGACTGCTCAAAAACCGGCTACGACGGGCATGCGGACTTTCTAGGAAGGGGCGGATCTGAAACAGCACCAGGCGGCCCTCGTAGAATCCGAATTCAATATCCGCAGGGACCTCCCGCCCGTCCGCATCGCGTAGCGAGGGAAAGCGACTTGGCAATGTCGCGGCGAGTTCGATCAATTGACGGATTTCTTCTCGCTCCAGGACGCTCTCCCTACCACTTGCCGCGGCTTTTGCTACCCCGCCAGCGGGCAGAAGAATCCCCTTACGCGGTTCCGTGGCCTGAGCCATCAGACGCACCTGGCCGTCCNNTTCACGGCCACGGAAAGCCATCCAAGGCGTCCATTTTCGAGATCAGCGGTCACCATAACACCGGATTTCTCGACAGGCACGCTCCTCATCAAAAGTACGGATGCATAAACGTGCTCTGGTAATTCCATATGAGCCTGGCGCCACGCATAAGCCCGTTCCGTAAAAGGAGAGGCCCAAACGCGAGTGATGGCCTCCAGCACGGCTTCTAAACCAACGACATTTGGAACCGTGAGGTTCAACCCAGCTCCGGTAAACCCCGGGAGGTCTTCCACGTTCGTATCACTCCGAACAAAGACGCCATAGGTTCCCTCCGGACCGAACGTCTTCGTCATCGATGCGTACAAACTCTCGCGAAAGTCAGCACCCGGATCGGCCCTCAGGATCCAATGCCGAAGACGTTCCAAAAGGCGATACGTTGCCTGTTCCCGCTGCTCAGGATCATTTTGCATGGTCCAGAGGATTCTATACTGGTTCTGCAACCAGCGAAAAACCGACGGACCACCCGGTTCCATGGGCCGATCGAGAAGAGCTCGAAAGACACCAAAGGGAATGACCAGACCATCGGGGACGGCTTCGGGAAACCGGGTCCTGAGTTCACCGAGATTGGCCGCCTTCGGCCCGGCAATTCGCCCTGAATCTGACGCGCGCAGACGGTCAAGGGGAATGATCTCACGGGTCTGAAGATCCAGTTTTGCAAGATCGGGTCGTATGAGGCTCTCTGGCGCTTCTGTGTCCCCTCCGAGGACTTCCTCCCATTCCGAACCATCCTCAGCCAGTCGCACCACGCCGCGGGGGCTGACCGCAAGCACGACCCTCATACCCTCCCTTGCCCGAAGCCGGGCCAAGAGCCTTTCTCCAACTACCACATTGGGAATTCCTAGGCTTCGAGCCAGAAGTTGGACATGGGAAAGAGAATTCCCCTCGCCGGCGGTTACGATACCGGCCACCGGAGGAAGGTCAGACGTCGTCGCGGGAAGGACATAGATGCCGTCCCGTTCATATTTTCCATTTCCTTCCCTGTCGGGAAACCTGAGGACACCCCGGGCGAGCCCCGGATTGAGACCACGAAGCCCCCCGGCCACGGTCTCTCCAAAAAGTTCGTGACGAATGCCAAGGAGCGCGTTTGCGTCCTCCAGAAGGCTATCGAGGACCGCCCCGTAAAAAAGCAATGGACTTCCATGTAGACGGTCGTGCAGGTAGCGTCCCGTGAGGGGTTCGATTCTCGCCAGGTGTTCTACGGTTTCGCAGAAATGAAAACAAAGCCATCTCTGGGCCCATTCCGGGACACGGGAAAGGTAATCCAGTTCACTCTTGTAAAAGCTCAGAGTCGAATGTGATCCACTGAGCCTGGCAAAATTCTTCTGGAGGGCGTGCCACTGACGCGGAGAAATCAGACCCGTTCCGTAGAGCGCGGCAGCACTACTCCGGAGCCATGAGAATCTTTCACGGCGCGTTGTCCCCGAAAGATGCTCGAGTAATTCGTTACCCGCGCGATATACTTCCCGTTCCAGCTCCAATCCAACATCCAATGCAGCGATCATCAGTCTTGAATTTCCCATCAGGGAAAGGCCGTTACGGATGAGGGCCAGCGAATTGCTGGCAGCCTCCAGACGGGTTGCCGGATCGTTCTGGGGGGACAGGGGCTCAACATTCTTTTTCAGGGCTCTCGCCAGAGCTGGATCTTTCAGCTGGCCCGCCAGCGATGCTAGCTTAGGCCCGATGTCGTGATCGCGGTACACTTCGTCGATTGTAGCTGCCAGGCGCTGGTAGTCTTCGGAAAGTTCCGGAAGGCCTTTTGCCGCATAGGTTCGCACCCTCTCCGCATCTCGTGCGTCCGGCTTCACGTGGATTTTGACGCGGAGGCTCTCGAAGCCCCTATCCTTTTCAGCGATGGCCAGAGAAAGCTGCCTCATCTCTGTGATGGGCGCTCCCTTTTGCAAGTGAGGCAACAAACGGACAGCTTCGTGCAGAAGGGTAAAACGCGTGGTTCTCCAGTACGGGTCCCGGACCAGAGCACGCAACAAATTATGACCGCTTCTCATTTCATCTTCCACCTGGAGGGCGCCGGGATAATAAAAGGCCCGGCGGAAAATCCACCCATCGTCAGAAGCGACCAGGAACTGCTCCAGGAGGATCTGCTCCAGGATCTCTTCCGCCCCTCCATGGTCCACGAATTCTTCTGGTTTGATGTCTGCAAGCACGTTAGCGATGTAATAGCCGTGGCCGCGGAGTAGCTTCACCCGGTCGTTCCATTCGCCGTGTTGCACTCCCCCTCCGCGCTCTGCACACGCATAGGGTCTGGGTGGTTGTACCGTCCCGTCATTACAGAACCACCGGATCCGCTTGAAAGGTCCCCGTGGGGACTCTTTCATCTCTTGGATCCATTTGCGCAGAGTCTCGGTGTCAGGGAGAGTCTTTTCAGCAGATGAAATGGTTGGGATAAAGAGAATTCCGACCAGGAAGCCGGCGAGAAAAGCGCGCACCATTCTACGACACATGCTTTCATGAATTTGCGAAATAAGCACAATCATACCTCACCTGCCCCTGGCGCGTCAATGTGAGGAGACAGGGGAGTTACCGCATTCTTGAGGGGGCCTTCAGAAAATCCCCCAAAGACCGAGAAAGTGCTCGCATACATACTTTTTGACCCACAATTTTTGGGGAACTCCTCGTGGAGAGACTCGATGTCATTCAGGGGGATGGCCAATTGAAAACAGATCACGACCGTGGTATATGCAACAGTGTTCCGATCTTGGAGAGGACTTTGCCTTGTCATCGAGAAACGGCATCATCGCTCTCATGGGGTCAGGTGAACTGACTGCGACCATGGTGGAAGTTCACAAACAGTTATTGGCGGATTTGCCCCCTCATCCACGAGCGGTATTTCTCGACACGCCTGCTGGATTCCAGCTCAATGTCGATCAGTTGTCGCAGAAGGCGATCGAATATTTTGCCACTCGAGTGAGACAGCCCATGTCCATCGCCTCCTTTAAGTCGACCGAGGTGGCAAAGCCCTATGAAGCCGAGCAGGCCTTTCAAACGCTACGAGAGGCCAATTTTATCCTGATTGGACCCGGAAGTCCGACCTATGCCGTGCGCCAGTGGCGACAAACGGCTATTCCGGAAATCCTCACGAAACGGGTCCAGAGCGGCGGATGCCTGGTCGCTGCCAGTGCTGCCGCCCTGACAGTCGGCTCCTTTACCCTCCCTGTTTATGAGATCTATAAGGTGGGCGAAGACCTGCATTGGGCCGAGGGGATGAATATCCTTGGCCATTTCGACTTTAATCTTGTGGTGATTCCCCATTGGAACAATGCCGAGGGGGGGACTCACGATACCCGATTCTGTTATATGGGTGAGACTCGATTTCGTAAGCTTGAATCCCTTCTCCCTGAGGATGTATCCATCTTTGGCCTCGATGAACACACGGCCTGCCTCATCGACCTTGAAAAAGGGGAGGCCGAAATCAGAGGCATCGGCCGTGTGACCCTGCGCCGTGGTGGAGCAGAGATTTATTTTGAAAAGGGAGACCGATTCGCTCTTGAGGTCCTCCGCGGAGGGTTTGGCGGAAAGCAGTGGAGAGTGATGACTCCTGAGCGGCCGCATCCAGAGCGGGCCTCGGACACAAAGGAGGAGTCCTTCTGGGATAGAGTTCATGGCCTCGAGGAAGTATTCCGTGTCGGTCTCGACAAGCACGAGCCGAAAGAGGCCACGAACGCGCTTCTTGAACTTGATCGAACCATCTGGAAGGCTAAGCAAGATCTGGAAAACGAGGAGTTTATCTCCCAGGCAAGAGACGTGCTACGGGAGCTCATCGTCTGTCTCGGAGTAAAACTCGAGTCTTCTCCGGCAGACGAAGTAGATTCCCTGACCCCTCTCGTAGACGAAATGCTCGAGTTGAGGGAACAGTTCAGGCGCAAAAAACTATGGAAGGAGGCCGATGCCATTCGCGAAAGCCTTCAGCGAGCCAATATCATTCTTGAGGATACCCGGGAAGGGCCAAGGTGGCGGTTAGAATCCTGAAAAACATCTGGACGGAGACCTGGTTTTTTCCCGTGTCGCCATCCAAAAAATGGCGACCTGGGGTCCGACAGACCCCCAACGGTCCTCAAATGATTCGAAGCGAGGTAAAGTGACATGATGATCCATCCTCCTATGTCGGTTCACGTTGTGGCCGAAGGTCAGAATAGGTCTCTAAGACCGTTTTTCTCATACCTGCAATCCATCAATCACACCCGGCTAACGGTAACCCCCCAGCTCCCAGACGACCTGAGCCACTGTGATGTGATTGTCACCGCGGACACGGCCGCCTTTGCGGAGGATTGTGATCACCTCCGACAGTTCGTCAACACCGGGGGAGGGTGGTTGGGACTGGTCTGCCCATCGGAAAAGCCATTACCGCAGCTTTTCGGGGCAAAACCCAGCCCAATAGGCCCATGTACTGAATTGCGTGTCTTATTTCAAGATATGGACCACCCCATTGCCATACGTCTGCCTGACGCCATATATGTGAAGGGCCGGTACCAATCCCTCGACAAAACCGCAGAAGACTCGGAAATTGTTCTGTACGCTGACTGGCGCTATCAGCACCGACCTGTCCTGGTCAATCGCTCTGTAGGCGACGGACGCGTCGCCTGCACCACACTGGAAGCCTATAACAATCCGGCTGTCCAGCAGATTCTCTACCGAGTGTTGCGCCATCTGGCCGGAAAACCGTTCCCCAATCATCAAACCTTGGGCGTTGGGATTTTGGGCTATGCGCCATCTGTTGGCCAGGCTCATGGCTTAGGGGTCGAGGCCACATCCGGACTGGTTCTTCGGGCCGTGTGTGACGTTAACCCGGAACGGCTGAAACAGGCCCGAGAGGATTTTCCGGAGGTGAAGACCCACGCGTCACCCGATGTCCTTGGAGACGATCCTGAGGTTGACTTGGTCATTATTGCCACACCACCGAACAACCATGCGGAATTGTCCCTGAAAATAATGGCCGCAGGCAAGCACGTGGCTTGCGAGAAACCCCTGGCATTGAATCAGAAGGAAACGGCCGCTATGGTCGAGATGTCCGAAAAACAAGGGGTCCATTTGGGTTGTCACCAAAACCGGCGCTGGGATGTCGACTACTTGGCCATCAAACAAGCCCTGGCTGATGGACTGATCGGCAATCTTTTCTACATGGAGACCTTTGTCGGAGGTTTTCATCATCCCTGTGGTTACTGGCATTCCCACGATGCCATTTCAGGGGGTACGGCATATGACTGGGGAGGCCACTATTTGGATTGGATCGTGGGCCTCATGCCCGAGCCCGTAAAAGCCGTTCTCAGTACCCGCCAAAACCGCGTTTGGCCGGACACCACCAATGCCGACCAGGAACGCATCCACATCCGTTTCGTCGGTGGGCAAGAGGCCGAGTTCATGCACTCAGACATCGCCGCCCTACGCAAGCCAAAATGGTATTTGCTGGGTACAGAGGGCGGAATTGTCGGGCATTGGCGGGATGTGACAGCATACGAGATCGACCCTGTCCTCTACTTCCACGAACACGACATTCCTGCTACCGAAATGCCACCGGACTTAACCTTATACCACCGCCATCACTCCGGCCAGGTCGTCGCTCAAAAACTGGCAGTGCCCAGGCGGCAGCACCATCTTTTCCATCGGAATCTGGCCGATCACCTGCTCACAGGGGACCCCCTCGTCGCCCCGCTCAACGACTCAGTGCGGGTCGTAGCGATTCTGGAGGCGGCGGCAAGGTCAGCGGCCAGGGGTGGAACAGTAGAGGTCCTCGATGGCTGAGCGAGCAAAATGGGGCGTTTTGGGCAATGCCAATATCGCCCGCGTGTGCATCATCCCGGCGATTCAGAAATCGCGAAACTGCACGGTACACGCCCTGGCTGCGCGTTCCCCGGAGCAAGCCAAACAGGTGGTCGCAAAACATAACATTCACCACGTCTACGATGACTATGCTGCCTTGCTCGCTGATCCAGAGATCGATGTGGTTTACATTCCGCTGCCCAACCATCTCCACCAATCGTGGACACTCAAGGCGTTTCGAGCGGGCAAGCATGTTTTGTGCGAAAAACCACTCGCGTGCAGCGCGGCCGAAGCCGGAGAGATGGCCGATGCGGCCGTAGAGGCAGGTTTGTTGTTGATGGAGGGCTTTATGTACCGGTTCCACCCTCGTAACCAGCGCATCAAAAAAATGATTGCCGAGGGTGGCATCGGAACCCCACGCCTCGTAAGATCGACCTTCTGTTACAACATGGGAGAGGAACTCTTGACGAGCGGCGATAATGCCCGCTTCAAAAGGGAAATGGGTGGTGGGGCACTCTTGGACGTCGGATGCTACAGTGTGAGTGTTGCCCGCTGGCTTTTGGGCGCAGAACCAACGCAGCTTCAAGCCGAGGCTGTTTACCATCCATCCGGAGTCGATGTTCACTTTGTGGGCCTCCTGCGTTTTCCAGATAGCGGGCTCGCTACGCTGGAAGCAAGCTTCATGTCGGCATTGCAGCAGACGTACACGGTCGTCGGCAGCGAGGGGGCCATCGAGCTACCTCACGATGCCTTTATCCCCTGGGAAAAGGACACGGTTTTTACCCTGCGAAATAAGGACCAGGAAGTGGGCCAGGTCCATGTGACACCGGGTGCAGATGAGTATCAGCTCATGGTGGAGCATTTTACGGATGCAGTCTTGGGGAAAACCGCGCTCGATTTCCCGCCGGAAGAGAGTGTTCGGAATATGCGGGTACTCGATGGCCTGGCCGAAGCAGCGCAGAACGGCAGCACTGTTTATCTGTGAGACTTGAAATGTTTCCGGAGAAACCCGGCCCAGGGAAATTCAATGTGAACGCGCTGTTACCCAAATACCTTTGGGACAATTCGGTAACGGCTTGGCAAAAGTATTTCGTCAGAAGATGGGAAGGGAAGCTCTGAGCGCGAACCGTTTCAAGGAAGATCGAAAACCGGATCGTTCAAATTCTCCGGAGTGATTCTCCTCTTGCCCCCCTCGATTTCCTTGATCATTTTCACGACGCCATCGTTTATGGGGGTGGGCACCCCATGCTTTTTCCCCTGACCACAGATGTAGCCGTTGAGATAATCGATCTCGGTCATTCGTCCCCGTTCCAGTGATTGCAGACTTGAGGACTTGATCTTCCGGTATTTAAGGCCAATAATCCGGATCAAGACATGCCGTGTCAGTTCAGCCAGCGTACCCTGGCCTCGCAGAAACCAGTCGTAGTCCACCTTGCCAGCGCCACCTGGCTCCACCTTGATTCCCATGGCCTCGGCCACGGCCATCGCCTCACCCATAAGGCTGAGAAAAACGTACCTCACCTTTCGATTGGCCAACAATTCTCCCAGCCTCAAGCCGGCGATGACCCCGAGCGAGTTGATGCAGGAGTTGACCACCAACTTGGAGTATAGCTCGCCCACGATATTCTCAGATATGCGAGTGGGCATCACGGCACGCAACATCTCCTGCAGGAAGGGGAGCCGCCGATCAGCCTCGTTATCGATGTTACCAATCACGAACTCCCCTCGAGAAGTCACTTCCAGTTCCCCTGGGCCGTGCATCGTTGCTCCCCAGCCGACCACGCAGCCGACGACTCTTTCCCGACCCAGTACCTCTGCCAGTGCATGCTCGCACATGCCATTTTGGAGGGACACAACGGCTGAGGCCTGACCGAGAAAAGGCAGCAGGTCCTGAACAGCCGCCAAACAGTCATAGGCCTTGGTAGCCAAAAATACCACGTCCTTGGGCCCAGACAGATCAGCGATATCCTTTACAGCCCTCAAAGGGACGCGGTAATCCCCCTTGGCCCCAAAAACATGGAGTCCCCGGCTGGCACGTTCGACAATCTCCTGGTGCTTACAGACGATCTCCAGGTCCCAGCCCGCCCGGACCAGAAAGGCCGCCGTCACCCCTCCGATAGCTCCTGCGCCCACCACCGCAATTTTGGCACGTTCGCCCAGTTCGATGGACACGGGCAGGTTTTTAGTTCTCATGGAAAATCCGGGGGTTGGTTGGACCGGGACTCAAAATCCCGTCTGGGTGACGGGACTTTCGAGGCGTCTTCAATCCCTCATCTCTCATTCCTCTGCCACGAGAGGCAAGCTGAAATTCCCTGTGTTCCACTGGTCGTGGTGGAACTTCTGCCATTGAACGCTTGGGCGGTTTCCCACTCTAACAGGACCCGGTGTGTCCCAAACGAAGAGTTTCCCCTCTCTGCTGCAAACGACCACCTCTAGGAGACCATCGCCATCCGTATCGCCCACAGCCGGAGAAGCGGCCTGCCAGTGACCCGTGAATTTCGGCCATCCCACGGGTTCTTGCCCGAGATGGTCCATGGCACGGACCAGGTAGCCGCCACTGCCCGCGATGATTTCTGAAAGTCCATCACCGTCGATGTCCGCGATCGCCGGGTTCACGAAGAACTGGAAGTCCTCAATGATTTGGGGAAAGTTGGGGAGATATTCACCGGTTCGGGCTTTCCAGGCCGAAAGGTGGTGCTCATAGGGAATCCTGAGACCGGGAATCGCGATCGTAAGCCCGTTTCGGGCTCCTGTGGTGCCTGCGGTATACTCCAACTCGCCGTCGCGATCGAGGTCACCGAAGGAGCCACTGGTCATCGAGAAGATGGACGGGCCATCTTTTGCCTCGCTCTCAGACCCGAAATCCGAAGTCCTGCTTTTCAGGCTGGTAAAAAGACTCCCATCGGCCTTGAACAGGAAACCTGTTCCTCCAACAGAGGCGATCCCAACCTCTGGGGTCCCATCGCCATCCACGTCAGCCAGGGCCGGGGCCGATGGAACACCCTCGCCAACCAGGGGAAGCGCTTCGGGTCCTCCAGGAATCAATGATGGCACGCGGACCGGCCAACCGGGCAGAAGGGTACCATTGCTCGAGAAGGCGTATACCCTGCCGCTCATTCCGTAAACTTCATTGGTCCCTACGACCACATCCAGTAACCCGTCCCGATCCAGGTCCCCCAGAGCCGGGGAGGACACGATCCGAGCGCCTTTCGGAACGACTCGGGCCAGATCGC
This sequence comes from Pseudomonadota bacterium, assembly GCA_011773445.1. Taxonomy (GTDB): domain Bacteria; phylum Desulfobacterota; class BSN033; order WVXP01; family WVXP01; genus WVXP01. The sequence goes on along the minus strand of WVXP01000273.1, from coordinate 22,385 downwards.
GAGCAAGGGCTGGCCATCCGGAGAGAAGGGTCCCCTCCCCTTTCCAGACATAGACATGTTGATCCATCGCCCCGACAACAATCTCCAGCTTTCCGTCCCCATCGAGATCGCCCAGGGCTGGCGAGGCGCCAATCCCCTTGTCTAGGACGTTATTTTTGTTTCGGTCTTCGGGCCTGGAGAACTCTGGGCTCGTGGAGACCGGAAAGCCCGGGACCAGAACGCCATAGGTGTCCCAGGCATAGACCTTCCCTTCGAGGTCGGCGACAACCACTTCTGGTTTCCCGTCTCCGTCGACATCCCCCACAGCAACACCGCCCATGATGGGGCCGTGAACCTGGGGATCGACGCCTCCATCTCTATATGCGGGAGCTTGAAGGTGATTTCGAGGGTTCTTGGGGTCCAGGCCTGGCAACAGGTCTGTGACCACGGGCCAGCCGGGAAGAAGGCTCCCATCTCCTTGATAGACGAATACTTTGCCATCGGCGGTGGCAACAATGATCTCCGAGGCTCCGTCACCGTTCAGGTCGACTAGGGCCGGAGAGGATTCCCCTGAAGCACCGAGGGCCATGGGGAATCCGGGATGGAGATCCAAATCGCGATGGATGAAAACCGTCTTCCGATCTTCGCCCATTTGGCCATTTTCATCAAAGACCCTCAATCGAAGCGTCAGGGTGAAATCGTTCGGATCGCTCGGGATCCGATTGGCAAATCCCAGAAAGGAGCTGATATCCCACTCGGCTAAAACACCCTCAAGTGGGCTTGCCAGCCGGCGAGAGATGTAAAAGGGTACAAACTCCTCTTCCAGGGGCTCCACGCCCAGGCCGTATTCGACGATGTATCGATACCACCCAGCCCGTTGGGCGGCGGTCCTTCCGGCAATCTCAACAATAGGGGTCTTCACCGGGTCTAAGGTTTCAAACCACTCGGGGTTCCAGATGTCGGCCTCAGGGGGTATAGTCCCGGGGCCGATCCGGTCGACTGCGGCCATCAGATTGACCCTTCCATAGCCGTAGTACTGATCCCATCCTGGCTGGCTGGGATAGAACTCTGAGAGATAACTCGCTCTTCGGTTAAAGACGTCATCGGCCGATAGGGTGATAATCTGCTTCACCTCGTTGACAGAGAGATCGCTATCGAGAACCCCCGCGTCCACGAGATCCCTTCCCCTCGATATAACTACGGCTCCTACCCCTCCGGCCTGGCCTGTAGCTCCTGAGGAGCAGCTATCTGTGGGAAGGCTCAGCTCCATACGACCACCGTAGTTGGCGCAACCGGAGTGCTGCATGAACGTGGTCGTCAAGGGCGCCAGCGCATCCTCCAGAGGAAGCAGGAACGAGTCAGGCACAATGGCCTTCACATTCACGAGGTGGTTATAGTTGCTGGGGAAGTTATGATGGAAGCTGTTCTCGTCAGCGGCCGAGGCCATGATGACAACCCCCTTGCCATAGGCATATTCAACAGCCTGCTGACCGAAGCGGGAATTGTTGTAGGAGCCGACTGCTGCCGCAACAACTCGGGCACCAGAATCGGCCGCATAGATAACCCCTTGGGCAAAGTCATTCACATCGACAAGGAAACTGTCCCCGATCCTGATCTCAAGGAGACTCGCACCCGGGGCAACACCGATTCCTTCAAGACCGTTGTCCCCCCCGGCAGCAGCCTCCTTGGAGCGGCCGGTCCCATGATTGAAATCCACGTTGTCGAAGGGATCGTTATCATCCTCAAAAAAGTCCCACCCGCTGACGTCGTCCACATACCCGTTACCGTCGTCATCGACCCCATCACTGAAGACCGCGATGAGATCCCCGGGATCAAGGATCCCATTTTCGTTGGCATCGAGGACCCGCGAGTCATCAACATAGTCCTGGACGTTGAACACTCCGTCCTCATTCAAGTCAAAGGTGCCAGGCGCCCAATCCCCATTAGCATCGCGGGGCTCAGACAGTTCGTTTTGGTTCAGGTGGAACTGATTCACGAGGTCCTGTTCTCCCCATTCGATCCCGGAGTCCAGAACAGCGACGATGACGTCCTTTCGCCCTGTGGTCGTCCACCAGGCCAGATCAGCACTAATGCCACTGGCCTCTCTCGTCAGGCGCACGCCCCGTGGCGTAAAACTAAAAAGGGTCCATTGGTCGTCGTAGAAAGATCTGCCCCCCTCGTCCGTCTCCCACTGATCATACTTTGGGTCGTTGGGTGGAGCCTCCGGAAAGTCGGCCTGACCCATCGGCACGGCCGCAAATGTGAGGACAAGAAAACCCATCAGAGTTACGAGAAATGAGCGACAAGACATCTTATTCCACCTCCCTCACGGCTTGAGAACGACCACAGAAACCTGCCGAGCCATCACGATGGCCACGAATATCCACTCTGACCCGGACCAGAGACTGAATAAAAGGGGTCCCTTCCAGACACAAAGCCTTACGAATCCTCCCACGATACGGGAGCGTTCGCCTCTTCCTCTGAAATCAGGTCAAAATACCGCCCCATCCAATAGACAAAAAGGTAGTCTTGACCAGAATGCTCGACACTCATCCTCTCAGAGGTATCGGTCAAGATCGCTTTCCTGAAGTAGTCACTCTTCCAGTAGTGAGACGATATCGTCTGATTCGGAATAGGCTGGACCTCATGGGTATCCTCGGTCAACAGATTTGAGATTGTCCGCTTATCGTCGGGAAACATTCTGAGTGTCTCAAGAGCGTCTGCGAGTTCCTCTGAAGACACCTCTGACAGGATGGCCTGGATGAATGTCATGTAACTTTTGAGTGAGTAACGAAGGAACTGCCACATCTTGTCCAGGGCGTATTTCACGTAGCCGAGGGTCTCCGCATCTTCCTCATCTGAATTCAGATACAGGGCAAAGGCGTTTGTATAGATAGCTTGGTCGTCACTATAATGGTCAAAAGCGTTCTCTCGCCCCAGTCGGGCATAGAGATCTCCCATTTTCCCCAGGGTGACCGCCACCGTCCTGGCTGCCCCCGCCCTGATGAGTCGGTCATATTCCCTCGCACAGCTCTCATCGCCTGTGGCCTCACAGGAACGGAGCATGGCGAGGAGTTGGAGGCCGTCGAACCCGTTGACGCGCCAATCGTTTAACCGCCCGAACTCTGTAACGTTCCCGTTCTTGTCAATGATCCGGTATTGATTGTCAATGAGGTAATGGGCAATGTCGACCAGGGTTTCGCGAACCAGTGTGCTCGTTTCCGGAGCAAGGGAGATGGCACCACGGTCTTCGAGGCCAATAACGGTGGCCAGTCCGAAAACGGCCTGGGCGTAGTGGTCTTTGGCGACACCGTTTCGGAACCAAAAACCGTTTTCTCCCTTCTGCCAGTATTTGGTCGGGTTATTTTCCTCGGTTGCCATCCACGGAAGCGGCTCGTCGCCATCATATTTGAGATAGGCACGACCCAACAGGCCAACGATTCCCGTCGCCGTAAAATTCGTTCGCAGACCTTCCACGGATTCATGGAGCAGCGATTCGATCTCCGGGACTGCGCCCAAATGAGCAAGTCTCATGGCGAGACCAGCCATCCAGTGGGCGTGCCACGCGGGAAGGTCTGCTGCGTTGTGAGATTGTTGATAGTTTACAGGATCGGAAAATGGCAGGTAGGATCGGTAAAGCAAATATCCCTGCTCATTGAGATGCCGTTCTAGGATGACGTTGAAAAGGATGGTTTCCTTCTCCGACAGAGAAACCGTCGGAAGCTCGTAGATTGGGTCAATATCGGCTACCGGCGGGACCTTGATCTTATTTCTGTTCGATCCTGGAGTCGCACAACTGGCCAAAATCGTCAGACAAAAAAATACGGAAAGCAATGCCACCCTGACCTTCCGTCTACCCATGACATACCTCCCAGTGATAGTTTGCTGCAATTCGTCGTCTAACTCCTCGGAAATAGACTCATCCCACGATACGCCTCGCTAACCCTTAAAGCTCCTGCAATAGGATCTATGGTCGCAATAGGGTAGCCCTTTCAATGTTCTGGCTCTTCCGTTTAGAGACAGATTCAATAAGCAAGTCAATCGATCCAGATCGGCGAAGAGATTGCTTCGTCATGGCGGCCGTTGCCATCATTGTCGTCGGTTTGTCGCACGATTACATAGTAGTAGTCTGAACCGGTACGGAAAGGGTCAGTGAACTCTTCCAGAATGCTCTCACCCGAAACAACCCGAGTCTCCAACAGGTCTCCATTGCGATAAAGCCGCACCTCTTCGAAACTGTCTTCGCTTTCATCCCAAGCCTCAACCGTAAAGACTCGCTGTACGCCAGATAGCCTGGCCCCCATCGGGTAGCCCTGACATCGAAGGTCGAGAAAAAGGTCCTTGTCCTCGGTGGTATAGAACCGGCGGTTCCGATAGGCATCGATGATATTCTCCCGGGTGAGATCCTCGGCCAGCACCGCAGTGCGAAAGTCGTTGCGCGTGCCCCAATTCGGACTGTGGTTGTCCTGTGCCCCAAAAGCGCCGAGGTACCACCCTTGCAGGTTGCCCTCGTCCCAGTAGCTGTCATCGCTGAACCACCCGCCGGCGTAGTAATACATATCGAAGCTGTCATTCCCGTTCCACAGCTCCATGCCCACCATTTGCGGTGCGACGTCTGGATAGAGTTCCATGTGTAAGAACTCCCGGTTCAAGAAGTCGTAATCCCCGGGATGGTTGTACCGACCGAACCCTTCAGGGCGATCGGTTATCCAGTCGTAGAGCCGTCTGATCGAAAAGAGGGTGATGGTATCGGTGAAGTCAGAAGTATTGATTACATTGATGTGCCCCAGGAAGGGGTTACTCCACTCAAAACCCCAGAGGGTCACGTAGGTGCCCGGGTCGTAGAGCGCCTCAGCAGCATCGACCAGCTCTTCCCACTTGTTCTCCCAGGGCCAGATCCGCAGAAACTCACCGTGATCGGTCAGGGCGAAGAAATCGAGCCCTCCCTCCTCATGGGCGAAGGCGTAGGCCTCCACAGGGTCTCCTTCGCCATCTGAGAGTTCGCTATGGGCGTGAAGGTAGCCAAAATAAGTGTCATATTCGACGTGTGGCACGGGAGGCTCGGCCGGGAGTTGTTCTGGCAGATATTCCATCCCTCCGGCCTCAGCCATCTGGTTGATGCTTTCTATGATTTCTGAGATCGGGACAGAAGCCAACTCACGGGCTATTCTTCTTACCTCCGGATCGACCCGGAAGTCAGAGATCCTGACCCGCCTGACAAAACCGCGGCACTGAGCCCACGTGGCATAGGGACTCTCCCCACGCAAAGCCACGGACAGGACCGTGCTCCGCCTCATCCCAATGCCTTCATGGAGTTTACGTAGGAGGAAAAACTCCAATGGGCTGGGTGCCCGCACCTGGGCCAGCATGTAGGAGAGAACAACGTGTTCGTTCCACGAAACCGTCTCCACATAGCCCGGTGAATCGAGGAATTCGATCAATCGCTCCATCCTCTTTTGAGTCCACTTGTTCATCCACTGCTGAATCAAACCCGGCTTCTGCTGCTCGAAAGCGTCTATGCGGCCAGCACGCAGCAGCACTGGAACGGCCAGCAATAAAGCTAGCAACCCGACGACGATTGTTCGTTTAATCCATGACCTCTTCATCGCACCTACCTTCCTGTGTCTGGGGCCTCAGTCACCCTACCATAGATGTATTTTGAATTCCAAATACCCACAGGTTCCACCATAAAGAGACAGAAGCGGCATTGTCAAGAAAAAAACAGGGGGAGTTTCCTCAGTTTTGTGGACCCTCATGTCCCTGAGGAACGTTTGCGGAAGCGTTGGGGTACCCATCGAGGATGAGCAGGAGGGGGAAACCCCGCCTTTAGAGCGGGGAAGGGGCAGGTATTCCCCACCTGCGAGTCCGGAGAGGGTCAACGCGAGAAGAAGGGAGCGAAGGGATATGAGGGTCCCATCTAAAGATTCAAAATTGTCGTGAAACATCAGAAGGTTAGAAATTCCTTGCTTTGAAAACTCAGGAAACTCCTCAAAAACAGACCTCATGACTTGGAATGAAAATACTTCTCCAGGTAGGGGAGAAAAGGGGTGACCCCTAATTCTACCTAGGTGGGACTTATCGAAGCGACCGCGATCGCGTCTGCCAGGTCCTTTGGATCTGGTCTGTCTATTTGACCAAAAGACTCCATTGCCTTCAATTGCCTATTGAGGATGTCACTGGTCAGTTGAAAATCTCTGGGCCTTTCTTTTAATTCCGGGATTTGCCCCCAATTATCACGGAGTTCCAAAAGTCCATCGATCACGTTCTCAGGGAATCCAGCCTCTTGAGCCAAACGGGCCGTGTTTTCGATGGATTCTCGTGGACTCAAGACCCCCCGGGTTCCACTCCTGGAAACTGTGGCAACACGTTCGGGACGAAAACCGTGCAGTTCCTCATACAGGGAAACTTCTTTTTCAAAATTAGCTTTGTAAACCCGGATAAGGTCATACCTGTGGTCCTCTGTCAAGTCGGGCGATATTGCCAATTGCTGAGCGAGCTCCATCAAGATCCTGTGAGCATTTGCCTGGTCTCCTTGATAGATTTTCGTTTTCACATCTTCCCACAATTTTTGAAAGGGAAGCGCACTATAATCACTCCTTGCCGCAAGGTTCTCAATGCGAATCAGACAGTAATCGTATTCTCTCAATGCTTCTATGGATCTTCTGTCCTCACCTATCAATAACCGATTATGCTGAACCCAGAGGTTGTCGATAGCGATTTTATTCTCCGGACAGTTGACGTAAACAAAATAACCTTCCCTGAATTCATTTGAATCTCCCGATCTATCGTTAAACACATCCCGGGTGCCCAACCGAAATTGCACCTGTTTCATGCCCAAGAGGTCTTCAAGTCCACGACTCAAGGGTCGTGCAATATTGAGATACGTTGAGAGTACTCCAGAGTCAAAAGAGCCCACCACGGTTTCGAGAAAACCAAAAAGGCTCTCCGCTAAATTGTCTACCTCGACGCGAAATAAACCAACGAAAAGAGAAACGTTATCACCCGCATAGGGTATAGGTCCAGCAACCCTCGTGTTGTAATATTGAACTTGCTCACCCGCTACGTATTGCTCTATCTCCTTGAGAAGCCTATTGCCGACAAAAAAGGGAATCGTTTGTCTTTCACCTGCGTAGATGAAATCGCTGATGACGATACCCAATGGGACAAATCCTTGCCAATATTCCCTCTTATCCCTGAGAAACATTTCAGACAAACGAATTTGAAAGTAGCCCTTGTGAGGTTCGAAAGCCTTGGATGAAAATCCTTCATCGAGAACATGATTGTCCGGGATTCGGCTGTAAAATTTGTGCTCCGTCCGTGTCCTCATCACTCTATCAATAAACCCGATTAAGTCCATGTCCACTCCTGCGTCCCTATCCTGAGGCCTTAAGCTGCATGACCAGCATGGGAGCCGCCCAGATTTTGTTCTTCTTATGGGCTTCGTGCATACGCTTCCTGGATTCGAGGAAGGCGTACTCCAATGATTTATTTCCCCCCACCAGATGATCATAAAAGAACCTGGTATATTCCTCCGCGAGTTTGTCCTCAATATCCCAGCGGAAGCCAACGATGGCGGGAATATTTTGGCTGGCAAGGGCAAATACGAAATCCTCCTCGGAACTGCGACAGCTACTCAAGTAAACAAACCTGTTTTTTGCGTCNNGTCGGAGTCATAGTATGAGTGCCCTGCATAGTGCACAAGATGCCATGTGTCACTTCTGAGGAGATCCTTAAGGGTCTCAGCAAAAGACTTATTCTCCTTCCTTTCTTTGTTACTCTCTTCTACCTTTTGTTTGTTGATTCTCTCGATCCTTCCCACCCTCAACTTACCCTGGTTCCCTGTTTGATACTTCTTCAGATTGTCTTCAAGGAAATTGCACTCCCCCTCTAGGTTGCCGAGGGCTTCTAAATTCACCTTCTCATGATTAATTCTCACAGGCCCGCTGGTAGACGCCTCGACAATTAAACAGTTGATCGGTCTTTCCCGTGTCTCCTCATCCTGAAATAGAGGGGCCCTCAGACCCGGGAATTCCTTTGCCGTGCGATAGATTGGAGCATGAAGCATCCAATAGTCATCGCATACGTCGCAGAGTCCAAATAGAGCCTCCAGGGCTATAGGGTGAACCGTTTTTTCAACCATGAATCGAATCCGAACATTTTGCAAACCTCCCAGCTTGCCAGCTTGTTGAAAGAAGAAAGGGCCAACCTTAGGATTGTTCTGAAAAATCTGCGTCATCAATTCTTCCCCAATATCCTGCAACTCGTCTTGCCAGGCCGGGTGTCCCTCGATATGCCTGGATCGTTTCGCCAATTTCTCAATCCTCCCTCCGTCAATCGCAAAAGTAGCCCTATCTAGACCACACTCAAAATTCACACCCTGGAAAGAACATTCTCCAGTGTTTCTGTTAAGGTCCAGAGTTATATCCACATCGAGTCTCTTCGCTTTGCCTTTCTCCTCTCCCTCGAATCTCCCCAATCCTAAGATTTTCTTGGATTTCTCAATCAAGTCCTCTTGCCACTCTCTCGAATTCTCAAAAACGAACTGGCATTGAAAAAGACCGTTTATTGCTTTAATCACCCTCTCATCTGCTCGACTCAAAAGAAGTATGCTGGGGATCTTTTTTCCTTCCCCTTGCAGTGACTGTACAAAAGCGAGTCCACGATTCTCTTCTGTTTTCTCTTCTGTTTGAAGAGGCGTTTTGTGCAAATTCGTGATGAGCAAATCGTATTTTCTGCCTGTCAGTTTTTCCCTCGCCTTTGCCTCACTTGGGGTTACTTTAACAGATAAATCCCGGCCGATTTTATCGATTAATAGATCCTCGACGAGGTCTGCCTGCTCCGTATCGTCAAAAATGAGTAAGATTTTGGCACTCATAGTTCACTTCCTTTTTCAAGGGTGCGGAGATCAATCCGGAACTTTATCATTTCCCCTTTCCTCTCTGGTTTGTGAAACGTGCCTTTATGGTTTTTTATGAATTTTCTTATAACAGGCTCACCTAACGCCATCCCCGTGATGGTTTTAGAGACCAAACTCTTCTTCGCAATTTTTTCAAATTCCTCATTCTCAGGCCCTGGGAAAAAGCCGCTGATTTCTATTCTGAGCCGGCCAGGCAGATTCGAAACCCTGAACCGAACCTTTCGGTCTTCTGATGCGAATCTCAACAAGTAAGATAGAATCGTCTCAAAGCAGAAAGAGAGTTGGAATACATCACCTCGTAAGTAGGGCATGACCTTGTCCAGCTTGAAATCAATCCGATCTAACTCACCCCTTGGAAATCCTGCCTTAATGGTATCGAGTACTTCTGGCATATCTAAAAGCAACTCGTTATACGGAAGCACTGCTTCTGTTTTGTCATAAAGGGCAAGCCGGTCATAGGTGAGTTCTACCTTTCGCAATTGTCTTATGGCCCTGTCGAGTGTTTTTAAGGCCTGACTGTCTTCGCATTCATCCATAAGCCTGTCTAACCAGCTTTGTGCAAGTGTGAGTGGGGTCGTTGTCTGAGCAGAGATCTCATAATACATCTTGCCTAAATACTCCAGTTCTTCCACACGCTTCTGTACGGATAAGTCCTTAGCGATGAAAACTTTGCCGCCAAAATCCTCTGGCAGCTTAGAGGCTGATAAGAGCACATGTATCTCACCTCCATTCTTGCGGCGCAGGCCAACCTCATAGCTCGGGAGGTATTTGGCCTTCATAATATGCTCAGCCTCATCCTCATTCCGGAAATAATCCCTAAGTGGGGTACCCGTCATTTCCCCTTGCGAGTACCCAAGGATTATTCTGGTGGCTGGGTTGACCTGGTTGATATTGCCTGTACTGTCGGTGACAATAACCGCATCGGAAGCAGACTGCAGCGTCGCATTGAGAAAATGGTGCAACCAGGATCGCTGGAGGAGTTCACTCACCTCGCTAATCACGCCATCAAGGGCTTTCTCCTCGTCTTTTGAAAAGGCATTTTCGCGGGGGTCTTCTACGTTGAGAAGCCAGCAAACTCTGCCATCCCTGATGACCGGCAAACAGAGCTCCGAGACCGCGCCCTTGATGGTTGCCCTGTACACGTCTTTCCACTTAAGATCTTGCACATTACCTATGTTGACAGGCTTTTTCTTCCGGTAGACATAGCCGAGAACACCCTTGTCTAGTGACTGACTGTAATTTCTGGGCAGGCGAAATGCTTTAGACCTAATCCTCTCGCTCAGCAGACGCGCCACATGATCTGCCTCATCGATGAGGAACAGCGACACGTTCTCCCATTCATAGTGCTTACCGAGTTCAGTAACAATAATTTCAGCGACTTTCTGAACATTGTTGGCAGCCGACGAAATGTTTCTAATCAGGTTGAGCCGAAACTCGAGGTCTTCCCTTTCCTCGTAATAGATTGCCGTGAGTACTGCCTTGCTCAGGGGCAAGGCTTCAATCAATTCCACATGCCGCTCATCATACGCATCTTTTGCCCGGCTATAGATGGTTACGGACCCCACAACCTTATCTTCCCTAATGACCGGGTAATAAATGAACGAATTGAAGCCTGCATTCACAATTTTCATGAACTCCGGATCTTTTTTGAGAAACTCCCATCGTTTCTGAGCCAGGAAATCCTCTAGATTTCCGGATTCGATCCTCTTTCGGTTGAGAAATCTGCGAGACTGCGGAGAAATCACCCACCAGCGTCTCTGCATTTCCAAGCGTCCTGATGGAAGGTATTGCAGAAGCCCACGGGCATGTCTCATGTCCGAACTATAAATTCCAAAGCCGGCATAATCGAAAGGTATGACACGCTCTACCTCCCTGGCCAATGCCGTGAGAAGCTCTTTCTCGTCTCGAATCGTTTCAATATGTCTATGGATGGCTTCCACCACCTTTTGAACGGCCAGGTTCCGAACGATAGCCACGGTTCCGATGATATTCCCCCCCAGGTCAGTCTCTGGAGACGCCGAAACCATCACTGGTATCCGCTTTTTGTCGCTGAAACGGGTAACTTCCACTTCATATTCATTACTCAGTCCTCTTTTGCGCTTCTTGAGCTGCTTTTCAACAATTCCAAGGTTCTTTTTGTCCCGGAACACATCTTTGAGGGTTTTCTTCTCGAATCCATCTAGCCCCAGCATTTCAAGGGCCTTCTCGTTCAGATAGGTGATCTCTCCACTCCGATTTACTTTCGCAACACTTAAGGGGGACTTATCAAACACTTTATTGCCTACTTCCATCTGCCGAGAAAGATCTACCATACAGGCGTACCCCCCCCTGTGTTTGCCGCCGATGATAAGCGGACCAATCTCCACACCAACCGGTTTTGATTGGCGATCACTGGTAATCAATCGAAGTTCACGTAGATCTGGTCTACTTCGGCGTTTTGGGGAAAGCGTCTCTCGGACAAATTTCCTCTCTTTGCCTTTAAAGAACGAACTCAGGTTTTTTCCCGCAACCGATTCATGTCCCATAAGTTGCTTCATTTGCTGGTTTGCATGGACTATGGTTCCTTTTCCATCGATGCGACAGAACGCTCGATCACCACATTCAGTGATGTATTCGTAGACCTCTGAGGTCTCTTTAAGAACTGCTCCAAGGACACTGGACAACCTCCGATGGACGATGTCCATATTTCTGGAGAGACCTGACCACTTGGCCCCGTTTGACCCTCTCCAAGCGCTCTTTATAGATTCTTCGAGACATGTAACTTCCAGGAAAAAATCGAAAATCGTGTATTCTTTTGTCCTGATCCTATCGAGAATTGTGTCCAGGTTTGTCCTCCCAATTCGTGCTCTGCCTGGCAACAGCCTCAGCAATAGGGAGAGCAGATCCCTTTTTTCCTCTTTGTGAGCGAGAATAGTAGCTATCTTCTGATCAGACGTTTTACCCCATTTCTTTTTCAGAGCCCCGAGCCAACCATCATAAATCTCGACTTTCTTCAGGTCGATGAGGCTTGCGATCATTCTAGCATTTGGATTTTTCTTGTCTTGGGAACTCATCTTAACGACCCCCTTTTCTATCGCCTAAATGCCATGAACGCGAGCATGCCATGCCAAAAGGGAGGGGATTTTCTAACCCCTACTTGGCAATGAATATCTATGGATCGCTGAGAGAACACTTGCGGTTACAATGGATGCACTTATCAAACAATAAGGTGCCTGTCTGGGGCGGCCTGAAATCGCCGTGGCCTGATTGCGGGCAAGATCTAAGAGTTGTTCTAAAGGAGAAGGCGTTCGAGTAAAGAGGAGAGTAGGAGTTCAGACGGCTCGAGTCAGGTAGGTTTTTCCCCTAGAGCTCCAGGTTCTACGAGCGAACGAGGACCTTTCCTAGAAGCTTGCCCTGCCCCTTTGTCCATTTCCGTCGTCTTTATGTCAAGTACCGTCAACGCCTATCAATACCAGGAAAGGCTAATTCTGTCAAGAAAATGGATGATGTGAACTGGGACTGACAACGCGTTCAGACAACCGGTGTCAAAAATTGTTAAGGACTATGAATTCGTTTCACAGTGGCGTCAATACGAGACAAACCCCTTTCCCCTAACACGCCAATATTGTTCGTATTTTCATTTTGATCCATGCTGGCACATCATCTGCATAAGAAAACAACAAAAGAAATCCTTTGATCAAGCCAAACCATCTGTGAGGGTGGGACGGAAAGCCACGGGACCCGACAAAAGGGTCAGCCGGGTTGCCAGGGGAATCAATAGCAACGCCTAAGGCCGGGCTTTCCGTAAACAATTGGGTGCCCGGTTTTTTGCATGGATACGAGGGTGAGCATCGACACTGTGCAAAATCTATGGCGTGGACTGAATAGGCGGACAAGATGCAGAGATATGTGACCTGGACCCTATCCGCGGGTTGCCTGGTTGGAACGTTACTCCTCTTCCTTTTCTTTCCAGATTCTCTACGAAGTTGGTGGGGCACCACCTTTCAGGGGGGGATCGTGCGTGGGCTTCCCCATTTACCTGTCCTGCTTCTTGCGATTGCCACCTTTTGGGGATCCCACGCACGCCAAGACAAGGTAACCCTCCTGGCCCTTCTTCTCATAGGGACTCACGTGCTTCTCTCTTTTCCTTTTCCAGATGGACTGAACTCTGAAGCGCTCAGACAGGGACTCGCGGTCTTTCTGCCATGGGCGTTTCCCCTCCTAATGATCTGGCCTGAAGCAAGCCTCAAGAGCCCATGGGGATGGGGACGCCTTGGAGCAACCCTTTGCATTGGGGTGGGCGCATTACTTTGGGCCTCGAACCATGATCTCTATTCATTCTGCGCAGTTCATCTGGCCACGATCCCCGGTGGGGTAAAAAGCCTCTCGCCGCTACTCGCGCTGATAACCCTGTGGGTCCTCTCTGCCACGGAGGGACCTGGCATGGGGTTATCCTGGACCGGGTCGCTGATCTCACTGGGCCTTGCCTCCTTGCAAGGGGAGACCCTATGGCCTACGTCTGTTGCAAACGCGCCATGGCCTGTTTTCCTCTCCTTCAGTACCCTTTTCCTTTTGGGTGGCCTGTACGGGGTGACCTGGAGGCGAGCCTACCTGGACGAATTGACAGGGATACCGGCCCGTCGGGCCTTTGAAGAAAGTCTCCCGAGACTGGGGAGAAAGTACGCCATCGCCATGGTGGACGTCGATCATTTCAAGGGCTTCAACGATCGCTATGGACATCAAATCGGAGATCAGGTGCTCCGGTTCATCGCCACCCGTCTCAAGAGGCTGCCCTTCGGCCAAGCCTTCCGCTACGGTGGCGAGGAATTCGCAATTATCATGCCCGGAAGGAGAGTCCATCAGAGCCTTTCGATGCTAGAGGATCTTCGCAAGTCCATAGAAACCTCAAACTTCACAATTCGCGGAGAGAACCGACCTGTCGAAAAGCCGAAGCATAAGGATCGACCTTCTGGCGGAACGGAACAGGTCAAAATCACCGTGAGCATTGGCATTGCAGGGCGCAGCCCTCTCCATCCTTCAACCGACGATGTCGTGAGGGCGGCCGACGAGGCCCTCTACCACGCCAAAGAGACTGGAAGAAACCGGGTTGAGCACAACGGACGTAGAAAAGGTCAAGAAGGGGTTGCAAAGCGGATGAATTGCGTTGTTCAGTACTCGGGGCCATAACGGGGAGGAAAGCGCCAAACGCGCTCCTCTCACCAACTCCGATGTATCAGAGAGGGTCGACGTTTTTTTTCTCTCCTTCCGGCTATCAAACCGATCAGCAGGGCACTCAAGAATACCAGGGCACCTGCCAGGAACCATCTCACCTTCTGGGAGGATTTCAGGTCCTTATTCTCCTGGGTCAATCTCTGAACTGTTTTCTGGGTCGTTTCCAGGTTCGACTGCAAAACCTCGTGTCTCTCCTTCAATTGGATAAAGTCAGATGACTCCTCCCTCAGGGAGTCAAAGCCTGCTTGCACCTCCTTGAGGGTTTTTGAGGTCGTTTCCAGTTCTCGCTGAAGCTCTGATTCTCGGCGAGAAGATTCCCTCAATCTCTTTTCAATCAGGGTCAAATTTTCTTTGAGAGAGGCGTTTTCTCTTGACAGGCCGCCCACCTGGAGCTCCCAAGGTTGACGGTCGATCAAAAACCGGCTCAGAACCCAACCCTCCTCTTGCCTCCCCTCGGGGTTGAGACGGCGAACGCGGGTCCATTCGTCTCCAATTTCTAATATCTCTAACGGCTCACCCGATGAGAGCATCGTAATGATTTTGTTTTCCGTACCGGGCCCAGTGCGCAGTGTGATTTTAAAAGAGTCTGTCACATAGCCGGTGGCTGCCCAACTCAGTTGATCGCTCAAATACAGCCCGAGGATAATGGCCAAAACGATTCGGAATTTCTTCATTCTCATGCCCCCCCACCCTTTTTCAGGTCTGTCTGGCCGGCTCTTCTCCTCCTCATTCCATTCGTCTATGGGATATTTCCGAAGGGATCTTCTTGCGAACCTGCCCCATTCACGTCTGAAGGACTTGCCATTTCGATTCTCGCCTTGATTTCCTCAAGCTGGCCCTGCAACATATCAATTTGATCTTGGGTCAAATTATCGAGCTTAAGGGCCTGATAAACAAAGCCGGCTGAGTGCTGGAAGTGTCCCTTCTTGAAGTAGCACTTTGCCAACATGAAAAGGCTGTCCACCATCCTAATTCCCTGGTTGTGGGCTTTGACAAACTCCTTGATCGCTTTGTCGATCAAATCCATCTCGTAATAGGCAATTCCCAAATTGTAGTGAAGGTCGGGATCATCTTGATCCAAGGATTCCATGACAGGCTCGGTTTGATCGGGATGCGCGGACTTCTCATGAGGATCGCCTCCTTGAGCACCAGAGGCCATTGTTCGGATATCCTTTTCCCCGGGGCTTTGAGGTGTGTCTCCAGTCAGGGGATCATCTGTTGACGGGGCGATCTCGTCATCGGACATTATGGTTTCGAGAACATCATCCATCTGAATGGCGTTCATATCGATCTGTTGCTCCCCTAGTGGGGGTAGCGAATTATACTCTGCCGTGACATCGCTCTGCTGAAACACATCCTGGGCGTCTCCTTCGTCTGGTTCCTGCTCTCGAGATCTGTAAGGGTCCCCTTGTCTACCCTCCCGATCAGGCTCAGCTGTACCACCCGACTCCGTGTCTGCCGAAAGAGGGCTCATCAGATCTGGTGGATGTCCTACAGAGGCCTCACCTGGCAGCACTCTAGACGTCTCATCGTCAAGGGATTCCGTGTGAGCCATCTCGGTTGCTACTGCCTCGAAGTCGATCCTCTCGGGACTTTCTACTTCTGCAGGGCTCTCTCCCTTTTTCTGGCGAGGGGCTTCCAACGCCTCTCTGGACACATCCTCTCGCGTTTTCGTCTGAAAAGCCTTTTCATAGGCTTTTCTCGCCTTTCCCAGGAGTTCTTCAGCCTTTTCAAACGCAGCCAGGGACCTTTTGCTCAAGGAGCCACCATCCAGGGTTAAGATCCTCTTGTACACGGCAATCGATTCAAGATCGAATTCATGAGCGCTGAGTTGCTCTGCCGCAATCTGGTATTGCTGAATCGCCGATTCCCGATCACCAGTCTCCACATAGAGACCTGCGAGCTTCACCCGGCTCTCCGTGTCCTCTGGATTTTCCTCAAGTCCTCGAACCAGCCGTTTGATATCACCCACGACCTTCTTTTTCTTTTTTGAACCAAATATTTTCATGATCCGTTGGAAGATGAATTTCCTGGTATGATAGAGAAACTTTTCCAAAGGACAGCACTGCACAAGCCGTGCCAAACCATCTCTCCAATCCCGGACAAAATGTCAGAAACTCACCCACACATCCTACCCTTCTCGCCACCCCGATGCAAATAGGGCAAGCGACATCCCTTTGACCTCGGACTCCGTTGCGCAGGTGATCTATTTCGGGTTTTGAAGCAGTTTTGGGAGGCAATGGGGTGGGACATCCTCGAAAAATAGTTTGGCTCCGTCTCTACATTCCGAGACGTTCCGCTTCCAACCGCATTGTCGGGATATCCACCAATTCTTCCAGAAGAACATCAGATATCAAGTCCCAGACCTCAGGGGGCAGTTCAACCTCTTCGTCCGAATCCCCATCGTCCGGATCTCTGAAAAGGAAGAGCAGTTCGGTCAGTCCCGAGGCTACATAATTCGGACCGGGCGCCCAGCCATCCCCATCCTGGTCGACGTAGGGATCCATGGCATGTACACGGGAGAGATCATAAGGTGGAGCGTTGAAGCCCATGATGGCATTTATCTCTTCGAGCACGAAATTCGCAACGATCGACTGACCCGTGTATCCCGGGTGAACACCGTCCAGGGTGAAGGCACCCCCCCGAGTCCATTTCCGGCTCAGCACTTCGCCGTTGACGATAACCTCGATTTTGCCGGTCAGGGCGTCGTTCAAGAACCGACCAATGTCAACAAGATGGAAATTCGAGCCCCGCGAAGAAACAGCCATCTTGATGGCCGCATTGAAGCTGTCGATGCGAGACATGATGAAGCGCTGCTCCTCTTCCGAGAGGACGAGACCGTCCCGCTGTTGCCCATCTGTTTCCAGAACCTGGTTAACATAATCCACCGAATAGCCAGAATCCAAGAGGGCATACATCAAGCCGAAGGTTAACAGGGAGATCCGGTCACCCTGGAGCGGATCTGTAATCGGCTTCCCGGGTGGAGCTACCCGTTTGAAGGTTGGAGAAACCGTATAGTCGGGATCCAGCTTTTGGAGGTAGAACTCGAGGTCATCGGAATCAAGTAAATAGCCAACGGCGCTGTAGTAGGGCAAGGTCAGCACGAAATAGTCCACGTCCACGCCCGAAGGTTCAATTCCGGTTCCCAGCCGGTTCAGCAGGTGGTCGTATTGTTTCGCGAAATCATCCAGGTCCGTCAAGTTCCGTTCGATGGCAGCTTGGGTGTAGGGTTCAAAAGAAACTGCGCCCATAGTTTGTCCAAACTCCAGTAACACCTTCAAGAGAGGTTTGATCTCAGGCCCAATTTCATCCAGGGGAATCGGTATAAACTCCGGATTGCTCCCGCCAGCCCCAAGAGCCGCGGTCCCCGAGTCGTTGTTGCCAACCCAGAGGATCACCAGGGCCCTCTCGATGTCTGCCTGAGGGGCGCCTTGATCCAAAAGCCAGATGGCAGAGTCGATTTGAGACACGAATTTTCTCGCCAAGAGGTTGATGGGATACAGAACCTTGTCGCACTTGTCTCCGAGTCGTGCTGGATACAGCGTGTCTGCCATGTGTTCTCGAGAAAAAAAGGATTCGTCAACGCCGGCCCGTTTATAATACTCGATCCCCTCCAGGGAGAAAGCATCGGCACCGTCCACGCCCAGATTCGTCGGTACCACATAAGGTCGAATGCGATTCTCTTGTATGTCGAATAGGGGCTGACGAAAGTGAAGGGCGACACCCTTCGAGAGGGAGAGCGCAATTCTATGAAGATAGGCATTCAAGGTGTTAATCCAGTTATTTGTGCCGTCCATGGTCCCATGAGTCAGGCTATCACCCATACCGATCAATAGAAGACGAGGCGCTCCCGTAAGACCCTGCGGGACCTCTCGTCCCGCCACAAGGGTTTCCGCAGTTGCCGTCGTGAGCTGGTCAGCACCCTGAGCCAGTCCACTGCTGCAGGACCACACAAGTGATAGGCAGATCTCAAGACTCAAGCCGATGCGAAAAAGTCGCCTCCCCAACTTATGCGCCCCTTGTCTCCTTGTGATCGACTCTCCATATTCAGAAGAAAAGCTAGGAACATCGCTGTGATCTCTCGGGTCCTCCCGTTTCGACCAAGAGAACCCGTTTTTGTATAATTGGCGAGGCCAGCATAGGGGAAATGCGGCTGAATGTCAAGGAGAAGGTTGGTTATACAGCAGAAACCCAAGAACCAGCCATACAGAGAAGAGGATCGACACAAAAACCAGAATACCAACGTTTCCGGGAGAGGTTCCAGGTTCCAGCACAGAGATTTTGGGGCTTTCAGAACCGCAAAAAGACCCAGATCATCATTAACACCCCGGCCCCACTAAATGGGTGAACCGAATCCATACCGTAAGATGAATAGCGCGGCTGACCAGCTCAGAATGGATCTTCGTATGTTCACTTTTCTTCGGATTTTCTAAAACAATCCAAGCAGATAAGATCCTTCTCCGGAGGAAGAGCGACCTCCATCATCAGCTCTTTTCCACAGGACGCGCAGACCGCCTTAAACGTTCTCTTGTATACCCGCTTTTTGGGACTCCTCCGTGGAGGGGGCCGTCTCCTTCTAGCCATTTATGTTAACTCCTGAAAGTGGCCTCTTTCCATCTGCCGCCAACGCGTGAAGAGGGTCGCTGCGGATGAAAAGACCCCGGGAGATTTGCATCCTCCCGGGGTCTAGGTGACTGCTTTAGGATCACGAACTCTTGACCACGTTAACAGCTTGCGGGCCCTTCTCGCCTTGGGAGATGTCGAACTCGACCTCATCCCCTTCATAAAGTACCTTGTAACCGTCCTGCTGAATGGATGAGAAGTGCACGAATACATCATCACCATCGTCCCGGGAAATGAATCCATAGCCCTTTTGCTCGTTGAACCATTTGACTCGACCCTTGGTCATGCCCTGTCACCTCCTTCCTTTTTTGTACTGATAAGATGCAAGAGTCTAGCCTTGGTTCCATAACGAAAAACCGCATAAGCTTAGAGAGCTATGCGGCTTGCCTCCATTCCAAACCAGAACTCTTTACACTTACAGAACTAAAATATCCATTTTCGACCTGGCTGTCAATGGCAAATAAGAATGTCCCATTTGTCTCCACGGTTTTTCGGGCAGTTTTTCTGATTGAGAAATATCGAACAATTGAAAAATTCAATAGAAATGTTGCCCAAATCATTTTGGAGCAGTTCCGTGACAGCTTTGCAAGATTACTTCTCCCTCACTCCCACTCTCTATCTGGTCACGAGATGGGCGGGGCTCAACCCCGCTTGACTCCTCAAGGGTTTCGTGCCAAACTTGTCCTGAAATGGATCTGACTATAGGTTCATCGACGAAGTCCCTGACCGTTTCGCGATAGACAAGCCACCAGATCAGACGTGACACAGAGACACCCATGAGAAAGCTCTATCAATACACTTTTGTGATTTTGATCATGGCAATGCTGACATCCGGCGGCAGCACACTCGCTACGAGTCGCGGTATCAGTATCATCTCTACGGAGGGCCAAAGTCTGGATCTTTATCGGGATTACCAGGCGGTTGTGGTCGGGATCAGCAATTACGACTGGTGGCCCAAGCTTCCCTATGCAGCGGACGATGCGAAAGAGGTTGCCGCAAAGTTAGCGACACTGAATTTTCAAGTGAAACTGGTCTTGGATCCGACATTTGAGGAGATGAAGAAAGTCCTCGGTGAGATGGTGTACGACACGGGGAGTGAAGAGAATCGAGCCCTTCTGTTCCACTATGCAGGGCACGGGGAAACGGAAACCTTAGCCGATAAGACCAAACTGGGATATATCATCCCCAGGGACTGCCCCCTCCTCAAGAAGGATCCCATGGGATTTGCCGGCCATGCCATCAGCATGAAGGATATCGAATCGGTTTCATTGAGGGTCCGTTCGAGGCACGTCCTGATGCTATTTGACTCCTGCTTCTACCCCCGTTTGATCGGCCAGCGGATCCGGGGTGAAGCGGGGTACAGGGGATAAGTCCAGAATATGAGGGTTTGAGGGATTTTCAGGTGGTCAGGGGAGGTTGTAAATTGCTGAAGAAATCAAAAAGGAAATTCCCGCGCGTATTCATTCGTAAAAACTGATCAGCCTCTGTCTTAACGCATGGTTTTTGAGCTTTCTCAGAGCTGCGTTTTCAATCTGTCTGATTCGTTCCCTGCTGATACCAAACTGAAAGCCCAACTCCGCCAGGGTATATTCCCTGCACTCATCGATTCCGAAACGCATTCTCAGGATCTCGGCTTCTCTCGGACTAAGAGAGGCTAAAATCCCTTTGATTTCCATGGTGAGGTTGGCTTGTATCGTCTTTTCAAGAGGTGATACGGCATCCTCATCGGCAATGAAATCTCCGAATTCCGTGTCGGTATCACCCACGTGTGCATCGAGAGAGGTGGGCTGTTCCATGCGGACAAGAGAGACCTTTTTGACTTTTTCTAACGGTATATTCGCAGCCTCTGCGATCTCCCAGTGTGTCGGCTTTCTACCCAGTTGACTGAGCAGACTGCGAAAGGTTTTCGCTACCTTCGTTTCAATTTCGAGAACATGGACCGGCACCCTAATCGTTCTTGACTGTTCGGCAATGGCTCGGGTGATCCGCTGCAAAATCCACCAAGATGCGTAGGTGGAAAACTTGTGCCCTCTCTGGTAATCGAATTTATCCACCGCCTTCATCAGGCCGATGTTACCCTCTTGAATCAGATCAGACAGTGAGAGCCCACGGTTCATGTATTGCCTGGCGATCTTGATAACTAACCTCAAGTTGGCCCTCACGAATTGGTGCTTTGTCTGCTCAACTTGCTGTTGAGACTTTCGCACCGCAGACAGAAGGTCCTTGAGCCTTTGTCGAGCGCCAGCAGAATGGGATGTCACCCCACCACGTTTTATCGGATCGACTTGCTCCCGAAGACCGGTATAAAGATCCTCCAGGATATCTTTTTTGATCGGAATTTGATCGAAAAGCGTGCCAATATCCGCCTCATTCCACAGTAGTTCTCCCATGGAGGAACCAGCTCTCTCCTCTTCGGTACTGTCACCTTTGTCCCGGAGCAGCTCAAGAGCGGAGCACACTCCAAGAACCTGCTTCCCTGAGGAGATGAATCGATCCCTCAGAAAAGCATGATTTCCCTCGTCTCTGCGATGGGGATTGGCGGGGAGTTCCATGATGTGTTCAGCCTGGATCTCTTCGCTCTCCATCTGACCCGCAGCGCGGACGATCCATTCTATGCCGACCGGGCTCTGGAGCAAGAGGCGCTTTATCCGTTTCTCGCCCGCTTCGATCTCTTTGGCGAGATCGCATTCCTGATTTCTGCTGAGGAGAGGCATTCCCACGACCTCTCGGAAATAGGCCTCTGCCGGAGAACAGGGGGGATCTGGGAACCGTCTGGATGCGGTAAACTCGTCATCTTCGACATCCGGACACTTCTCCTCATCAACGTCTCCAGACGCCTCTTCGGCAAACTGAAATTCCTCCTCCTCAAGCACTCCTAAGCTTTCGGCACTGCTCATAAACTGATTCCTGCGCACTATTCTTCCCTAT
Organism: Pseudomonadota bacterium; assembly: GCA_011773445.1. Classification (GTDB taxonomy): domain Bacteria; phylum Desulfobacterota; class BSN033; order WVXP01; family WVXP01; genus WVXP01. Next base: position 727 of record WVXP01000273.1, on the reverse strand, counting down.
TTGTTGAAACAATCCAGGCATAGAAGATCTTTTTCCGGAGGGGGCGGGACCTCCGTGATTAACTCTTTCCCACAGCGGGCACAGATTGCTTTAAAAAATTTCTTGAACAATCGCCGTTTAGGACTCTTTCGAGGAAGGTTTTTCCTTCTCCTGGCCATCTCCACCCCCCACCAAAGTGGGCATCTACCCTTTCGCACCAAACCCGACTTCAACCAACTCCCGTGTAATAAGAGACCCCGGGATTCTCAGATCCTCCCGGGGTCTGGATTTTCGCTTTCCGGATTCTTAGCACTTTACCACGTCAACTGCTTGCTGGCCTTTTTCTCCTTGGGCGATTTCGAACTCGACCTCGTCCCCTTCATAAAGAACCTTGAATCCGTCTTGCTTGATCGATGAGAAATGCACGAACACATCATCGCCATCATCACGGGAAATGAATCCAAACCCTTTTCGCTCATTGAACCATTTGACTCGACCCTTGGGCATGCCTTGTCACCCCCTTCCTTTTTTGTACTGATAAGATGCAAGAGCCTAGCCTTGGTTCAACAAAAAAACCGCATAAGCTTAGAGAGCTATGCGGCTTGCTTCAATTCCAATCCAAACCAGAACTCTTTACACTTACAGAGCTAAGAATATCCATTTTTTTCACGATTGTCAAGGTATTATGGGGTGGAGTTTCCTCAGTTTTGTGGACCCTCATGTCCGTCCTCTTGTGTTAATCCTACTT
>WVXP01000188.1:3486-3821 GCA_011773445.1 Pseudomonadota bacterium | reverse complement strand
GCAGGGGCTCGTCAGTCTGAATCTTCAGCCCACCGAGACTCACATTGGCTGTCTTGGTCTTTCTCTCACGGCGGCCCATCAGAATGAGAGCTGGAAGAATCGCCCGTGCTCGAGGCGTTTTTCGTCTTTCCCCGCCCACGCTCTCTTTGATTGATTTAACAGCCATATGTTCCCCTCAATCCGTTGACCCTTGATCTTTACAATCCTTAAAATCTGTTTTGTTTTTGTAGCACAGTACCCCCGAAAGGTCAACGCCCAAATGACTGGAGTTTTCTCAAAAACCAGGCATGTAGCTATGCAAGTAGTCGGAATTAATATCCATTCCCTCATTATGC
>WVXP01000188.1:0-3380 GCA_011773445.1 Pseudomonadota bacterium | reverse complement strand
GCTCAAAGGGGTCTGGGCTATCTGCTTATAAGATGGATCAAAAAAGCCAGGAAACTCCGGTCAAATGAATGCCCAATGTAAAATCACAAACGCAAACATCAATTCAATACATCATCGGGTGGAGACTTCGTTCCATGAGTCAAATACCGGAGAGTGTCGAAAGCTTCAAAGTTGCCGGCCCCCGATCCCCGTCAACCGACCCCTGATATCGTTGACCTTTGGGCATTTGGCATTTTATAGCTAGCTTTCATTCCAAGGTCAGTGTCCAGAGGCTTGTATTGCGACAGAGTCTTGGAGCAAATGGTTCGAGTTTGGGCTTGATCATATTGGATTTTGGGTTAGAATAGATTTTGCCGGGTTATGTCTGCCGAGCGGAAGGAGATATCGATGGAAGTTCAGTGCCTCCGAGTGATCTCTGAGTCGGTGACGTGCGATGCTGCTTGTCCACACTGCCCCTATCATGGAGGGAAACGTCGGGCAGAAGTAGACCAATTTGACTTTCAGAGATTCAAGAGGGCTCGCCAATTTGCTCTCCAGAGCGGAGCGGTTGCGATGGAGATCGACGCAAAAGGAGACCCTCTCTTGGGAGAATGGACCAAAATCTACCAACTCCTCTCAGAGGCCGGCGAAGACTTTCCCCAGATCGGCCTGATCACACCGGGGAAAGGTATTCTCGAAGAGCAAGACTCGTTCCTCAATCTCATCGGATGGCATCTGACGAATCTCACCCTGACGATCCCCCATCACGATCCCAAGAAACGGAAGGCCCTTCTCGGTTTGAATTTGGACTACAAATCTCTCGTCTCTTATTTGAGAGACGAGTGTCATGTGGTGGTCAGGGCCTCATGTCTCCTATCGCAACAGGGGATTTCGTCCCCTAACGAGGCCTTCGATTTCATTCACTGGTGCAGAGAAACAGGAATTCAACAGGTCGTTTTCAAGGAAATAGAGATACCTGAGGAAGGTATGGACCAGAACATTGCCAGTTGGTGCCGCGAGAACGCCTTAGAATTGGATTTTCAGGAGAACTGGAACTTTGAAAACCCCGGACACGCCGTTTTCTATGTGAATAGCCTCGTTGAGCAAAACCATGTTCGCCCCGTCTTCGTCTTTCCATGGGGAGAAACCGTCTACGACATCGACGGGGTGAACGTCGTGTTTGAGAAATCGGAAAAGAATTACTACGGAAAATTCATTCGGTTCCTGGTGCTTTCGGGAAATCGACTGTACGCCCGATGGGAGTCGGAGGGGACGATAATATTCTGAAGGAGTCAGAAGTCAGGAGACACTTCAAACGTCCGTTGTTAGTTGTCCGTTGTCAGTTGTTAATGGCCCGTGTTCCGTTGTCAGTTGCTAATTGTCGGCAGCCTGTGGTCAGGCTTCTTTTGCGCGTTGTTGGTGGTCAAGGATATCCTATGATAATCGGTCCCATTCGCTAACGACCGTCCAGACAAGATCCCCTAACTGCTCTGCCAATGAATAGCCACGAAGATTCACAATTCCAGTCCGAACCATCAAATCGCCTATTTTCCTATTTAACGCTTATTCTAGCCACTGACAACGGACGACTCACCACATGCTAATAGCTGAAGAGTCTGGAGAGGAGGGGGCGGTGAACGTGAATACGGGGTTCTCTTTCGTGGATCGGTTTCTGGAGGGAACAGGCCATGTGAGTGATGCACTGCGAGGCAGGGGAATGAGGTTTGAGTGTGGTGAGAGGACGGCCAAGCTTTTCGGCCCTTTGAATGTTTCTTCGGTCCCTCAGAATCCCTCCGAGGTAGTGTAAACGGATATCGAAGCCTGGTTCTCTCATGTCCAATTCGTGGTGAATTCTCGTCTCTATCCGCTTAAACACTGTGAAACCCTGGCGAATGTTGGAGGTTGAGGTACAGACAACCGACAGCTCCAGCACGCGATGCCCGGTAATCTCGTCCCCGAGAGCAGCCTTACGGTTCTTCTGAAGATCCACAAACCGATCAAAGAGGGACTCGATGTAGAAGGACCCTTTCTGCCAATGGGACGGAGATACAACCAGGACTGCTTCATCAGCCCTGATCGCCCGATCGAGATTAGAGGTGCTCGCCTCCGATGGAAGGGTCAGGATCATCCACTCACAGGCTCCATCGGTCGTTGTGGAGAGGTCCCCTGACAACACGGCCTTGTCTAAGTCCGCATCGAGAAAGACGGCTTGCCTCTCTTCGCCATTCAGCACTGCGACAAGGCTTTTGGCCAGAATCGTTGCGCTAAATCCAGGCGTACTCGAGACCAAGGCAACGATTCGAGGCTTTTTCTGTCGACGAAGCTCGCGAAAGGGAAGGACTGAGAGTTGGTCACCTTCTGAGGGCACATATTGAGATCCCCAGCAGTGAATCAAGGTATTCCTGATGGCCGACGATGTTGCCACCACGGGGGTGACCTTACACTGGGAGTACAAACAGAGCTTGTCGAGGGATCTTGAATCTTTGGGCTCAGCCAGAGCGACCATCAGTTTTTCGCCCCTTAATTTGATTGGAACACAATTCAGGGAAAATGCGAGGTCCTTGTCGACGTAATCAAGGGCCTTCTTTTCGACAATCGAGGGCCTGAGTTCCACGAAGTCGAGGCCAGAATCTCTGGCCACACTTTTAGAATGGACAACTTCCGCATGGCGCCGTAAATTCTCGTAGGCTTGGGCCTGACCCTCTGAAAAAGCCACACCGTAGCGGCCCGTTCCGCCACAGGTCGGCATAGCCCATACAGCTCTTCCCCACAAAACGATCCCCGACGGATCTCCCTCTTCCTCCCTGAACTTCAACCAAAGCTGATCGCCCACTGCGAGAGCCTCTTTTGTCTCCAGCATCCCTCCGCCTTGCCCCATATTCAAAAGACTCCCCTCGAAGACTCTCTGGTCGGCCGTCTTCACGCCAGTTGGAACGATCCAGGAATATCTGGGAAATCTTCGTCTTTCTTTTTTGCGGCCAGAACGGTAGGAGGGACGGTGTTGCCCTATCATGGTTCGTCTTTGTCAACATTCAGAGGGCCAATCAGCATGTTTGCATCTCTCAGTGAGCGAACGCTGGACCCTTAGGAATTTCGATACATTTCTCTAGACTTCCTCATTCGGATCGGTATAGGGAAGAGCCTCATCAATCAGCATCACGGGGATATCCTCTTTGATCGGATAGACTAGCTTACATTTCTTGCACACCAATCCATCTTCCTTTTCGGTCAGGAAGATATCCCCCTTGCACTTGGGACAGGCAAGAATATCGAGGAGTTCCTTGTTGATCGACATGAGCGAAGCCTCCAAAGCCTGTGTATTACAATGTCGAACATTTTTATCATATCTGGCGGGGCGGTTGTCAAGGTTAAAAACAGCTGGAGTTTCCTGAGTTTTGTGG
>WVXP01000161.1:3509-38804 GCA_011773445.1 Pseudomonadota bacterium | reverse complement strand
CTTGGGGGTGTGGCCAGTGGACCCAAGACTATCACACAGGTCACCTGGAGTAATGATCGGGGAGGCTCGGGTCTCTGCTCAGGCACGGACACCTGGAGCACGGGTGCTATATCTCTGGCTTTAGGCCTTAATGTCATTACTGTGGTTGCAGAGGATGTGAACAGCAGCACGGCATCCGATGTCCTCACAGTGAACTATGACCCTGCAGACGGCGAAGCTCCGTCCGTGACGATTACATCGCCGACGAGTGCCTCTACCTATACCACATCCGTCGGGTCAATTACCCTTAGCGGCACGGCGAGTGACAACGTGGGAGTTGTAGAAGTGACGTGGGCTGACGGGGCCGGAAGTTCCGGCGTCTGCTCTGGCACAGATAGCTGGAGCACCGGCAGTATATCGCTTGTTTCGGGCACAACAGCTATTACGGTGACAGCCCGAGACGCAGCAGGGAACACTGCAACCGATACGATCACGGTAACATATACTCCTGATACGCCTCCGGATCCAGAACCAGAGCCTGGGCCCAGCACGGACGGCAAAGGTGATACGGAGGTCTACACCGGGAGCGAAGGGGCCAGTGGGATACTGCCAAACGTGCTCATCGTTCTCGACACCTCGAGCAGCATGACCGCTTCGGTTCCCACTGAGACAGACCCAGATGGGTACAACAAGGCGGCCAATTATCCCATGTACCGACCGGACAAAGATCGGTGGTTTTCGGACACGATCTATGGTCCCGATCCCGATGGGAACTACTACAATACGTTTCCGAATGTCACTCTCGGGGAGTTTCCCTGTTCCGAGATGAAAACGACGGTTCAGAACAAGGGTTTCTGGCATGGTTACATTGTGTTAATGAACGAATGGACCTATACCGATTGGAAGCCCCTCACGGCGGCAGACATTGACTACTGTATCCCTTCGGACTGGCCGTCGGGTACGCCTTACCCACCGAATACATATCCCATTTCGATCTGGATGGGAAACTACCTCAACTACATGTGGAGCGACCAGGGATCGACGATGCGGAAGAAAAACGCGATCGCCAAGGAGGTCCTGACCGATCTTGTCGAGGCCACCTTCGGAGTTCGGTTTGGGTATATGACGTACAATTCAAATAAAGAGGGAGGATCACTTCAGTTTCCGGTTCAGGACATGACCTCCGGCGACACAGGGACGCGGCAAGAGTTGATTGACATCATCAACGCGACAGATAACCACTCGGGAACCCCCCTGGCTGAATCCCAGTTCGAGGCCCATCGGTACTACATGGAGAACTCTCTTCCAAACGGCGGCGCCTTTTTTGATGTCGGCCCTTACAGTGGGGCAGAATCCCCCATTGAAAACTGGTGCCAGAGAAACTACGTGATTCACCTCACGGATGGCGCAGCCACCGAGGATACGCACCCGATCCTTGAGACAGAGATCGGTGACGTCGACGGCGACGGCATGGAAGACTGGAATGACGATGAGGTTGACGATGTCATCGACGACCTTGCCCAGTACATGTACACCCACGACTATTCCAGCCTTGAAGGGATTCAAAACGTGATCACCTATACGATCGGTTTCAAGGTCGATTTCAAGGCCCTCCGAGATGCGGCCGATCAGGGAGGCGGGAAGTTTTACCACGTCGAGGACACGCGGGATCTCAGAAACGCCTTTCACCAAATCATTGGAGAGATCATTCAGAAAGATACATCTTTCACGGCGCCGGTCATTCCCGTGAACTACATGGAGAAGACCTCGAGCAAAAACGAGATCTATATTGCCTTGTTTCGTCCTGGCATGGCCAACTTCTGGCCGGGAAACATCAAAAAGTTCGGTATCGCAACCGAGAACGACCCGGTCCGTGGTATTTCCGAGGGAGACATTCTGGATCTCTATGGTGATCCTGCCGTCGATCCGAACCAAGAGATTTTGGACACCGCCGTCTCCCTTTGGGGGCCCTGGGCCGATGGCGGCGATGGTAATAGCGTGACGAAAGGTGGGGTTGGAGAGAAGCTGCAGACTATGAGCCTGGCAGACAGAAATGTCTACACCTTCGTGGCCGGAAAGACCACTAGGCCGCTGACCCATCCCTCCAATGGGTTTACTATTAACAATACCACAGCCCTCACAGAGGAGAGACTGGGTCTTCTGTCCGGCGAGACGGCAAAACGGACTCAGCTAATTAACTATATCAGAGGATACGATGTCTATGACGACGATCAGGATGGGGAGACCACGGACACGCGGCCTTGGGCACTCGGGGCCTTTATCCACTCGCGACCCGCGGTTATTTCCTACGATGAGGACACAACGGTCATCTATGCAGGAGCCAACGACGGCATGCTCCATGCCTTCTGGGATGGGGACGCTGGTTTGCATCCGGGAGGCTCAGAGCTCTGGGCTTATATTCCTCCCGCTCTGCTTCCAAAGCTTCAATATTTGAGCGGCGACGGTATGGTTCCGGCCTTCTACGTGGACGGCTCTCCAAAGGTCTATCTAAAAGATGCCAATCATGATGGAAGGATCAGAAAGACCGATGGCGATCAGGCGATTCTCCTGGGCGGTCTTCGGCGAGGCGGGAAGTATTACTTTGCCATCGATGTGACCGATCCGGAAAACCCGGAAATTCCTGTCGGATGGGCCGATTGGGGTGTTTGGGTAAGCGACACGGAATGGAAGAGCACAGGCATGATTGGGCCCGACACGACTACAGAATCTGGAGACAAGGCCGTTGCCACCTATCCCTACCTCGAGATGGGCCTGAGTTTTGCGACGCCTGTCATTGCCACAATCAACGACGGAGGAACTCCAACGCCCGTGGGCTTCATCGGTGCCGGATACGATCTCAATCAGGACAATGGGAGCCCTGGACCAGACACAATGGGAAGAGGTGTCTATGCGGTGGATGTTCTCACCGGGCAACACGTGTGGAGGTACACAAACGCTCAAAACGCAGCCATGACCCATTCCATCCCTAGCTCCGTGGCCGCGATCGATACCACGGGAAGCGGCATGGTCGATCGACTCTACGTCGGGGATACCGGAGGAAAGCTCTGGCGATTCGATGTGGGCTCCTCGGACCCGGGAACCTGGACTGGGAAGATCATCTTTGACGCCGACCCCTCGGGAACAGCTCATCGCAAGTTCTTTTATCCCCCCGATGTAGCCGAAGAAGACGGATACGAGATGCTCTTCATCGGTAGTGGCAACCGGGCTCACCCCCTGGACGACGCAAACATCGACTACCTCTATGCGATCAAGGATCGGAACCCGGCATCGGCTTTGACCGTGAGTGATCTGGTCAATCTGACAGACGGAAAGCTAATGACCGGTAGCGAGGCCGAAAAGGATGCAATCAAGGCAAACCTCCAGACCAAGGCCGGGTGGTATATCAGACTCGAAAACACGGGCGAAAAAGCCCTTGCGCCGGCCCTCGTCTTCGGAGGGGTGGCCTACTATACGACTTTTCAGCCTGACATGACCGCCCCAATCGATCCCTGTGAGTCAGTCGCAAGCCTGGGCACGGCCAGGATCTACGCGCTCGACTACACGACAGGCAGTGCGGTGTTCAATTTTGATGAGACGAGTGCTGCCATCGGCAAAACCGACAGGTTCAAAGTCATCGGTGGGTCAATCCCCTCAGGAGTGGTTTACGGATTGATCAAGGGCCTTGGCGTGGCGAAAGTGGGGGTCGACGGCTCCATCCGAGGTGTGGAAGCAGGGACCAGCGGGGGACTCTTCTTAATCTTCTGGCGGCAGATCTTCTAGCAGCCCCGGGGTCAAGCCCCCGGGTCAGACCTTGTTTTTGGGTTATTTGCTGCTGCCGAGATTTCCTTTTCATCGAGTTGGTCACGAGTTCAGCGAATCGATTGAGATCAGGAGACCGCTCAAGGTTTCGGTAAACCTCCTCCCCGTCTATCCCGACATATTCGTGAACGAGAAGATTCCGAAACTCGGCAGCGCTCAGTTACTGAGCCATTTTGTCTCTATCAGATCTTCTGTTTTCCTGAACCCGGGGTCGTCCGTGAGAACAAAGGCGTTTTCCCGCCGGGCAGTCGCGACACGACCTCGTTTTCGAAATACTTCGTGTACCCGTAATCCTTCATCGCCTACAATACACAGTCCCAGAATGGGAAGTTAAACGATGGGGCTTGCCCTGCTCTATTTCGGCTCATGCTCTTCTCAAACAACAGTTCCTGGAAGCCTTCACGAATCATTTCATTTTTCTTAATAGCACTTCAGGGGCGAGAGTCAGGTCCAACTGCTCCTGGGTTTTGGACCTCATATCCCTCAGCATGGCCGTGCCACGCTGAAGCTCTTCTTCCCCGAGTATAAGAACATATGGGCAAGCCAATTTGTCGGCTCGTCTCATCTGGGATTTCAGACTCTTCTTTTCATAGCCCATCTCGACGCTGAGGCCTTCCAGGCGAAGGGTTTTGGCTAGCTTGAAGCCCTGAATCCGTGATTTCTCACCGATCGTTGCGATGAAGAGGTGTGGGATCTTCTGGCTGCCGACATCGGGAGAGAGGAGAGAGATGAGTCTCTCCATGCCGATGGCGAAACCGATTCCGGGGATCTCAGGTCCTCCCAGATCGACAATCAGACCGTCGTAACGTCCACCCCCCGCTACGGCATTCTGGGCTCCGAGGTCGCCTGAGACCATTTCAAAGGCGGTTCTCACGTAGTAGTCGAGGCCTCTCACCATTTTTGCGTTTATCACATAAGGGGTTTCAAGCGCTTTCAGATAGGAAGTCACCAATTCGAAATGGTCACGGCATTCGGGTCCGAGGAAATCCAGCATCAAAGGGCCCTGGCCCATGATCTCCTTGCACGATTCTATCTTGCAATCGAATATTCTAAGAGGATTTGTGCGGATTCTCCTCTGGCAGTCGGCGCAGAAACGCCCTTTATTGGAGAGCAGGAACTCCTTGAGCCTTTCCTGATAAGAGGGGCGACAGGCCTTGCACCCCAGACTGTTAAGCTGGAGCTCCAGTTTTTCAAGGCCGATTTCCTGGAGAAAATGGATCAACATGACCATGACTTCGACGTCGATCAGAGGGTCTTCAAGGCCGAAAACTTCTGCGTTGATCTGATTGAACTGTCGAAATCTGCCCTTCTGTGGCCGCTCGTAACGGAACATGGGTCCGATGACATAAAGCTTCGCTACCGGGTTTTGTTTATACATACTCTTTTCGATATAAGCTCGCACAATGGAGGCCGTCGCCTCAGGCCTCAAGGTCACCGAGATTCCACTTCGGTCGGTGAAGGTGTACATCTCCTTTTCGACAATATCGGTAGATTCACCGATGCCGCGGGTGAATAGCTCGGTCTTCTCCAGAAGGGGTATTCTTATCTCTGAAAAATCGTAGGATTCAAACACTCGCCGTGCTGTGGCCTCAGCGAATTGCCATTTTCCCACCTCGTCTGGAAGAATGTCTTTAAAACCTCTGATGGATGTGATCGCCACTGGTCGGTCCCTTTCAGCAGCTGAGTGGATTTACGATGTTTTTGTGAATCGAGCAGATCAATGAACTTCAGCTATCTTTAAGATAGGTCCTGATGGCCTGTACGAATGCCTCGAAATCATCAAGGTTTTTCTTGAGCCGTGCACCCTATCATCTTCTATTTTCCAGTAAAGATGAACGAGCATATTTCTAAATTTGACCATCTCTACCAATCGCTTCGCTAAGTCTCCCTCAAAAACTCCGTTTTCGCCCATGAGTCTGATGACTTCGGAATAGTCCTGGGGATAACCCATTTTTTGTTGAAATTATCCGATTGCAGATGTCGATCATGGCCTCGATGGCAACGATGAAATTGTATTTTGTCGCATCGATTTTTTCAGCCTGACCTAAGAAATCGTTCTTTGATAGTCTCGAAAAAATCCTCAACTTGCGAAGGGATTCGCCCATCTCACTGAATAAACGGTTGAGAATATTATTCTCCATATCGTTCATCCCGGTTCTCCTAGAACGATCGTTCTATCATAGAATTTCAGATGTGGCAGAAAATCGAAATACAGGCTCCGAGTTCTCACCTCAAAAGTCAGCCCGTTTTTCTTCGTCCTTTGTGAGGATAAGGCTCCCCTCCGTCACAAGAGCGAATTTGAATAGAAGAGGAGCCAAATTTAAGGGGCGAATATCCGTGGTGGCGCCGGAAATGGACATATCGAATGCTGCGCCCAGAGCAAGACCGTGCTCCAAGATGTCATCAGAACTACTGAACCCGGATGGGTCCAGATAAATTGCTACATCGATGTGTCGAAATGGCCCATCTCGGGTGAATGACCCATGCAGATAGGCAAACAGAATCCGCTCTTGTTTCGAAAGCAGAGTTTTGATCTCAGAGATAATGAGATTCTTACCTACCCGATCCATTCTTGGTTTTGCGGAAAGCCTCATAGGAACTACACTAGCATAAAAAAAGCGGGTCATCAAACCTCTTTGGGGGACGTTGTTGAATTTGTTGAATAACTTTTCTAGTCATGATATGAGATGAGAAAACCAGGTTCGGAGAGGTTTTATGCCCCGGCAGGCGAGGCTCGATGCTCCCGGAACTTTACATCACGTCATCATCCGGGGGATTGAAAAGGAGCGTATTGTTGATAATGACGAAGATCGACAAGATTTCGTATTTCGCATGGGCAAGATTGCCCCTGAAACTGGTACGGTAATCTATGCCTGGTCTTTGATGCCAAATCATGCTCACATTCTCTTACGGAGCGGAGCATTGGGTTTGTCGAGGTACATGCGACGATTGCTTACCGGCTATGCTGTTGCGTATAACCGCCGTCATTCCCGGCATGGCCATCTGTTTCAGAATCGTTATAAATCGATAGTTTGTGAAGAAGATTCCTATTTTTTGGAGTTGGTTCGTTACATTCACCTGAATCCTTTGCGAGCGAGAATATTAGAAAACATGTCCGAACTTGCCAGATACCCTTGGTGTGGTCACGGTGTTTTGATGGGTCGATTCAAAAATGAATGGCAGGATCGAGACTATGTGTTGAACTGGTTTGGCAAGAGAGAAGGAGAGGCCAAAAGGGCTTATCATCAGTATGTGGAAGCAGGGATAGCACAGGGGAGACGTCCCGAGTTAGTGGGGGGAGGTTTGATTCGTTCTCGGGGCGGGTGGTCCCAGGTGATATCCTTGCGTAGACATGGAGGTCGTGAGTTATCTGATGAGCGGATATTGGGAAGTGGAGATTTTGTAGAACGAGTCACGATGGAAGCCGATAAGATTGTACAGTATCAGTTTCCAGCAAATCAGCGGAGTCAAGAGGTGGAACGGTTCATTGAGGAGGTATGCAAAAAAGAGAGGATCAGCGTTGAAGAATTGAGGGCTGGAGGCCGTCGAAGACGCATATCTCAGATCAGGTCAATGATAGCGTGTAAGCTCGTGGAGATCTATGGGATTCCGTTAGCAGAGATAGCTCGCCAAATGGGTGTCTCCACATCTGCCATCTCCAAAACAGTAAAAAGGTCTACGGAACAGTAATTCAACAAATCCAACAACGTTATATCTTAGAGAATCAAAGGGTTACACCCTCGAGGGTAACACGAAGAGAGTTTATTCCCAGTCTACCAAAAAGAGAAACCTCCTGTCCCCCATTTTCTGTGATCAAATTTTGGCCAATTGTTGTCAATTTTTGGCGTAGAGGAGGCCGATACCACTGAGAATGAAATCGATAACTTCCCAAAATTACTGCACAAAATATCTTCGCCTGACTTGGCATAGAATTGGCATTCATCAAACCTACGGGACGGGAGACCTTTGAGCAGCTGAAATCAAATTCGAATTGAGGTGGAGTTGGGCGTGACAACCATTGAGCTTGCAACGGAGCAGGAGACTTTATATAAGAAGGTTCTTATCGTCGACGATGATGACATCTTTCGAGGAATTCTCCGGAGTTTTGTTGAATCATTCGGATATTTGGGTGTGGAGGCAAATTCTGGGCGCAGCGCTTTGGAGTTCCTCAAGAAGACTCACTTTCCGATTGTCATCTCTGATATTGTCATGCCAGAAATGGACGGTCTTGAACTGCTTCGTATCATTAAGAAGAAGCATTCTGATGTCGATGTGTTGATCATAACGGCATTTGACAACAATTATTCCCCGATGAAGATCGTTCAAGCCGGAGCCAGCGACTTTCTGGCCAAACCTTTCAACCTCGACCAGCTCGGGGCTCGGCTCCATAAAATCGAAATGGAGAGAATCCTCAGAAACAAGCTCTACTTCAGAGCCATTACGGATGAGCTGACGGACCTATACAACCGGAGGTACTTCTATCAGAAATTGAAGCGCGAAATAGATCGTGCGAGGCGGCAGGGTCGTCCCCTTTCCATTATTATGTTGGACGTGGACAATTTCAAACGATTTAATGATCAGTATGGTCATCTTGAAGGGGACGTTCTCTTGAGAACGATTGCGCGGGTACTTCAATTTTCAGTGAGGCAGCACGTTGACTGTGTTTTCAGATACGGTGGAGACGAGTTTGTCGTTGTCCTCCCAGAGGCCGATGAGGAAACAGCGCGGGCCATTGGGTGTCGGATGCAGAATAAATTCAGAGAGACGGCTCCGGCTGGCGCGGGTCTGAGTCTGGGGGTAGCTGCATTTCGAGACGATCTGGAAGTTGAGACACTCATTCAGCTTGCAGACCAACGAATGTACGAGGAGAAATCAAAATCGAAAGGTTCAGGAAGATCCCAACCAGGACGCGGCATGAGGAAGGAGAGTCACACCATTCGGTGTCTCAATTGCGGCAACCCGGTTCATTGGTCATCAACGACCTGCGACAAATGCCTGGCAGACCCATTGCAAAAAACGGATTCTAGGAAAGCCCAAAAGATAGCAAGCACATATCTGAGAGAGGCGAGTTCCTCGTATGAGGACCGGCGGGGGTCTCCACGAATCCGGATTCGAGAAACAATTACGCACGATAATATTCAGGCAGTGCTCCATAATATCAGTTGGGGAGGCATTCAAATCAAAACGGAGGCCTCTTTATCTATCGGCCGTCGGCTCAATGTTGCCCTACCTCTGGAAGGTGAGGATGCCAAATTGGGCGGGGTGGTGGTGTATGTCCAACCCATCCCCGATGGAGGATCGCTGGCAGGGATCAAATTCTCCAAGACTTCGAAGGAGGATTCTCGGCTGCTTAATCTCTTCCTGGATCACCACTCCCTTAAGCCTTAAGGCTCTCTCGTTAATCACCAAGCCAGCTTCGCGTCAGAAGATCCTCATGATGTCCGGATCTAACTGCCCTGGTTTCCCGGCTCTCTGTCCCTTTTCCCTTTAACTGAGAATCGGGCGAGTAATCGACGTGGAGGGCTTCCATTCGGTCTCGGTTCCGCTGTGACCGATCACCGAACGATAATAATCGTTTGTCTCGAGGAGGGACTGATGTGTTCCAGTCGAGACACGGCCGCTTTCATTTAACAGGAGAATCCTATTTGAGGTCAAAATGGTCGAAGGCCTGTGGGCCACAAGAAAAAGGGTTTTCTTCTTGAGGGCGAAAGGCAAAGATTGGAAGATTGAATTCTCGGTTATGCTATCCAGGGCAGATGTCGGCTCATCCAACACCAGGATGTCCGGATCCCTGACCAATGCCCGGGCAAAGGCCAGGCGCTGTTTTTGTCCTTCCGAAAGGCTGATTCCTCTCTCGCCGATTTCAGTCTGGTAACCTGCCGGGAGACTTGTAATGAATTTGTGGATTTTCGCCACCCGGGCCGCGCGAATGACTTCCTTTTCTCGGGCCTCGGGATTTCCATAACAAAGGTTTTCCAGGACCGTACCGGATAGGAGGAGGTCATTTTGGGAGACATACCCGATGCGCTGCCGCAACGACGCGACTTCGTACTCCGACCCCGGTCGCCCATCAAAGTAGACATCTCCTGACGTGGGTCTGTAGAAAAGCAGGATGAGACTCAGTAGCGTCGTTTTCCCCACACCACTGGGTCCCACGACCGCGACATGCTCTCCTGGATTGATGCGGAAGGAGACTCCCTTCAGGACTGGCTCACGGCTGTCGTAAGAGAAGGACACGTTTTTGAACTCGATTTGCCCCTTTAGGCCCTCGACCTTTATCCCCTTGCCCAGGTTCTCTTCTGGAAGGATGTCAAAAACGGCCGAGACACGCTCCAACGAGGCTCGGGCATTTTGTAGTTGGAGATTCGCCGACGCCAGAAATTGCGCCGGACCGAATACGTACCCCAAATAGGCCTGAAAGGCGAGTAAAGAGCCCAGGCTCCATTGGCCAAGAATCACCCAGTACGCTCCCAATGCGAGTGTACTGACCCGAGCAATGCCGGGCATCGAATTGATCGCGAGATTGGCAACCGAATTTACCGTGGATTGTTCGAGAGAGATGCAAAACGCTGCCCTCAACTCCAAGATCAGACGTCGAACGGTGCGTGCTTCCGACGCAAAGGCTTTGATTAAAGAGAGCGAAGACAGTGATTCCTGCAGGCGACGTGAGACAGCGGCCTGCCTTTCCATGTCCTGATGGCTCAGGACGTGGATCTTACCCGAGAAGTAGCGAATACAGAGTACGAGTCCTGGGAGCAGGATCAGAATGCCAATGGCCAGCCTCCATTCCAAATAGAAGAGGAGCCCTACGCCACCAACAATGCGTATGAGATTGGTGACAATGTAAACTATGGTGCTTGAGAAGAACCAGCGAAGGCCCTGAACGTCAGAGGACAACCGCGACATAAGATAACCCGTCTGGTTCCCGTCGAAAAATGACTTGGGGAACCGAAGGGTTCGCTCGAGTAGACTGTTCTGGATGTCGAGCGTTACTTCCTGTTCAAATCGCGTAAAATAGAATCTCTCAAGTAAGCCCCCCAGCTTTTCCACCAGCGAGATCCCAGCCAAAAGAATGATGGCCCCAGCTAACAAGGCCAGTTGACGGCTCAGGACGACGTCGTCGACGAGGTAACGCATGATCAGGGGTTGGGGAAAACCGAGGGTCGAAGTGATGATAATGAGGAGTACGCCCAATGCGCCTTTGCGCCAGTGTCGGCCAACAAAGGGGCGAAGGTTCTTCAGGTTGGCTTTGATGCCGCCGTAGCTATGTCGCTCGGTGATCGTATCTCTCAGCGGTTTCCGGGAAAGCCCCTGTTTAAGAATTGTGAACAAGTTGGTTCTCAATTTCTAACCTGATGCAATGAGGTAATGATTGAATTGATCATGAACTGGACAGAGATCTATGCAAGGGACGGGCCTACTTCAAGCTCATCGGTGGAAAAAGGCTATGAATCGGGCAGGTTGTCGGGCAAAGATGCTTCGTCCACAAAAAGTCGAAAAGGCCTGCGAATCTGCCATTGACGCCTGTGTGGCATCCATTTGCCGATTACCCACTCTCCCATGTGCAGTTGTAGTTCTCTGCCTGCGGGTCGGTTGAATGAGACAACTCGGGTTTTCCTTTGGCCTGGTAATAGTCGCCCGAATATGCCTGACCTGGATAGCCAATCATAGGCAGGATAGAGCAGGGAGGACATGCTTGAGTCGACCCTACGGAGGGTTCTGACTGCTGTGGCGGACATTATCCCCATCCAGCCTCCAAAGATCCAGCGTCTTATGTTTCCTCTTTCCGCGCAGATCACTTGCCCAAGTATTTGATCGGTACGGATAACCCATGGGTCAATTTGGCTGTTTTTGTCTCCCCGGGTTCTGACTCCGTCTGGACCAGTGGAAACGACGCGATGGGAGATTTTGCTGCCATTTTCAGGTGAGAGGAAAACGATCACATCTCCTGGTCGAATCTTTCGACCCTCATATGGATTCACCTCAAGTCTGTCCCCAGCCCTCAACGTGGGATTCATGCTGGGGCCCGTGTACGTTACAAATCTTTGTTTTATTGGTTTTTCCCTCTGACTCAAAAGACCCAGCCAATCCACCAATTAAACCAATCCAACTGATCAAACTATTTCTGACAAAACCCTTTCCATCTCCTGCCAAAAGCGACCGTTAAGGCTCACCCGAAGCTTAAATGCCGGGACTGATTTTGCGAGTTCGCATGCGTTGTGAAAGAGTTTTTTCCTGATAGGAATTTTCTCCTCTCGAGGCAGATTTCTCCAATCGATCCGAGATACCTCGACGGCTAATCTGTTGATTAGCGCGCTGGTTTCCCCCTTTCCGATGGGAACTGCCTCGTCGGTCTCTGCCTGCTCCAAAAAGAATACGGCCGATAGCGGTAGACAATGTTGGACGTTCCATTTGCGTCCGGGCCCTCGCTGGATGGACTCACTCCACGTTGGAAATGGGTGCGCCAGGTATCGGTTCCCGTGATCACGGGCGATCACTGTTTCATCATCGCACAGGGCATGCCATGGAGATGGTAGACGACGGCAACAGGTCGATTTTCCTGTGCCCCCTGGAGCTGCGAGCAGGACACCCACCCCGTTCCGCCCGACAAGCGCTGCATGGAGAGGAAGTCCATCGGACTCCTGCACCCGCCGAAAAATCGGGTAAACCGCCCACCACATACTTACAATCTCATCAATATTGTCGTCTAATTGACCGGTCTCGCAGATCATGTCTGAAACCCTCGGGTGGGACCAGAACCTCAGCGCCCCGAGGGTTTGTTTAGTCCATCCCCCCTGTGGAAGATCCTTGAGTCTGTCTGAATCGAGGATGGCTGCGGATTCCCCGTTCCCAGAGTGTTCTGCTTTGTGAGGGATGAAAATCAGTCTTGGGTGCCCGTTCGGACCACACGCGGTGAGCTCCAGGATCGACGCGAACTTCTCGAGCCAAAACCTTACCCTTTCAGTAGCTGTGAGGGTCCACCCCAGGCCGTTTCCGAGCTCTAGGCAATAACGTCTCTGCTTGTCTACTGTGCGGTGCATTTTAGTCATTCAAAATACCAGATTTCCCCTCGTCTCCCATGTCAGTAGTCTTCCACGCGTCAGTGAGCCGGTGGCACCGAGGTGTCAATTTCGCGGAAATAGGGGGAAGACTCCCATTGATTCCCAAAATGGATTCTATGCCTTCGAACCCCCCCCCATTTAAATTAGGGAATAAACCCAGTTCCGGAGGCGCAACTGTTTTTCGCGCTCGTTCCCAGCGTGCAATTGGGAACGGCACTGTTACCAGGTCCGCAACTCGCTCCCGAAGCGGTGTCCTCAGAACCAAACAATCTCATCAGTTGGGGTTTCTGATATTTGAGCTTCCCATCTTTTTTCTTCACTTCATTTCGTGTCATGTCGTTTCGGCTCCGGTTTTAATGTTCATCAGCTCTCGTGGGCATGGTCGGGGAGCTGTCCCTGGCAGTCCGGCGCAGGGCGTTTGAAATTCTTCGAGATTCTGGAAAGAGTCCTTTTTCATAGGCATTTTCGCAAAACCAGAATGGTGCCCAGAGGTTCTTCGCGCGGTAGTAATTCTGGGCGACGCATTCACCGAGACACCGAGTCTTCATGAGACAATCCTGGCAGATTCCCTCAAATCGGTGGGGAAGTCCCTCGCGGAGTTCAAGAAGGACGGGTGTATTGTTCCAGACATCCTCCAGGCGATCAGTTGCTGCGTGCCCGAAGACGAGCTCGGGGACCGTCTCCCCGATGCCGCAGAGGGCATAGGAGCCGTTTCCCAGAACACCGAGAATGCCAAGAATTCCACAGACTCCGCATCCGTCACCATTGTTGCCGAACATATTCGATAGGGGGCGGAAGGCCATTGGATGGCTATAGACGAGCCGCAAAGGGGTTGAAGCCGAAAGGGTTGTTCCCACCCATTGTCCCAGATCCACAAGCTCCTCAATCGTCAGAGTCTCAGTGGCTTCGTGCATTTTCTCCCCCCTGGCGACTGGCTGGAGAAGATTGAACTTCACCGAGCCGGCACCCAGTGACTCGGCCAATCGAACAACCGCCTCCATTTGGCACTTATTTCGGCGCATGATGGTCATGATGATTTGAGGTTTGAGCTCCTCAACCACCAGGTTTCTTATACCCACCAAGGCGTGGTCAAAGCAGCCTGGGACGCCGCGCACCCACTCGTGGGTTTCTGCATTTCCGCCGTCAAGGCTTACTGAGACAAATGTGTTTTTACACGCAGCCATCCTTTCGGCCAATTTAGGCGTACACAAAACGCCGTTAGTCTCCACCGTCAGACTGAGTTCTTCTGTCTGAATAAGTTCCATAATATCCTGGATCTGAGGATGTAAGAGGGGTTCACCGCCCGTCAACTTAACACCCGAGAGCCCCAGGGTTCTTGCCTGTTCAACGATGGATCTGAAAAGATCCAGATCCAGAGTTGGATAGGAGTTCCCCGCACTCTGGTACTTGGGCACAATCCAGCAGTGACGGCACCTCAGGTTGCACCCCCCGGTTAGGTAAAAGTAAATCTGATTCAACGGATATTTCCGCTTTTGGGATTTCTTATTAGAGTTTCTCTTCATGTTTTGCAGTCATTCCACATTCAAAGTGACTAAACCAACCGAACCAATGAAACCAATCGAACCAATTAAGCTCTTACGTTTTTGTGTGGCAGCCGCCCTCCTGCTTCCAAAAATCGTTTGAGACATGCATCAGGACTTGAATGATTCTCTTCGCCAAGAATCGTGTAGGCCAGAGCAGGGCAATTTCCAGTGCAATAGTTGATGAAATCGCACCCCTGACAAAACTTGAAATCGGACAACGGAATATCGTGGCGACTTCTGAGCCTATTCAGTTGGGGGTGATTCTGCCAGATTTCTTTAAGATCATCCCTATTTATTCGGCCTAACTCGATATGGCTCATTTGAATGCATGGAACCATGACCCCGTCGGCACGCACCGCCATTTGGCTCATCACCCCTCCGCAACCTGTCAGATAGCCACTTCCTGGGATAGATTCCTTTCTTTCCCGACGAGCCTGTTCCATCTTTAGCCAGTTTTCCGCCTCAGCCAGAGGGCCGGCGGAAGCGCTGATGCGGTCGTTGTATCTATTTTTGAGCTTCAAAAGGCTTTCCATCGCAAGCGAGCGTTCTTCTATCGAAAGCTGAACATCGTCGGTATGCTGCCTGCAGAGGCCCATAAATGAGGCAGCATTGGTCGAAAAACCTGGAAGGCCAATTTTCTCCAACAGCAATTCGGCGATGTTTTCAAGGTCCCTGACATTCTGTCTGTGAATGGTCACCCGGACAGTAACGGGAACAGCGTGCCTTTGAAGACACTTGATTCCATGGATTGCCTTTACAAGGCTCCCACTGCCCCGGAACGCGTCGTGTGTCATGGGAACGGAGCCATCAATCGAGATTTGAACACCGTCACAACGGCTGGTTGCAACCAGAAAAGCTGCGATTTCATCCGTGATCAACGTTCCATTGCTCAGGATGTTGAATCGCATTCGGTTTCGGACAATGGTCCTAATGAGTTCCTTCAGATCTTCCCGACAAAAGGGCTCTCCTCCCTCAAGTGTCACATCCATGACCGCGCAGCGGGCCAACTCTTCGAAAAACGTGAGCCATTCGTGGGCGGGCAGATCTTGATCCACGTCACCGGCGCTTGTGAAATGGCTGCAGTACGTGCATCTGAGATTGCAACGGTTTGTAACAGAGATCTCCACAGACCGTGGGGTGTTCATCAGTCTCATGATCTATATTTTGCCCCTGCCACTCCACCTTTCGCCCTTGACCCTGAGCCTTGTGCCTTACGCCTCTTATATTTGATATCCTGCTAAGCCTTTGTCCATTAAATCTTTGACAAAATCCGTAATGTGGCTCTCCGCGTCCCCAGGGACGTCTCTGCAGTGCTCACAGAGTTCTTTCAGGATGTCTCCTGTTGTATGATGGCCGTCGAGGCGTTTCCAGATAAACACTCCGACAGGGTTGAGGCCAAAGGCATTTCCGGAGTCAGGGTCAAAAAGAACGGCCCAGTCGTCGAATTCTTCTCGGAGTACTGCCACAGGGTTTGCTACCGGTTTGTCGGTATTTGCGATCAAGGTTCCTGCCACCTCTTTCAATTCGTTTCGTTGTGCAACTCAAAAGGGACTCAATATGGAGATCTCGTTCCGAATGTCAGGAGGTCTCTTAAACGGACAAATCCAAGCGTATTTATGCAGTATTCATGCCATTTTCCCTGATCTTGAGAAGGAGTCAGAGAGGGGCGGAAAGGAGGAACACACATGGCGGCGGGTGGCTTTTCTATCGCGCCTCTTGGCCCCGTTCTGGGGCTGAATCGGAGTTCCCCCGGAGTAGGGGGATCAGTTTCCGGTGAACGGGTTGTTTGGTGTCTGCTTCCTCGCTTCGGGCATAGTGGGGATAGTACCGGCGGTAGTGAACTCTCCGGTCCACCCCATTGAGCACCACCCCAAGAAGTTTGGCGTTGGCCATTTCCAATTGCCTCTTTGCCTCCAGGATGATTTTCTTATCCGTCTTTCCTGCCCGAACGACGAGGAGCACTCCGTCCACGAGAGAGGGTAACAGAGATGCGTGGGCTGCCCCCAAAACCGGGGATGAGTCGAGGACGACCATGTCAAAACTGGCGGTGGCTATTTTGACAAACTCTTCCATTCTTTTCGAACCCATGACCTCCACGGGGTTGGGAGGAAGCTTTCCACAGGGACAAACGAAGAGGTTTTGAACGGGTGTGGACTTGACGGCCGCGCTCACCACCCGATTGAAAAAGGGCGCTGTGTTGAGTTCCACAAACCTTCTGAAATAGGCCTGTTCTTTGGAAACCTCTTCTGCATAGGTTTCGATGTGAGCGCTATTTAGGTTCTCAATCCGAAAAGTAGGATTCTCGAAAAGGAAGAGCCTCCGAAGGCTTTCTTCGATCAATGCTTTTGTAATCTTCTTAATCTCTTCCTTAGGAGAAAAACCGAGGCTGACAAGGAGCTGGCTCAGGGGTTTTCCTGTACGCTGCTGAAGGGTCAGAGCTTCCTTCAATTGATCGGATGTGATCCCTTTGCAGTGAAGGAGAATCCTTCCAAGACTCCTCTCGATCGGTCCATTCTTGAGATTGGCATTGATAATGTGCCCGGCTTTGACGGTCACTTCCACAGCTGTGCCGTCGCTCTCGAAGGTCACCAAGGCGCTTCTACCTTGAGCCTCAAGGAAGTAGAGGAGATCGCCAATGGTATATTCTCCCAACCTGCCGGATTCGATGTTGACACTCGTGATACCGAGCAGGGCATTCACGAGGCCGAAATTCCCGTTCACATCGAGCCATTTGTGCACGGAGGGGCGGCGCAGGTCTAGGTCGACCAAAAGGACCTTCTTGCCCGTGGCAGCGATATTGATCGCCAGATTGGTAGCGACAAGGGTTTTTCCCTCCTCCATAACGCTACTTGTAACCAGAATACTCTTGATCGGGTCATCGATTGAGGACAGGGAAAAATTGACCATGAGGCTGTCAAAGGCCTCAGCAAAAGGTCCGTCCTTTCTAATCTCAAAAATGCTCCTACGATGGTTATGTCCCATAGATTGCCTGCTAGTTTCTTGTCTGGGTTTGCGGAATGACTCCCAAGACAGGAAGATCGAGATATTTCTCTGCCTCTTCTCTCGTAGATAGCCCCACATCGAGATATTCGAGGAAGAAAGCCAAACCGAGCGAGAAAACCAATCCGAGAATGGCGGACATAGCCAGGTTCATATTCCGCTTCGACTGCATGGGAGTTCCCGGCATTTCAGCCGTCTCTACGACTGTAATCTCCGGCGTTTCGAGGCCCTCGGTAATGTTTATCTCCTTTAACTTTGCCACCAGGATGTCATAGAGCTCTTTGTTGATTAAGGTTTCCTTCTCAAGAAGGGCATACTGGACTTGTTTCTGCTCCGTGTTCATGGCCTTCTGGGTATAGTTCTTGATGGTTGCTTCCAGGGTCTGCTCTTTTGCGAGCAGAACGGAATGCTCGGATTGGAGGCTCTTTATGGCCTTCTTGATATTCTGATCGATCTGGACCTGAATCGAGGTGATATTCGATTGAGCAGCAATGATTTTCGGATGCCTCGGTCCATATTTTTTCTGTAGCTGCCCCAGTTCGAGTCTGGCTTTTACAAGGTTATTGCTTAAGGTGGGAAAAACGTCTCCTTCGAGGAAAGCGGGAATGTACTTGTTCTTGAGTTTGAGGATTCTTTCTAACTCCCTTATTTTCGCCTCGATTTCAATGCGCTTGACACGGGTTTCGTTGTGGGTGGACCGAAGTTGTGAGAGTTCTTCGGCCTGCATTTTGGTCTCTTTTTCCAAAGAAAGGATATGGCTTTTCTGCTTGTACTGGTAGAGATTGTAGTCTGCCTCCTCCATCTTCTTTTTTAAGTCCGTGATCTCTTTCTTAAGCCATAAGACGCTGTTTTCAGACGACTCGAGGCGCTTCTTGATGTTGAACTCCCGATAGCTGGTTGCCATGACATTCGCTAGCTTCTGGGCTGTCCCTGGATCCGTGTGAATTGCCTTGATTCGTATGAGATTGGTGTCCTTCACGGACTCAATCCTGTAATAGCCCCTCAACGCTTCGGGCCCTACCGGAGAGTTGGATGGTGTGCCCAGGTTCAACGAGTTGCTCACCTCCTCAAGAACAGGTTCGCTCAGCATGATTTGGAGGTGAGTGTTAATGTTTTTCTCCGAAGACCAGTAGTCAGTGTATTGAACCACCTGACCCCCGTGGATTGTTGTATTCTGTCTGTCCCCGACACTAATGGTACACACAGCCTGGTAGATTGCCACGGCCCGGTAAACACGAAAAGCCCCCAGAGCCATGGCCATCAACATGATCGCAAGAATGAGCCACTTCCGTTTGTAAACGATTCTGAGGTAGTCGAGAAGGTGGACTTCAGATCCTTCCATCAGACAAGTGCGCCTTCCGTATGGGTTGTGAGCTTAGTGGGCAAAAACAGTGCCAATCCGATATGCGGCCGCGTTCTTGTGCTTCTGGGAAACCCTCTGATTTCATTATTGTATATCGACAGCAACATGGCCAAGAATTAGCCTTTTTTCGTTGTACCTGGCTGCTTTTTGCCAGCACCAGGCCTTCCGTTGACAAAGGCGGATCCACCATACGGATCAAAGGGGCAAAATCTGCTGTTTTTCTATACCCCTTTGATCAGAGTGCACCTCTTTGCAAAAATTTATCAAAGGAATGACCAGATAGTGGCAGATCTTGAGCTATCTTGGACCAGGGATCCCGCTAACCCAAACTGAAAGCCCTGTTGCACCTTCAGCAGGGGGGCTTGTTATTTTAGATTGCTTTGGGTACCCTTACGGCGTTTTTTGGCTCTGATGAGATGAAAACAATCCTGATTCTGGTTCTCATTACCCTTATTCCGACCCTGGAGCTTCGCGCGAGTATCCCATTTGGTATCCTGAGAGCCGATATGGCCTGGTGGGGCGTCGTTGTTGTTTGCGTGATCACGAACATCGTCTTGGGACCCCTAGTCTACCTCTTTGTCGATAAAGTGATGGTCCTTTTTTTGAGGTTCGCATGGCTGGACCGGTCCTACCAGAGAATAGTGGTCAGGACTCAACGGCGGATTCAGAGAGCCGTTGACAGATACGGGGAGATCGGGGTCGCCCTATTTATCGGGATCCCCTTTCCGGGAACCGGGTCTTACTCTGGAGCGCTCGGGGCGTATCTCATCGGGTTGGGCTACAGAAAGTTCATTGTTGCCAATATCATTGGGGTTCTCATGGCAGGCACGATTGTCACCGTGATCGTGCTCAGCGGTGTCGAGGCTTTTCGTATTCTGATCAAGGTCATTTGACCTCCAGATACCAAAATTCTTTGTGTGAAAAATTGCTGATTCTGCCCGGAAAGGCCTTATTTTTAACAATCAAATTCGAATGTCGAATCTCGAAATCCGAAAAAAATCCTAATGACAAAAAAACAAAATCCAAAATGCTACGATCTTGAAGAACCCTTTGGTACCATATTGGCTAAGAGCGAATAGAATTCGGAACATTTCAGTGTATTGGAAATTTGAATTTGTTTCGAACTTCGTGCTTCGTATTTCGAATTTAATAATAGCCAGTGAACAAATCTGAATAAGACTTCGCAACTTACTAGGTTCCGATTTTTCTGAATCAGGAGGATCTTATTACTCTTTTCGAGTCTGTTATCCTCGGAATCGTTCAAGGGGTTACGGAGTTTCTCCCTATCAGTAGTTCTGGGCATCTGGTCATTTCCCAGAGGCTATTTGGTCTGGAAGAGCCCCAACTGTTTTTTGATATCACCGTCCACGTTGGAACCCTCGCGGCTGTCATTCTGGTGTACTGGCCCGATATCGGGTCCATCTTCAGGGAATTGTTCGCCTATCTCGGGGATCGATTCAGAGATGAGCCCCTCTTGGGATTTTTCGAGCGGCCTAACTGCCGACTGGCCCTGTGGATCGCAGTGGGAACGATTCCAATCGCTGTTGTGGGCCTTACTCTCCAAAGGCTTATTGAACCGCTTTTTGCCTCTTCTCTGGCTGTGGGATTCACGCTCATGGTGACAGGGACGGTTCTCTGGTTGACCTCCCGCCTAAAAGTCTCCAAGAAAAATACTGAGAAGATGGGAATCAGGGATGCCATCTGGGTAGGGGTAGTCCAGGCCTTTGCCTTGATTCCGGGAATTTCCCGGTCGGGTGTGACCGTTTCTGCTGGCCTTTTTCGGGAGCTGGATAGGGAATTGTCGGCAAGATTCTCATTCCTCCTGATGATCCCTGCAACGATCGGCGCGTTGGGTGCACCCTTTCTCTCCTCTGGCGGGCACGAAATATTGATTTCCCAGAACTTTTTGCTCGGAGCTTTCGCTGCTTTCTTGACCGGCTACGTTGCACTTCGCCTTTTGCTAGGCGTGATCAGAAGAGGAAGATTTTACCGCTTTGCCTATTACTGTTGGGCTGTTGGAGGGCTGACGCTGATATTTTCGCTCTTGAGTTAGGATAAACGTAAAAGGAGAAAGGACAAAGGATTCAGGGTTTGCCGTTATCCTTTAACCGTGAACCTTTCACCTTGTCTTTTACCCTTGTTCCTAGTCTATTTCTCCTTGAGTTCCCGTTGCTGGAGGTGATTAATCCTATCCCGTAGTTCAGCTGCCCGTTCGAACTCGAGTCTCTCCGCTGCCTCTTTCATCTCTTTTTTCAGTTTTTCGACGGTTTCTGGAATAGCATTGAGGGGCACATACGCCGCTTCGGGTTCAGCCACCAGAGGAACGGTGAGGTAGTCTGCCTCAAAAATCGATGTCAGACCGTCTCTGATCGATTTTTGGACGGTCTTGGGCGTAATGCCCTTTGCTCTATTATATTCAGCCTGGATCTGTCTTCTCCGGTTCGTTTCATCGATTGCCTTTTGCATCGAAGCCGTGATCCGGTCGGCGTAAAGGATGACCGTCCCGTTGATGTTTCGAGCGGCTCGACCACAGGTCTGTATCAAAGATTTCTCCGATCGGAGAAACCCCTCCTTGTCCGCGTCCAATATGGCGACGAGAGAAACCTCTGGAATGTCCAGTCCCTCCCGCAAGAGGTTGATGCCAATGAGGACATCAAATTTTCCTAGCCTAAGATCTCGGATGATTTCCCAGCGTTGGAGGGTGTCGATTTCTGAATGGAGATATCGGACTCTGAGGCCAATGTCGGCGTAGTACTGGGTCAGGTCTTCTGCCATCCGTTTGGTCAAGGTGGTGATCAGAACCCGGTCATTCAAGTCTACCCGGTTGCGTATCTCTTCGAGAAGTTCATCCACTTGATTGGTGGCGGGCTTCACATGAATCTCAGGATCCATGAGTCCTGTGGGTCTAATAATCTGCTCAACTACATGGTCCTGACTCTTCCCCATTTCATACTCCCCCGGTGTGGCTGAGACGTAGACGACCCGGTTAACACGAGACTCGAACTCCTCGAAACTGAGGGGACGATTGTCAAGGGCAGAGGGGAGACGGAAACCATACTCGACCAGGGTCTCTTTTCTCGATCGATCACCCCAGTACATACCGTTGAGTTGTGGAATCGTCACGTGGCTTTCATCAATGAAAAGGAGGAAATCCTTAGGGAAGTAATCGAGCAACGTGGGTGGCGGTTCTCCTGGCTGTCGGCCTGTGAGGTGGCGGGAGTAGTTTTCGATACCCTGACAGTAACCGATCTCTTCGAGCATCTCCAAGTCAAACCGCGTTCTCTGCTCCAATCTTTGGGCCTCGAGAAGGTGGTCGTTCTGACGAAGCCACTGCAGACGCTCCTCCAGTTCCAGGCGGATATTCTCGATGGCTTTTCTTCGTCTCTCTTCGGTCGTGACATAGTGACTGCCTGGATAAATGGCAATCCGCTCGAGCCTCCGGACGACCCGACCCCTGAGGGGGTCGATTTCAGAGATCGTGTCGACAACATCACCAAACAGCTCGATTCGAACGGCCAGGCTTTCTTCGTGGGCCGGAAAAACCTCGACCACATCGCCACGGACCCGGAAGGTTCCCCGGTAGAAGTCAAAATCGTTTCTCTCATACTGAATCTCTACGAGTCTGGAGAGAATCTTGTCTCTCGAAATTCGGTCCCCCCTTTCGAGATAGAGAAGTAACCCGTAATAGGCCTCGGGTGAGCCCAAGCCGTAAATGCATGATACGCTGGCCACGATGACCACGTCGTCCCGTTCGAGAAGGGATCGCGTAGCCGAATGACGCATCTTATCAATCTCGTCATTGATGGAGGTGTCCTTCTCAATGTAGAGGTCAGCGCTGGGGATATAAGCCTCCGGTTGATAGTAGTCGTAGTAACTGACGAAAAACTCGACTGCGTTTTCCGGAAAGAGTTCCTTGAATTCTCCGTATAGTTGCGCCGCAAGGGTCTTGTTGTGGGATATGACGAGCGTGGGTTTCTGGACCCTTTCGATGGTATTGGCCATTGTGAAGGTCTTTCCGGATCCCGTCACTCCCAGAAGCACTTGCTCCTGGACGCCATCGAGCAGGGCACAGCTCAGTTTCTCAATGGCCTCGGGTTGATCACCGGTAGGTTCGAAATCACTGATTAGTTTGAAGGTGTTCATAACTGTAGAAGACAGTCGTCAGGAGTCAGAATCAAAGGGCAGAAGTCAGGAACCAGAATGTACTTAGAATAAGCGTCACGCTTTCAGTCTCTTCGACCACAGCGTCACCGAGGGCACGGAGGATTTGATTCTCTCGTTTGCCGGGGCTACGGCACACGAAAAGTTCCGGCCCTTCGGACAAACCGCCGTCCCTGTGCAGATGAAATGTCTTTGGCCATCGCCGCCTCGCGATGGGCAAAGACGAAACAATTCTCTGCGATCTCCGTGCCTCTGTGGTTAACAGAAGGGTTTTCAATGCCTCTATTTTTCAATCTGACACCTGAAGGCCGCTTCTCACTTCTCGAAATCGCCTGAGAACTTCTCTGGGGAGGCTGACTCCTGATCACACCCTTTTCAGTATCTCCCGGGCTGCCAGGATGCCGCTCGCTGAAGCTTGGAGAAGTCCCCGGGTGATACCAGCTCCATCGCCGATGAAAAAGAGGTTTTTGACCTGGGACTCCAGCGTGGGAGAGAGGCTGATTCGATTTGAATAAAACTTGACCTCCACACCGTAGAGAAGTGTATGGTGAGAGAAGATTCCAGGTGCAATCTTGTCCATAGCCTCAAGCATCTCCATGATATCTTTGAGATACCGGTAAGGGAGGACGAAACTCAAGTCCCCAGGGGTCGCAGAGGAGAGGGTCGGCCGGGTAATGCATCGCGTAATGCGCTCGGGTGTGGAGCGTCTCCCTTCCATGAGATCGCCCAAACGTTGAATGATGACGCCCCTTCCCAGGAGGTTTGCCAACCTGGCAATGACTCCCCCGTAGTTGATGGGATCATCAAAGGGCTCGGTAAAATTGCTAGAAACCAGGATGGCGAAATTGGTATTCTCGGTTTTCCTGTTGGCATAGCTATGGCCGTTGACTGTGACAATGCCGTTGCTCTCCTCGATGACAACCTCTCCATAAGGGTTCATACAGAAGGTTCTCACCCTATCATCAAAGGTTTTGGAGTAATAGATGAGTTTGGATTCATAGGCCGTATCGGTCAGATCCTTCAAGATGACGGCTGGAGACTCAATCCGAACACCGATATCGACGGGATTGGGGGAGGAAGAGAGACCGAGCCGTTCCATCTCGCGCTTGACCCAATCGGCTCCGAAACGCCCGGGAGAAACGATCACACAGTCAGCAGCCAGTTTTTGGCCATCTTCCAGCTCCACACCACGGACTGCTCCCTTGTTGACCCACAGGTGCTCTACCCGCGTTTTCGTCCGAACCGTGACCTCCTTGCCAAGGTCTTCACGCATTTTTTTGAGGATTTTGGCCCAGTTCTCGGTTCCCACATGACGAATCTCTGTTGGGATAAACTCCATCCCTGCCTGTCTGGCCAGATAGGTGAGGGTCTCTGTCTTCTCAGAGGGTGAACCGAAAGTTTTCTTTGGGGCGCCATAGTGGAGGTAGAGCCCGTCCGCCTCGATCAGAAGATTCTTGAGTTCGTCCCTCGATATGAAATCTTCGAGAAATCCTCCGATTTCCGGAGAAAGGGTCAGCTTTCCATCGCTGAAGGCCCCCGCTCCGCCCCAGCCGCACAGAATGTCTCTGCCTGTATCCCGTCTACGCCGTTCGATGTCTTCCCCTTGTTCTATGATCAGAATATGTCGGAGACCTGCGCCCTTAAGTTTGAGCGCGGCGAAAATCCCCGCCGGTCCCGCCCCGACAATGATTACCCGATGTTTTGACACCCCTTCCTCCTGATTTGAACTTCCGGGGTTTGAGGGAGGGGACAATGGTCCTCTCTTCAGAACTCCTTGATTCGCCATCGCGTTCCCTCCGGGCCGTCCTCGAGGACAATGTTGTGGGAGACGAGGTAGTCTCGTATCTCATCGGCACGGTTCCAATTTTTGGCCTTTCTCGCCATATCTCTCTCCTCGATGAGACGCGTAATTTCACCCTCTTTCAAGGAGGCAGCTTCAAGGCTCTTCTCCTTTCTCTGGCCTAGATAGGCCTCGGGGTCGGACTGAAAAAGCCCAAGAACGGCTCCTTGTTTCTCAAAGCAATCTTTAGCAAATGCAAGTAGGGAGGGGCCAAGCGACGGGTCATCTCCGGGGTTGTGGAGGATGCGATTGAGAACCCTCGCCATATCGTAAAAATAACCAATTGCCAAAGCGGTATTGAAATCATCATCCATGGCCTGTTCGAAGCGCTTGGGAAAACGGAGGAGAGGCTCCAAACTGCTTTTTTCTTCTGACGAAAGCCTCTCATCTGGGACTTTTGCAAGCTTTCCCGGGAAAGTTCGAAGCTTTGTGCCGATTTCCTTTAAGAGTAGATAGAATCGCTCCATGTTCTCAGACGATTCCATGAGTGTCTTATGGGAGAAGTCAACAGGGCTTCGGTAGTGGTGGGATAGGAGTAGGAGGCGAACAGTTTCACAATCGGTCTGCTCCAGGACTTCACGGATCGTGACGATGTTCCCGAGGGACTTGGCCATCTTCACACTCTCATTCGTCACGAAGCCGTTATGCACAAAGTACTGGACAAAGGTCTTTCCTGTAGCGGCCTCAGACTGGGCAATTTCGTTTTCATGATGGGGGAAAACAAGATCCCGACCTCCACCATGAATATCGAAACTGTCGCCAAGGTACCGGGTACTCATGGCCGAGCACTCGATATGCCATCCAGGTCTTCCTTGGCCCCAGGGACTCGGCCAGGAGGGCTCTCCGGGCTTCGCAGGCTTCCAGAGAGCAAAGTCCGGGACCTCCCGCTTGTCCTCGTCCGGCTCAAAGCGCGTCCCAGCCAAAAGCTCCTCCACGCGCTTATGAGAAAGCCGTCCATAAGGCTTGAATTTTGAAACGGAGAAAAACACTTTGCCATTCAAGTGGTAGGCATATCCGTTGTCCAGGAGTTTTTGGATCATGGCGATAATATCAGAGACATGTTCGGTGGCCCGTGGCTCGTGGGTAGGCGGTAAGACGTCGAGGAGTCTCATATCCTCGTGGAGTTCATAAATGTATCTCTCGGCAATCACATTTGCTTCGGTCTTCTCCTCGTTCGCCTTGTTAATGATCTTATCATCGATGTCGGTGATGTTTCTGACGTATACGACTCTGTGGCCCTTATATTTCAGGTAACGGTAAATCACATCAAAAATGATCGCCGCTCTCCCGTGACCAATATGGCATCGGTCATAAACCGTAACGCCACAAACGTACATCCGAACATCTTTAGGACGAATCGGACGAAAGTCCTCTTTTTTCTGGGTCAGGGTGTTGTAGATTCGGAGGGACATTGTTTAGCTTGATTCCTCCCGATTCTTTTGCATCAAGACCACACATTGAGCCGCGATGGCCTCTTCGTGGCCGATCGCTCCAATTCCCTCCGGTGAAGTCGCCTTCACGTTAAGGTCTTCCCTTTTCACCTCAACAAGCTCCGCCAGCCGCTCTCTCATCTTGGGCAAGTAATCTGCCAATTTTGGCTTTTGAGCGACGATCGTCGCGTCCACATTATGGATTTCATAGCCCCGCGCCTTTGCCTTATCGACAACCTCGCGAAGTAGATGACTGCTCTCGATGCCAGCGAGTTTCGGGTCGCTGTCTGGGAAGTGCTGTCCCAGATCTCCATCCCCCATTGCCCCCAGAATAGCATCACAGAGGGCGTGGATCAGTACATCAGCATCCGAGTGCCCATACAGTCCTTTCTCAAAAGGGATCTCCACACCCCCGAGAACGAGTTTTCGGCCCCCTCTCAACGGGTGGATGTCGTAACCCCAACCGATTCTCATTGGCTTCTCTCAGGACTCAGATGAAGTTTCACCATTTTCGAGAAGAGCGCAAGCAATGACGAGATCTTTGGGTGTTGTGATTTTTATGTTTCTGTAAGAACCGTGCACAACGGTGACCGGAATACCCAGCCGTTCAACGAGCGTTGCGTCATCTGTCGTGACGATATTATCTGCCACCGCTTTGCGATGGGCTTTGAGGATGAGGCTATAATCGAAGGCCTGGGGAGTCTGAATATGCCAAAGGTCTTCTCTGGCTGGTGTTTCGACGACGAGACCTCGGGGGGAAACAACTTTTATCGTCTCCGTAGCAGGTACGGCGACGACAGCAGCCTGTGTCTTTTCCACTGTGTCGAGCAGTCGATCAAGTATGGGAGGATCGACAAAGGGACGAGCTCCATCGTGAATGAGAACGATATCGATGTCTTCTTCGATGGCTTCAAGACCCAAACGGACCGAGTCCTGCCGCTGTGATCCTCCAGGCACTGGTGGTTGTGTTTTTTTGAACGGGAACCGATCGAGGATCGTCTGGTGCCATGAAGGTATGTCCTCTTCTCGAAGGACCAGATAGAGACGTTGAATTCGGCTGCAGGCCTCAAACGGCTGAATGGTGTGTGCGAGAATCGGGATACCTTTTAGGGGGAGAAAGGCTTTCGACTCAGCACTCCCCATGCGGCGTCCCTCACCGGCAGCCACGATTAGTGCAGCGACTCTTCTCTTCACTTTCTGCACCGTTACCCTCGCTGCCATTCCTGACGGTGTTGAAAAGATTCGGCTTGACTGCTAGTCCCCTCCTCCTTGACTTTGGCGAAGATCATCCGTCCTGCGGTGGTTTGGAGGACACTGGTGACCACCACATCGAGAGACCTGCCCATGAACTTTCGACCACTTTCAATGACGACCATGGTTCCATCATCGAGATATGCAACGCCCTGCCCAGGTTCTTTTCCCTCCTTGAGAACGTAAACATCCAGCTCCTCTCCAGGCAGCACGACGGGCTTCAATGCATTGGCTAATGCATTGATGTTGAGGACACTAATCCCCTGAAGTTCGGCGACCTTATTGAGATTTGCATCATTGGTGATGATTTTGCCGTCGATTCGCTTGGCCAATTCCACGAGTTTCGTGTCGACTTCTTTGATCCGATGAAAGTCCTGCTCACTGATCCGGACTTCAATATCCACCGATTTTTGCATTCGATGAAGAATCTCGAGTCCCCGTTTCCCGCGGGTTCTTTTCACTGAATCGGGAGAATCGGCAATGTGCTGCAACTCATGGAGCACAAACTGGGGAATAATGAACGTGCCTTCGATGAAGCCCGTCTCGCAAATGTCGGCCACGCGTCCGTCGATGATCACACTTGTATCAAGAATCTTAAAGCGCTCAGTGTCCGTTCCTTTCGAGAGCGTGAGACTCTGGAGGTTAAACTCTTCTCCTTTTTTCAAACCGATTTTTAACCCCACATAGCCTAGAATGAAGTAGATTATCCCACTGATCGCTATGCTGCCGGACTTGACGAAAAAGGGGACGGCAGCTGAGATGAGCCGTCCAAAAAGGAGCCCCACCAAAAGACCAGCCACCCCTCCGCAGATTTTTCGCAAGGGTGTTTTTTTGGCATTTTCCACGAAAAGTATGGCGAGAATGGCGAGGACTGCCCCACCGAGCAAGCCCCACAAAGCGAAGGTTTTTGAGGAGGTGAGTTCACTGCCTGCAATATACCCACCCAGAGAACTGGCAAGAATTAGGACTATCCATAGTATGAGAGATGCCATGTTATCTCCTTCTAGACTGGGCACAGAGTCGATTCACGGTTGATTCACCATGATAAAGGGATATCCTGGTCCCGGAAGGCCTTTTAGATTGGAAAGACTCGGCTGGCTAAGGGGAGGTTTTTAAGAGTGTTTCTGTTTGTTTTCAGGAAATACGAAAGTTTAGTATACCGATTTGTACGACCTAGCTATCTAAGATCGATCGAAGCTCTTGGACAACTTCATTCTCCTGAGAGCTCTTGGCGATGGCAATCTCTTTGACTAAAAGGTTTTTTGCCGTATCTAGGATCTTGCGCTCACCGAATGAAAGCTCTTTTTCATTTTTTAGCATGGAGAGATCTCTCAGGACCTCGGCTATCTCGAAAATCGATCCCGTGTTGATCTTCTCCATGTACTCCCGATATCGGCGGTTCCATGTCTGATTATCGACGGAAACATCCTTCTCTTTGAGAATCTGAAAGACCCTTGGAACCTGAAACTCAGGGATGATCTCTCTCAGCCCGACCATTTCCGCGTTGTCCGTAGGGATCATGATGGTCATTCCATTGTCCAAGATCTTCAAAACATAGAAGGCCTTGTTGTTTCCTGAGATTTCTCTATTCTCGATCTTCTCGATGACGCCAACTCCATGTCCAGGATAGACAGCCTTGTCCCCAATCTCAAACATTTTTCAAACTCCCCTTTTTTGTTGGTTCTTACGTTTTTGTTGTATCCCCTTTCTAAATTTGGAATAGACTTATCACCTCAAAGTAGGCCTAACCACGTCGTTAGCTCTGAAGCCCTTTCCCCTTGTGATGTCTGCCACAGAGGAATCAATCCCAAATAAGTCCCCCACACGGACCTCTCCTTTGGGTTCCTCCTGAGAGGCTGCCGGGTAGACAGAGAATACGTCCCCGACCCGAACGCCAGAGAGTTTTCCAGCGCTGATATATACTCTGTCACCGTCAACGCTGGCGATCGTCGTATGCCAGCTGATCCCCCTTAACTCCTCGGTGATTTCCAGGCCGATTTCCGAAATGATCCATTCGATCGCTTTTAGCTGGGCCTTTTCTTCCGAGAAATCCCCTTTTCCCTCTGAGGCAAATGTTGGATTTCTCTTCTCCCATACCCGTACGACCCTTCCCGACGCCGCATCGATTAGCTTCGCGCTTATCTCAGCAATGGCATATGTCGTCTTGCCTTTCCCCTTGACCTTGCTCTCAGTTGATGAGGTGAAGAGATGGTTGATCGTCCCTGTAACGATGGCGTGAACGTTGAACAGCTGATTCGCTAGCTGTATGGTCTCTGGAGATTCAAAGGATTTAAGGTCGAGTTTCCGGCTTCGCAGCGTCTCCTCCAAAATAGCAGCGTCGAAAAAAACAATCTGATCAGATGTTGTCCGGATCTTTGAAATCAGAGTTTGCAGGGCACGGTCGGCAAGCTTTTTATGAGAAGCGTTGGTCGAATCTCTGAAAGGAACGATCATGAGCCTTTTCTTAAAATGGAGAGAAGTTCCTATCTCTCCGGTCTTATCCGGTTCTTCCGTCGTCGGAAGCGATGCGGTCTCCAATTCCACAGGCCTCCATTCCTCCTCCTGGGTGGATGGCTTCGAAATCGGTGCCGAATCGAAGGTCTCGCGGTTGGCAAGATACTCATCAACCGACACATAGAGATACTGCATTTGAGCACCCTCAGCCTGGGCATCTGGATTCGGCACTTTCACATAGACGCGATCATCGATGCGAACGATTTCCTTATGCCGGACCCTGCGGTCCACTCGATGGGTAAAGGGCCTTTTGAGTCTCTCGATGTGGGTGCAGGCTGCAGGAGAAACGAGGGCAACCAGTAGCGTGATGAAAAGGAAGCGCTTTAGGGCAAGATGAGACAAATCCTTCTCCGATTGTTGTAAAAGAGGAAAGAAGAGAAACAGACGAGAGGCGATAAAAAATAGTAACAGATTGTGTCTCAAAATGCAAGAAAGATCAGCCCCGCGACGGAACCACATCAAAGTCGATTCTATTTCGGTCAAATTTGAAGTATGTGTAGGACGCTTAAACTCGAAATCCGAATATCGGGCGAAGCGTCCCGGCAGGGACGAATTCGAAACAATTTCAAAACTCGAATATCAAATGACCAAAACACCTCCGTCATTGATGCAATATCTATGTGAAAGTTTCGAAGATATCCCTGCGTATATCTCACGCTCCTGGCTACTTATTGGCTCGCTTGACTTTTTGAGGGGAAGCCTTTAATATGCCGCAAAAAAGCCAGACATTTCTATAGTTTCCGCGGCTTTTTTTGATTACCATGTCGGAAGACTCGTCAAGAAGCAGAACATGGCATTCAGGAAAAAGCTCCAAAAGACGCGAAACATAGGGTTCGTGGCCCATATCGATGCAGGGAAAACCACTGTCACCGAAAGGGTTCTCTACTATACCGGGCGGACCCATCGCATGGGAGAAGTCCATGACGGTGACACGGTAATGGACTGGATGCAGTTGGAACAACAGCGGGGGATTACCATCACCTCTGCGGTGACGACATGCCTGTGGCGGAACCATGACATTCATATCATCGACACACCTGGCCATGTCGACTTTACGATCGAAGTCGAACGTGCCCTCAGAGTTCTCGACGGTGTTGTCGTCGTTTTCTCGGCCGTTGAGGGTGTTGAACCCCAATCTGAGACTGTGTGGCACCAAGCCGACAAATATAGCGTTCCGAAAGTTGCATTTATCAACAAAATGGACCGGGTAGGGGCAGATTTTCACGGAACGGTGAAAATGATGATCGACAGGCTCGGCACAAGGCCCCTTTTGATTCAGATGCCTTTGGGAATAGAAGACGAATTCCGAGGAGTTATCGATTTGATCAGGGCCAAGGCGATCATGTGGCACGAAGAAACCCTGGGGGCATCTTACAGTGAGGTAGAGATCCCAGAATCCTATCGAGCGGAGGCTGAGGATTATCGTTCGCGCTTGATTGAGGCCGTAGCAGAAACAGATGATACCTTAACCGAGAAATATCTTGAGGGGGAACCCATCACAGAACCGGAGCTCTTAACGGCGATTCGGAAAGCGACGATTGGCATGAAGGTTGTGCCGGTTTTGTGCGGTTCGGCCCTCAAGAATAAGGGAATTCAACCTCTCCTTGATGCAGTGGCCGATTACTTGCCCTCCCCATTGGAGATTTCAGGTATTACCGGGAAAAATCCAAACACGGGTCAGTCCGAGACACGACTGGCCGACGACAACGAGCCTTTTGCCGCCCTGGCTTTCAAGGTCATGATGGACGAGGGAAGAAAGATGGTTTATGTAAGGGTCTATTCAGGCAGCATAAAGGTGGGCAAAGCGGCCTACAATCCGCGGTTAGGGACAAAGGAGCGGATTTCGAGGATCTTTAGAATGCACGCCAACCATCGTGAGAGGATTGACGAGGCGTCTACAGGGGATATCGTTGCTGTGATGGGATTAAAGGGAACTACAACCGGTGACACCCTCTGCGATGAGGCCGCCCCCATTCTTCTTGAACCGATCGATTTTTACAAACCGGTCATGTCCGTGGCCGTCGAACCTCGAACCAACCAAGACCAAGACAAACTGAACCTGAGTCTTGAAAAGTTGGCAGAAGAGGATCCCACCTTTCTCGTTAACTTTGACGATGACACGGCGCAGACCATCATTTCCGGAATGGGAGAGCTCCATCTTGATGTGCTGGTTACCCGTCTGCAAAATGAATACAACCTTTCGGTCAACGTGGGTCGCCCCCAGGTTGTTTACCGGGAGACGATCGAAAAGGTCGTCGAACAGAGAGGGAGGTTCCTCCGTCAAGTTGATGAAACCCGGCTTTTTGGGGAAGTCACCCTCAGAATATCCCCACAAGGACGGGGCCGGGGAATCGACTTTACTTCAATGGTTCCACGAGAAAAATTGCAGACAGAGATCTATGAAGCTATCGAGGAAGGCGTTCGGGATGCCGTGACGGTTGGGCCTTTCATGGGATTCGCGCTAACGGATATCAAAGTGGAAGTCATCGATGTGAATTTCGATGCTGACAATCCCTCTCCCGTGGCGTTGAAGATGGCGAGTTCGAATGCGCTTAGAGAGGGGTGTGAGAAGGCCCAACCCGTGCTTCTCGAACCCATCATGGCGACTACTGTTGTGGTTCCCGAGGAGTTCATGGGTGAGGTCATCGGAGACCTGAAGTCTCGGCAGTGCAAAGTCGAGTCAATTACGCCAAAGGGAAAGGTCGTTCATATTCAGGCACGCTGTCCGTTGACCCAGATGTTCGGCTATTCCACGGATCTGAGGTCCCTGAGTCAAGGACGGGGGACTTTTTCGATGCAGTTTTTCCGTTATGACAGGGGGCCAGGAAAATGATAAGTCAGAGGGCAGGGGTCAGGAGTCGGAATTGACCAACAGGAATGGCTACCTAGCCTCCTAGGTTTTCCTAATTGAGAATACAAACCGGGTTTTTCCTACTTGGCAAGATTTTCAAAAGATGGGCGACTCGAACCGAGCGTTGAAGAGCTCTTCTGTAAGACCGCGTGTCTTGAGGGGCGTTTTCTTTCTTGTTTCCATCCTGATGGCTAAATTCTCCTGAGACCAAGCAGCGCATTGAGAAATGACAAGAATAGCAAGCGCATTTGATGAGAACCTCGAACGACTCGATCAATCAGTTAATTCTTACCGCCCTTGAGGAGTGCCAGGGGTATGCCTCCGGTGAGGACCTAAGTCGGCAGCTAGGTTTGTCAAGAGCTGCTATTTGGAAAAGAATTCAGGTGCTTAGAGGTTATGGTTACAGAATCGCAGCGAAGCCTCATCTCGGATACGCGCTGGTTAAGAGACCGGATCGGTTGTCATCTCAAGAAATTGAACGAGACCTAAAGGTCTCTCGGGTGGCCAGAGAGTTTCGCACCTACGAAGAAGTGACCTCGACCAATGATTTGGCCTACGAAATGGCCCTCCGTGGAGCCCGGGAAGGGGTGGTGGTGATTGCGGAGGCCCAGCGCCGAGGTCGCGGCCGGATGGGTCGTTTATGGTTCTCTCCCCAAGGCAAGAANNAAGGCAAGAACCTCTATCTCTCCGTTATCCTGAGACCCTCGATTGTCCCCAGGCTAGTCCCACTGTTGACCTATGTGGGCGTCATTTCGACCCTGGAAGCCCTTTCAGCGAGTTTCGCGTTAGAGGCACAGGTGAAATGGCCTAATGATGTCCTGGTGGGAGGAAAGAAGCTGGCCGGATTACTCAATGAGGTGAAAGCAGAGACGGACCGGGTCGATTTCGTTGTTCTCGGCTTTGGGGTGAATCTCAATATGGAAAAAGAACTCCTTCCCGAAGATCTCCGTGAAAACACGACCTCCGTCATGAGAGAGCTGGGTCACAGGGTTTCGAGGGTTGATTTTACCCGGTGTCTTCTCGAAAAGATTGACTTCTGGTACGACGCTTTCTTGTCCCGGGGAGTCGAGCTGATTATCCAGAAGTGGGAGTCTGTGGCACATATCCGAGGAAAACGGTTGGCAGTGGAATCCTTTGGCGACCTATATCGAGGTGTAGCAGAGGGCCTTGATCGTGATGGGGCTCTCATCCTCCGGACAGAGCGAAATAAGAGAGTCCGGATTGTTGCAGGGGATGTTTTGGGGACAACAAGGACATGAAGGGGATGGGTTTTGAGACGATCGATGAGGGATTTCTCCGGAGGCGTGCTGCACTGAAGTGGACTCCTTGGCCAGAGGATGTAATCCCCCTATCCGTGGCAGACATCGATTTTCGAACCCCGAGAGAGATCAAGGAGGGTATCATCAGGGCACTTGATGAGGACCGAACCCCTTATGGGGCCTATTCTGGAGACCCGGATGTCCTCGAGGTAGTCTGTGAGAAACTCAACCGGGTGAACCGTATCCCAGCAACAGTGGAAGACGTCCACATGGTCCCAGGGACGATGTTTGGAATCTTTGTGGCTTGCTACCATACCTTAAGGCCTGGCGACGAAGCTCTGATCTGCCCTGCTCCCATTTATCCACCCTTTATTGAAAATATTGAAAACGCTCACGCGGTGCCGGTCTTCAACTCCGTGGATTTTTCCCATAATCTATCTTTGGATCTAGACGATCTGAAGCGTCAGATTACACCGCGGACTCGGCTTCTCATGGTGTGCAATCCCCATAACCCGACGGGAAGGGTACTCAGTGGAGAAGAACTCGAAGCAGTTGGACAAATCGCTCAAGAGAACGACCTATTCGTATTCGTCGATGAGCTCTATGAGGACATGATTCTCGACGGGGAACATTTGAGTCTCGCGTCTCTGAGCCCTGATCTATTCCAACGGACACTGACCGTTTTTGGATTCAGTAAGGCTTTTGGCATTCCAGGGTTTCGGATTGCATATATCGTGAACCGTGGCAAACATATGAGAGAGATCAGGAAAAGAATTCACGGAATGATTGTCCACACCGACACGCTGGCTCAAGCTGCGGCCAAAGCCGCTCTGATCCATGGAGATGCCTGGCTGAGTGCATTCAGGTCTCATCTGAAGAGGATGCGAGACTATACACTGAAGAGACTCGGAAAGATTGATGGCGTTTGGTGCCCGAAACCTCAGGCGACCCCTTTTGTCTTTCCCAATGTATCGTCTTACGGGATGACCAGCCAGCAGATAGTCGACTATCTGAAAAAGGAGGCTCGCGTAATTGTTCAGAGCGGGTCGGACTTTGGCCCCCATGGAGAGGGCCACCTTCGAATCAATTTCGCAACGGCTTTGTCTGTCCTTAAGGAGGCCTTTGATCGGATCGAGGGGGCACTCGTGAAGCTCTCCTGATAGATCTGTGAAAGAGGTCGCTCTTCTCTGCTCGAAAACTCTTCTTGGTGCTGTCAGTTGTC
>WVXP01000161.1:2639-3478 GCA_011773445.1 Pseudomonadota bacterium | reverse complement strand
AGACCCTTCATACATCAAATTTGAGACGGAATCGTCGGACGAATTATCATGAAAATGGCGCCGTTCCTTGCTTGACAAGGGCCAGGGGCCATGTTAGATAGCTCCTAGGAGGAAAAAGTGAAAGTCGCGATCTCGGGAAAAGGAGGTGTCGGGAAAACGACTCTAGCGGGAGTGATGGCACGTCTTCTCGCTGATGAGGGGAAGAAAGTTCTCGCTATCGATGCCGATATGGACGCGAATCTGGCCTCGGCCCTCGGAATCCCTGCAGAGGAACTTTCAGGATTGGTTCCCCTTGCCCAGAGAACCGATCTGGTTGAGGAACGGACGGCGAGCAAGAAAGGGACATTCGGGGGGATGTTCAAGTTAAACCCCAGGGTGGATGATATACCTGAACAGTACAGTGTAACCTATAAAGGCGTCAAATTGCTGGTTTTGGGAGGCGTCTTGTCCGGGGGGAGCGGATGTTTCTGTCCTGAAAACGTACTGCTCAAGAACCTCATGAGTCACCTTTTTGTGGCTCGAGATGAGACGGTCATTGTCGATCTGGAGGCAGGCCTGGAGCACCTGAGTCGGGGGTCGACGGGTTACGTGGATGCTTTAGCGGTCGTCGTGGAACCGGGTCTGAGAAGCTTTGGAACGGCCAGGCAGATCAAGCGCCTTGCGAACGAGTTGGGTATCACCAAGATCTATATTGTAGGGAACAAAATTACTTCGGACGAGGACAGGCAAATCATCGACGAGAATTTGAACAAGGAATTCAGGATCCTTGGCTACCTTAGTTTCAGTCCCAAAGTCATCGAGGCGGATCGCCTCGGGGCGTCGCCTTATGATCTGGATGA
>WVXP01000161.1:0-2627 GCA_011773445.1 Pseudomonadota bacterium | reverse complement strand
TGCCTCGTCGTCAGCACAATTGTGCTGTCAGCGTTAGCATTCTTGACGTTCCCCTTTGATCGGATGGGAAGAATCATCCACAGCTATGCGCGAGCCTGGGGGTGGGTGATCACGAGGAGCAGTGGGGTTCAGGTGACCCTATCCGGTGTTGACCATATTGACAGAGACAGACCTTACATCCTCATGGCGAATCACCAGGGCGCATATGATATCTTTGCGCTGTTAGCCTATCTCCCTGTCGATTTCAAATGGTTGGCCAAGGCGGGATTATTCAAAATCCCCATCTTCGGATGGGCCATGGGAGCGGCTGGTTATATTAGCATCGACCGCAAGGGTAAGAAGAAGGCGCTAGAGAGCATCGAAATAGCGGTCGCCAAGATCCGGGGAGGTGCGTCGGTGCTGGTATTCCCTGAAGGGACACGAAGCCCTGACGGTGAGATTCATCCCTTTAAGAGGGGAGGGTTCACCCTGGCCATCAAGGCTGGTGCTCCCATCGTTCCCATATCCATTCGGGGCAGTAGAGAGGTCCTGCCCCGAAGCTCCCTGCGGGTGAAACCAGGAAAAATTGAAATCGTCGTCGGGAAACCCATCCCGACGGATAACAAGAGCATGGCGGATCGAGAGGGCCTCATGCAAGAGGTCAGGGCGGCCATAGAAAGCACGTTCGCCAGGTGAGGGGTCATGTTTGAGGATTCGAAACAGAACCGGATTGGGCTGGAGATTCAGGGCCTGATATTGCTTGGTGTGGCATTTTTTCTTGGCGTGGCTCTTTACTCCTATCATCCCTCCGATCCCTCCCTGAATGTTCAGCATATTGGGAAAGGAGAAGAGATCCATAACCTTGCTGGCGTTATCGGGGCTTATGGGGCGGATCTATTGATCCAGATTTTGGGAGTTGCTGCCTACCTTCTCCCACCCGGATTTGTGTGGGTTGCGTTTCTGGTTTTGTTCAGAAAGGGTGCTCACCAGATCGGAGTCAGGGCAGGGGGCGTTGTTCTTCTGGTTTTATCCCTTTCGATCGGTTTTGGAACCTGGATAAAGGATCTCAATATTCAAGGTCAGGAAGTGGTTGCCGGCGGTGCAGTTGGAGAGCTCCTATCCGCAGGCCTCCTAAAGTATTTGGGCCTTTTTGGTGCGTCTTCTCTGGTCGTTCTTCTTCTGATTTTATCGACTGTGGTCACAACAGGCCTCTCGTTCTCACAGCTCTCTGTCGACCTGTACCACCTTCTGGCGAGAGTGGCACGGAGAGTTCAAATCTCCTCGATCATTCGGTTTGAGCAGATGGGAAGGAAGCGGCGAGTCGGAGCAGAAAAGGAAGTTCAACGCAAAGAGAGTATGAGGAGGGTGGCTCGTGTCCTGGTGCCTCCGAGGGCCAAGGCGGGGCGCGAGGTGGCTTTTCGGCAGGAGGAGTTCGACTTTCTGGAAACCAAAGGGACGTTCCATCTTCCCCCGGTATCGCTGCTTGAAGCACCTGGCGGGGACGAGGTCATGGTGGACAAACAGAGTTTGATCATGAACTCTGAGATTCTGGAAAGAAAACTCAGGGATTATGGGGTCGAGGGAAAGGTTGTGGAAGTGAGGCCCGGCCCCGTGATCACCGTTTTTGAATTCGAGCCGGCGCCAGGGGTGAAGGTCAGCAAGATCGTGGGCTTGGCTGATGATCTAGCCCTTGCACTCAGTGCCGTAAGCATCCGAATTGTTGCTCCGATTCCCGGAAAGGCCGTGGTTGGGATCGAGATTCCGAATAAGATCCGACAAACTGTCCACCTCCAACAAATCGTCACAGCCGAGGAGTTTAAGGAATCCCGAGCGAAGCTCTCTATTTGTCTCGGCGTGGATATCTCCGGTGACCCCTTTGTGATCGACTTGGCCAGGATGCCCCATCTCCTGGTGGCCGGGTCGACAGGGTCCGGAAAGAGCGTCTTCCTCAATGCCATGATCTGCAGCATTCTGTTTAAGGGTAGGCCCGAAGAAGTCCGTTTTCTCTTGATTGACCCGAAGATGCTGGAACTCTCGTTGTATGAAGGAATTCCTCACTTGCTCCTGCCCGTCGTCACGAATCCGAAAAAGGCGGCCCTCGGTTTGAGCTGGTTGGTCGACGAAATGGAGAGGCGGTACGAGATTCTTGCCGAGAAGGGGGTTCGAAACATCGACCAATACAACCGACAAGTTGAAAAAATCTTAAAGGAATCTACGAGTCACGTTTACCGAAAACGTGGCGACACACTTGAAGAAGAGAGAGAGGAAACAGCCCCAGAGCCCATAAGACTGCCCCATATTGTCGTGGTGGTTGACGAGCTGGCCGATCTGATGATGGTATCTTCCAGAGAAGTTGAAGAGGCCATCACGCGTCTG
Organism: Pseudomonadota bacterium; assembly: GCA_011773445.1. Lineage (GTDB taxonomy): Bacteria > Desulfobacterota > BSN033 > WVXP01 > WVXP01 > WVXP01. Next base: position 272 of record WVXP01000161.1, on the reverse strand, counting down.
GCTCAAATGGCAAGGGCTGTGGGTATCCACCTCATATTGGCCACCCAGAGGCCTTCCGTCGATGTCATCACAGGTATCATCAAAGCCAATTTCCCCGCCAGGATTTCGTTTCAAGTCTCGTCGAAAATCGATTCCAGAACCATTCTGGATACGGTCGGTGCGGAACATCTCTTAGGGGCCGGGGATATGCTGTTTCTCCCTCCTGGGAGCTCCAAAATGGTTCGTGTGCACGGGGCCTTCATTTCCGAAATTGAAATCCGAAGGTTAGTCGA
>WVXP01000159.1:3078-4596 GCA_011773445.1 Pseudomonadota bacterium | reverse complement strand
GAGCTGGCGGTCCGCTACGAAGACTACAGACAAAGGTGGATCGATCTCTTTAAGTCAATCCACAAGGTTGTCTCCCAATGGAGGCCTCGCGAGAAGACGAGATAATCGTGGCCGAGGAGGACCCAACGTCCGGAGCCTCTCCTTTGCTCTTTGACCCATTAATGGCCCTTGAGGCGAATTGGCCGTACCGGAGACTGAGGGGAGCGACCCGGTAAACAACCGCTCTGTAACTTCTTACGACGATCGTGTCGGCCTTTTGCACGGTGCGTCAGCAGCGGACGATCTTCTTGGTCCTGAAAGAAGTCGTGATTCGACTTTCTGCGGGGAATGAACCGTGATGGCTCGAACGTGGAGTTGTGTTTGATGAATATAAGCCATTTCAAGACCAGATAATCCCAGGAGACGAAATGAAGTGATCGGGAGACCAAAAGATTTCCTCATGCCTCTTGATTTTTGCCTCGAGGGTTTGATTTAATCACGAGAATCTATCAACCAAGGAGGTATGAAAATGAAAAAGGTAGGTTTGGTAATGGTCATTGCTTTTACCCTCATCGTTATTGGGGGGCTTTTGTCACACGCGGACCTGAAGTACCTTGAAAAAGAGGGAGTTAACAAGACGATGATTCAGTGGAATAAGGATTTGGGGGTCAAATGTGGCTTTTGCCACACGAGCGATCGGACTCAAACCTATAAGAGTCTGGCGGGGAAAACCGTGAGTGAGGAGGAGTTGAAGGCTCTGGTTCACAGACGAATCGCGAAAGCCATGCTTGGAACGATGCTGTATCTGAACAAGACTGAGGGAAAGGAGTATACCTGTAATACCTGCCATCAGGGAAAGAAAGATGTCGAGGTGAAATAGGTGTCCACGCGACTGCCAAGGATCATTACCCGAATATCCTTTCAATCCGAATGACCATCGTGATTTTGAGGACGAGGGCTTCAGAGTCGGAAAATGAAAGACAGGAGGCCCCACATGCTGGGGCCTCCTTTTGAAACGACTCGCGAGAAGGTGCAATCACTCCGACACTACTTCCTTCTCCATTTGTCATCATCGCTTTGAATCCATGAACCAGGAACGGCCTTGCTTTTCCAATTGTTGGCGAATATTTTCTCGACCTCCGAGAGGAATTGGGTGTCCAAATTATTGGCCCTGAGGATTTCCAAATAGAGTGCCTTCCGATCGGCATTTTCAGCTCCAGCGAGTCTCCGCAAATCGCCCTTCTCCTTAAGACCGAGACCCGACTCATCCCGGATTTCGACATAGCCCCGCTTGTTTTCTCCAAGGGAACCACGACTGTAGAATCCTTTAAGGGATCCGAATCGACTCGTGAGGGATGCCCTCAGGTTTCGAATTGCAGGCGTCGAAATATTGATATCGACCTGAGCAAATGCGATACCCGGTCGTAAGATTCGCAACATCGTGGCGAGCCACCGATGGCGGATCGGTTTAAGGGAACCACCCTCTTTTTCTTGCTGCTCTGGGCGCGCCTCTTCAACAATCTCCTCGGCAGCTCTTTG
>WVXP01000159.1:2480-2989 GCA_011773445.1 Pseudomonadota bacterium | reverse complement strand
AACCTGCAACACACCTATTTCTGGGTAGAAACCTCCACTTCTCCCATATCTTGACCGATCGCCTTTAATCGGCGAAGCATTTGCCTCCATCGAATCCGGTTTTCCGGATTCTGATTGATGACATCTATTCCCCCAATAGGCCCTCTTTTGATCAAATACTCGACCCCTTTTCGATGGATGGTACCGCGAAGGGTGAAGACATCATTTTGCAGTTTACAATAAATTCCCAGTTTGGCATACGGATAATACTTGAGAAATTGAACAGCGCCCTTCCTGAAAGAGAATCCTGAGCCAGTGCTCAGAATAGAGAGGTTATTCACAGCCTCGGCGTTGACGTACTGCTTGATTCCTCTTTTCTTGACCGACCGAATCTCAAGCTCGAAGCTCTCGGGTTGTCCAAAGGAGAAACTGAATCCTTTCATCTCTCCCTCAATGATACCGCCCATTTGTCCAAACTCGAAGGACCGGGATGCCTCCTCCAGATTGATATTCTCGAAAAGTACGTTCAT
>WVXP01000159.1:1167-2470 GCA_011773445.1 Pseudomonadota bacterium | reverse complement strand
GTTACGCTGGAAAAATCGAGTCGCTCCAACCGCAATCCCATCGTGATCTTCCTCTTCCTCCCAAAGGGGTTCTCAATTCTGGCCTCCTCGAAGACCAGGGCCCCACCCAAAATCGGAAGCTTCATCGGGTTAGGAAAAAAATAGGCGTCATCTTTCAGGATCATTTGCAGGTTAATGTTTCGCCATTCCTGTGACCTCCAGCGGATCCAATCTCCCTTGATGAAACCGTCACGGGACTCGTTCGAACCGCCTCCAGAAGTGATCCCATCACTGCCAGGCTGTTTTAGAGAAAAAGGGAATCGAATCCTCACTTTCTTTGCCTCGAGTCGACGTGCGGGGATCATAAGATCAAGGGCCGACGTCTCGATCAATCCTTGAATCGAGTAGTCGCTGAGAGAGCCACGGATTTCACCCGTGATGAAAGTCTCTCCATTGATGGTGAGTCCTTCTACCATCGGCGAAATGTGGGCAAAAGGCTCCTTCACAAAAAGCGCGAGGGCTCGCTCGTTTGAAATGGGGCCAAGGGTAAACTTCACCTCGCCGCGCGGGTCCTCCCGGGTTTGAAGAGCCGCCGTGAGCGCACCCTCTCCCCAAGTGGGTGCATGAAAATGAATCGAGAAAGTTGAAAACCGTCGGCTCTGAAGGTCGTATGTACCTCGGGGCTGAAAACGAATTGGATCAACTTGAAGATTGAGATAAAAGGCTCCCAAAAGGATTTCACCCGCATCGAGGTTGAAATCACTCAAGAAGGATACAGGTCGATCTTTGGAGTCGGGGAAACTCAGACGAACCTGGACCCTGCCGTTGATGCTTTCTCCCAGCTTTGTTTGATCGGGACTCGAAAAAGAGATGTTGCTTAACCGGACATCGAACGCCTGTTCAGGAGCCTCCATATTTCGACCTCCCATTGCCAAACGGAGGTCCATTGCTCCTGATAATCTCCAGTTTATCAAACTAGACGGGAGGAGCGATCCCAGGGACCTTTCTTCCAAATGAAGATCCTTGAGAAACACGCCGATAGAAATGTTGACGAGAGGCGAGAAAGGCTTCTGAATCTTTGCCCCCTCGAGGATCACGGCCCCTCTTCGGGCTGGAAGTTCTATACGGCCGATCACGAGGGTGTCTTGAAGAAAGGCGATTGATGTTGAGACGTTTTGCAATTCGCCGGATCTCCATTCGATCCGATCAATGTGGATTTGGCCATCGCCGGTTGCATTCGAACGGATCGGAGATCGGGTTGTCTCAGAATCCGGTTTTACCACTGAGAAGGGCAGCCGGATCTTTACCCCCTCTGCTTTGATCT
>WVXP01000159.1:856-1093 GCA_011773445.1 Pseudomonadota bacterium | reverse complement strand
AGAGTCCCTGTAACGCGGACGAATCACGGCCAAGAAGCTCTTTGACTAGGAGGTTAAAAGTTCGATCATTTGCGATGGGCCCGACAGTGGCCTTCATCTCACCGCGGAGATCATCCGAGGCCTCAAGGACGCCCGTAATTGTGCCTCGGCCAATTGAGGGGATAGAGAAAAAAACGGACAGGGGAGATAACCGACGACTTTCGTTGTCGTAACCTCCCAGCAATCGCAAACGAAATG
>WVXP01000159.1:0-719 GCA_011773445.1 Pseudomonadota bacterium | reverse complement strand
CGTCATAGCAAAATCGAAAGTCACCTGCCCTGTTGGTTTCCAGTTATCAAAACCAGGAGGAAGGATCTGTCCAAGGTGGGCGACTATCTCCGATATCTGGAGAGAGGCACCGTGAATCTCAAATGCGAGTGACGATAGCCCGATGGTCTGGGCCATTTGGCTGAGCCAAAACTCGGCCTTTTCAAGCGGTGATTTTGTCGAGGGATAGAGTTTCTCGGTCGCCTTTGAATGGGGAGTTTCAGATGCTGATAGGGCTAAGAAGAAACAGAGGCCAACAAGGTATCCTTTGACCTGATGAAGCCTTAAATGTTTAATCATGAACTTCTAACGCTTCCGGAAGGATCCCGGAATTCGAGGTTAGGACGAATCGTTCCACGGAAGCAGGCCCTCGAAAAGATCGGTCTCTTTCTTGCTGGGTCTATTCCGACCTGCCATCCGAATGAAACACTCGAAGCCAAATAATTCGTTGCGTTGGCTTTCCGTGAACTGACGAAAAAAGCTGTTTTCTCCTATCTGACTTTTGTGGCAACGAATGGCTGCGAATTTCTCTTTGACAAAGTCCCGAATATCAATCCAGGTGGTAATCGTATCGTCATCCGTACCCATGAATTCAGGATCAATCTCCAACTGTTTGGCCCGATTCCGCATGATTTCACCCAATCTTCTGATACGAGAGAGTGGAATCACCTGGTAATAGAGTTTTGGGGGTTGCCAGGGCT
>WVXP01000252.1 GCA_011773445.1 Pseudomonadota bacterium | reverse complement strand
AGTATTCGTTCGCCATCGGTTTAACACGACCACAGATAGCAGGCGGCCTCATGGAAGGATTCTCTCATTCGTTACCTTATCAGATGTCCTCTGATTCTGCTTTATCCTATAGAATAATTCAGAATTATTTGACAAGAGCTATCTGCTTTGATAGAGTGGAAAATAATTCGACAAAGCCAAAGCACTCGTGAGGATGAGACGGAGAGCCACGGGTCTTTGAATCTCATTGGGCATTCTCAAATGGCTGCTACGTGATTTGGCGAGGGTCAAAAGCGGATTGGTAGAACCGCAGTAGTCAGAAAGCCTTAAGAATCTGTGGGGTTTGAAGATAGCCGGGTTTGTCAACCGAATGGGTTACCCGGCTTTTTTGTTGGGACAGAGAGGTGAGATAAAATCAAGGGAGTTTCAGCCCGTAAATTCATGGTCTTTTAGCGACCAACGGCTCAGGGATAACTTCTGCATTGCGGGGAAGCCCGAAGCACCGGCGGCATCTCGTTCGATATTCTCCCCGGACAAACATATTCACGAACTCTTAACTACGGAAGAGAGGGGGTGGAGAGATGGCAAAGGCAAAAAATGGTGATGTCGTCAAGGTTCACTACACGGGCAAATTGGAGGATGGGAGGGTATTTAGTTCCTCAGAAAACGGCGACCCTTTACAGTTCACAATAGGTGACGGAAACACAATCCCCGGCTTCGAAGAAGCTGTTGTGGGTATGAGCCCTGGTGAATCAAAGACCGAAAAGGTTTCAGCTGATCAAGCCTTCGGCCCATACCGAGAAGAACTGGTAGTGGAAATTGATCGGGGGAGGATTCCAGAGGGGGTGGATCCGAAAGTCGGTAAACGGTTACAGGTTCAAAAAACGGATGGAGGTGTAACCGAGGTGCTGGTCACGGGTGTTACCGAATCGAAGGTGACATTAGATGCGAATCATCCCCTGGCACGAAATGATCTGGTCTTCGACATTCACCTTTTGGAGATTTTGTAAGTCCGGCAGTTCAGGCCATAGGATGACCCCATGGATTGATTAAGATCGCATACACCAGGATGGCTCTTGGGCTTGATGGGGTGGGTTCTGATATTGGGGGGTACAATAATATAAAAAACAAGGCCTCACGAACGTCCAATTAGTTCTTCTCTGCTTAACAATGGGAGAACTGGCTTCGAGCTTTTTGGAAGCTGGGTTCCTCGGAGAACCCGGTCGTCAGGAGGGGTGGACATGATTCCGAAAAGCATCCGCAGTCGTTGGGAAGAAGAGAGGGTCGAAAACATTCACGACTCGCAAACCATTGCCGAGAAGTTCGGGTGGCGAATGGTACGGCCCTTGATCGAACTGGAAATCCACCAAAGAAAACGAGAGCTTCAGGAGGGTACGAGAAAAAGCTTCTTCAATTCCGAACACGAGAAGAGGGCGAATCGTTGGCTCAAGAGGATGTTATCTTCCTCTGATCCTGAATCGGCAGCTGTCCGCCTCTTGAGCGAAACCCCCTGAGCTCATTTCGAATCGCAAAATCGTAAGAGATAAGTCGGGGGAAGGAAAACGATCCCAAAAGGACTCAACAGAGAGGTGGGTCTTTCTGGAAAACAGTTGAGGTGGTGAAGATGGCCAACAAGAACTTTCTTTCAGGAACTTGGGAAGAGTTTGAGGGCTGGGTCAAGAAGAGGAGGTGCGGTGAGATTTCGTGGAAAGTCAGGCCACGGGATACAAAGGTGAACAGGATGATCGTTGCCGAGAGCATCCTTGATACCCTCGACCGTAACGGTGGCGAGTTTCCCCCCACAGGAAACGCTTTTTTAAGACCCGAAAGGAGTAAGCAGGATTCATGAAGCTGAAGCCACATCTGCGGGAACGCCTGATCCGATCTAAGACATCATCTACCCGGTGATCCTGGTAGAGGTGAGGTGTGCCCATGGAGGGACGTAATTCTTTGGACCCCATCGATCGAGCCATATTACGGGTTCTCTCTCTATACGAGGATCTGGACTTGCTACAGCTCTGGTATGAACTTGGCGAATCCGATAAATCGGTGGAGCATATGACCCAGGAGGAGGTTTTGGAAAGGTTGAAGCTTCTCAAGTCCCAAGGGTTTGTGGAACCCATCAAGGAATCGGAGGGCGGCACACGGTGGGCTTTGACCGTAAAGGGGAAATTGAGCGGTGATCGAAAGAATCTTCACGTGAGGAGGTGAGTAACGGATCCGGTGGTTACCGTAGTCCCAGGGAAAGATGAACCCTTCGAGAAGGTGCTGCGGCGGTTTCGCAGGGAGGTTGGGAAAGCGGGAATACTGAAGGCAACGAAGGTACGGAATTATTATGAGAAACCCAGCGTAAAGAAGAAGAGAAAGGCTCGTGCGGCCAGAAACAGATGGATAAAGAGAATGAAGAGGACCAGCAGAAGTTCATAAGTATCAATATCCCGTTAAAATCTATGGAGGACGAAGAGGATCTTGCGAACGA
>WVXP01000215.1:1662-1824 GCA_011773445.1 Pseudomonadota bacterium | reverse complement strand
ACCCCAAAACAGGCGAGTGAACCGTCTTCTCCGTTAAGAGATGACATCCGTCACTAAAAGTGACAGATTGAATTCCTCTATAAATTCAATTGCTTTTCTAATGTCACACTTTTAGGTGTCATATATATCTAACAGCTTTTCGACGTCTGATTTTTAAAATGT
>WVXP01000215.1:0-1530 GCA_011773445.1 Pseudomonadota bacterium | reverse complement strand
GTGCCGAATCAGAGCAAATCAGTGATTGGGAAACCACCAGCGAAGCGGACATCGCTCAGGAGGGAGAAATCTTTGTTTTCTATGAAGAGGTCGATCCGTATGTCCTTGAGTCCATCAGGGGCAAAGGCCTGGAAAATATGGGCTTGAGCTCTGACGACGGGCCGCCTCTTTCGGCCAGAATTATTCTTGGAGACGAAATAGACGTCGACCGTCGGCCCAAGATTGTGTTTCGTAACGGAGGCGATCCGACGACCAATGCGCAGGTGAACAGCGTGGTTGGTGAGACCAATTAGATTCAGAAGAGAGGGGAGGTGATGAAAAAGACATGAGGAGCGGTCGGCCGCGGCGATCGCTTCAGAGAGAACATTACTGACTAAGAAATTCAAGCAAAGGAGGAATGGGCAATGAGAAAATTATTGGGAATCACTTTAGGCTTATTGGTATGTGTGGCACTTGCCATGCCCGCGATTGCCGATGTATCAGTTGATGTGACCGTTGAGAAAAGCAAAGAGATAAACATTTGGGAAGAAGTGTGGATTGGAAAATACGCATGCATTGATGTGAAGGTAGAGCTGGAGAGCAAATCTGCGGCAGAAGCAAATGCCATGTTGAATCAAGTAAATACAGAGAACGCGTATACGGGTGTGATCGTTATCAACCCTGACGATCCCTCATCCGAAATATCGAACTCAATCCGCCAGAACTCTGGTATTGTGGGTGTCAACCAGGCCTCCGGGACCATGAACAATCAAGGCAACGTGGTAGCGACGGCCACAACCACTGGTCTTTCGGCCTTTGTGAATTCCCAGGCCGCAACGGAACAGGAAAATGAGCTCAACGTCGAGTTGCAGCTTCTTGCTGTTTCCGCAGGCAGGATTGATGGGAGCATCAGTGGAAATGATGGCGTTGTCGGGGTTAACCAGGCCTCTGGCTCATTGAATAACCAGGCAAACACGGTGGCTGTGGCTGCCGGTCTGGGAGGCGGACACGTCGTGGCCTTGGCGGAGGCGGATCTTGGTCAGACCAATTCGCTTCTTAGCGTTACTGATATAGCTGCGGTAAGGGTGGCCAGCATATCCGGTGGTTCTATTACGGGGAATAGTGGGATAGTCGGTGTCAACCAGAGCTCTGGCGCCGTAAACAACCAAGCGAACATCGTTTCCGTCTCGTTCGCCGAATGAAGATAAGGAGAGGAGTGGGATTACCCCGCTCCTCTCCTATTTCGAGAAAATCGGAGAAATCGATGGTCAAGGGTAGAGCAGGGGTCGTTCAATTTTTGGCGGGATTCCTCACCGGGATCTTTTTGTCCCTGCTGATTTTATGCCCAGCCGAGGGTGGAGAGAGCCAGACCTGGGTAGTCGGCTCGGTGAAGGAAAATACCGGGATTCTCAATGTGAATCAGGCTTCCGGTCACGTGAACAACCAGTCCAATGTGAGAGTCTTTTCCATCGGCCTTGGTCCCGCTCAGCTGAACGAAATTCGAATGGAGAGATCGACGAGAACGAGTCCCATCGAAATTAAGTCCAGTGA
>WVXP01000243.1:39066-45708 GCA_011773445.1 Pseudomonadota bacterium | reverse complement strand
GGGTATTTGCATAATGAGGGAATGGATATTAATTCCGACTACTTGCATAGCTACATGCCTGGTTTTGAGGAAACTCCAGTAACGAGACTGGAGTTTCCTCAGTTTTGTGGAAAAAAGGCCCTGATTTTCAGGGCCTTGAATGGATGCAAATTATTGAAATTATAATAGAAAAGATCGGGGCGGCCGGATTTGAACCGGCGACCACCGGCACCCCATACCGGTGCGCTACCAGGCTGCGCCACGCCCCGATTCCTTTTCAATATACAGAAACAGCATTCCGATGTCCAGAATTTATGGCGAGTGAGGTCTAACGACTCTAGGGGGGAAACATCGAGGCATCCGATATGTGAAAAAGCTTCTCAGCAGCGCAAATTGGCTTTTTCAGAAACTTTCAAATCTCCTCTCAAGCAGAAGGTCACTCCAGTATCTGTCTAATTCCTTTCAATTCCGTTTTGAGGTCGTGGATAATCGCTTCGATTTTCTCTTTGTCAAAATCAATTTTCATCTGTTTCCGATCGCTCTGGGCCAATTCCTTTATTTTGCTCCTTGCCCCTGCGATGGTGTATCCATCTTCATATAGAAGTCGTTTTATATGAAATATGAGCTCCAAATCTTTTTTCCGGTAAAGCCGTTGAAGAGATCGACTCTTTAGAGGTTTGATCTCCTTGAATTCTGATTCCCAATACCTCAGGACATGGGGTTTCACACCAGTGATCCGGCTCACCTCCCCAATTCTGTGATAAATCTTGTCGACAAAGGGTTTTTGCTCCGACTTCAATGAATCACCCATCAGCTCCTGTTGAGAGCATTCTTCAGCACTTGACTCGGTTTAAAAGTCAGAATTCTTCTCGCAGATATCTCGATATCATCCCCCGTCTGAGGGTTTCGCCCTCTCCTGGCCCTCTTATTTCTCACCACAAAATTACCGAATCCGGAGAGCTTGATCTTCTCCCCACGCTCCAGAGTCTCTTTCATGAGATCGAAGATTGTTTCTACGACCTGAACGGCTTCCTTTTTAGAAAACCCAACCTTCTCGTATACGCCACTAACAATATCGACCTTTGTCATGACAAAACCTCCTTTGATAAATGGATCAGCCCCCAATTAGGACGGAAACCCATACCACCGAATACGTTCACTCTGAGATTCATCAGGAGTCAACAAGCCGAGTCCCAATCCGAATCGCGTGTGAAGCATCTCAGTGGCCTCCATTAGACCCTCGAATCTCAAATTTGTCAACCCCAAGTCTCCGCTCAGATAGCGACGATTCTCCTCTTGGGATCTGAAAGCAATCACTCCCTGAGTCTGGCGTCAAGGGTGTCGGAGAGTCGCTGGATTATTCTTTCACGAGTTCGTTTGATCTCGCCCGCTTTAAGTACACGGTCCGTGGCTTGGTAGGTCAAGGAGAAAGCAACGCTCTTTTTGCCAGCTCGGATATTCTTGCCCCTCCAGACATCAAAGATAACGACTTCCTTAACCAGAGGCTTCCCAGCCTCCATGACCACATTGACGATCTCGTGAGCTGGGATGTCCTCTGCAAGTATAGCTGCAAGATCTTCCTTGGCCGGGGGAAAAGGTGAAATGGGCTGGTAACGGCATTCCTTTCTCTGTCTGAACATCTCGTCTAAATCCAGCTCTGCCGCAATGATGGGCTGTTCAGGTAGCTCAAAATTGCGAACCACATCGGGATGGAGTTCACCGGCAAGACCAAGATCGATTTCACCGATCCGCACTGCGGCAGTCTTCCCCGGATGAAAGGCTGGATGGATCACAGTTTCATAGCCGTGGCCGACAACACCGATTCTTTCAAACAACGCGTCCAGAATACCCTTTAGATGGAAGAATTCAATCCTGACTGCCCCAGCTCCTCCCCACCATATCCTCTCAAGAGGACCAGAAATAGCGATCCCCAACCGACGTCGCTCATTGGGAAGTTCCTCGTGAGGAGCGGGGAAATAGACTCGACCCACCTCGTAGAACATCAAATGGCCCGAGATTCTCGAATTGAAGTGAAGCGTATCGAGCATCCCGGGAAGCAGGCTTTGCCGCATATAGGCTTTGTCCGGACTGATGGGATTGACCAGCCCGATGAATGTCGAGGGATCCNNGGGTAAGGCATCATCCATGAGCGTTGTGGGGATTTTTTCATAGCCGTGAACCCGGGCCACTTCTTCGATCAGGTCTGCAGCGATCGACACATCGAGCCGGTGGGTTGGGACCGTTACATTAATCGTCCCCCCTTTGTCAGCCTTCTTACAGCGAAATGTTAGAGATTCCAGGATGTCAGAGATCTCCTTCACCGAGAAGTCCATGCCGAGGATTCTTTTGACTTCCCCCGTGCTTAAGGGGATGACTTTTTCTTTGGCCTTGATGGGATAAGCATCTGCGACCTCCGCACATATCGAAGCCCCAGAAATCCCTCTCACCAGCAGGCTCGCACGCCTTAAAGTTGGAATCGTCAACTCAGGATCGATCCCCTTGCCAAATCTGAGAGAGGCCTCACTGGGAAGTTTTAGGGCCTGTACGGTCCGTCTGATGCTCGTCAGATTGAAATTTGCTGACTCAAGAAGAATCGACCTGGTCTCATCCGTCACCTCCGAATCGAGTCCTCCCATGACGCCGGCAATCGCCACCGGTCCCTCTCGGTCAGTAATCAGAAGGTCGTCTTCCGTGAGCTTTCTCAGAACCCCATCGAGAGTGACGATCTCCTCACCTGTGCGAGCCCTTCGCACTGAGATTTTTTTCCCTCTGATTTTCTCGTAGTCAAAGGCATGAAGTGGCTGGCCCCATTCCCACATACAGTAATTCGTCACGTCGACGACATTATTGATGGGCCGCATCCCCGCAAGTCGCAGGCGGTTCTGCATCCATATTGGCGATGGTTGGATCGTGACGTTCTCAATGAGACAGGCAGAATACCTCGGGCAGAGCTTGGGGTCCTGAATCTCAATATTTACATAGCTCGTCGTCGCTTTTGCTGGATTCCGGTCCGTTAAATATTTCCACCCGTCCCCTTCTGTCAAATCGAGCGCCTTCCGAGGCAGCTCCTTAAGTTGCTGCTCTGTGAGAGCGGCCACCTCACGGGCTACTCCAATAATCGATAGGCATCGTCCAAGATTTGGAGTTAGATCCAAATCCAGAACTGTGTCGCCCAAATAGTCCCGAACTGGCATGCCAACGGGCGCATCAGGATCGAGAATCATCACCCCGCTGTGGTCCTCCGAGATGCCGAGCTCCCTTTCTGAGCAGAGCATCCCCTCGGAACGGATCCCCCTGATCTCTGTCGGCTTCAAAACCATGCTGCGGTCGTGATCCGAGTGTGGGTCCAAAAAAGAAGCTCCGGGAAGGGCCAGAACGACCTTCCCGCCCTTATCCCCCACCCGGATGTTCGGGGCTCCGCTCACGGTCTCGGTTACCTTATCAGATCCGTATGCCACCCTCGCAACAGTCAACCGATCTGCCTTCGGGTGAGGATTCACCTCAAGAATTTCCCCAATACGAATCCGCTCTCTGTCCCAATTCTGCCCCACCTGTTCGACTTTGGAAACTTCGAGGCCGGCCATGGTCATTCGATCGGCTAACCACTCGACAGGAACCTCTATGTCAACGAAATCTTTCAACCAATTCAGTGGAACTCGCATAGGTATTCGTCATATCCCCCTGCTTCAAATACATAGAGTGCCATCCCCTGATCCCAAGTTGGATGACAAGACAGAAAGATCTATTTTCACTCGAATTGTCTTAAAAACCGAAGGTCATTGCGGAAGAAGAGTCTGATATCATCGATCCCGTACTTGAGCATAAAAATCCGTTCCGGTCCCATACCAAAAGCGAAGCCACTAAAGATCTCTGAGTCATAGCCACCATTCTCAAGGACCTTAGGATGGACCATACCGGCGCCAAGGATCTCCACCCAGCCTGTTTGTTTGCAGACTGAGCATCCGGACCCCTCGCAGACGAGACAGTCCATATCAACCTCCACACTCGGTTCCGTAAAGGGGAAGTGACTGCATCGAAACCGGATCTCTCGCTTCGGACCGAACATCTTCCTGCCGAATTCGACCAAAACCCCTTTCAGGTCTGCCAGGGTAATCCTCTTTCCTACGGCAAGCCCTTCCACTTGGTGGAACATCACTTCGGATCTGGAGGTAATCGCCTCGTACCGATAACACTTTCCGGGCAAGATGACCCTGATGGGCTGCGGACAAAATGCCCTCATGGCTCGAATCTGACCCGGTGAAGTGTGGGTCCGCAACAAGACGGTATCGCTGATGTACAATGTATCCCACATGTCTCTGGCAGGGTGGTTTGCTGGCATGTTGAGAAGTTCGAAATTATACAAATCGGTCTCAATCTCTGGGCCATCAAAAACCTGAAATCCCATTTCAGCGAAAATCGATTGAATTTCACGAAGAACCTGCGTGCTCGGATGAAGGCTACCCAGGCCCACCGGCCATCCGGGCAGAGTCACATCGAGCTGCTCTTTGAGGAGAGGATCGAGCCTCAGTTTTTCCAACTCCTCTTTACGCTTCTCAAAGGCATCTTCGAGCTGCTTTCTGGTTCGATTCGAATGCTGCCCAATGGCGGGACGTTCCTTAATCGGAAGCTCCCGAATCGTCCTCTGGATCATGACCAGCTCTGATTTTTTGCCGAGAACCTGGATCCGCCAGTCATTCAGGGTCTCGAGGGATTTCACCTCCTTGAGTCGGGACAGTGCCTCATCCTCCAGACGAGCGATCCTCTTGAGCATCAAATGATTTTCTCCCATTTGAGATCCCTGTTTATTCTAGACTCTATAATTAGAGAAGCAGATCTATGACAGCTGGAGCCGATGGGGTGACAACAATTGAAAATGCTTAAGACGCGGTCTTCTCTTTGGCCTTTTCCACGATCTTTGCGAAACCCTCGGCATCAGAAGCCGCCATATCGGCAAGAACCTTCCGATTAATCCCAATGCCGGCCTTTTGAATCCCATCCATGAGACGGCTGTATGAGGTTCCATGTGATCGGGCTGCAGCGTTTATCCTTGCGATCCATAACCGTCTGAATTCCCTCTTGCGTACCTTTCGATCCCGATAGGCATACCTCAAAGAACGGTCAACAGCCTCAGTGGCTGAACGAAATAGCTTTGATCGAGCCCCCCGGAATCCCTTGGCGAGTTTTAAGACCGACTTCTTCCTCTTTTTCCTTCCAACAGCATTCGTCATTCTCGGCATTAGTAAAAAATCTCCTTCTTATCAGCAGTTAACAGGGGTTCCGTCCCCTTGCAGGTATCTTTCAAAAGGCCACTCTTCACCAAAAGTCGTTGCTTGTAGTCCCTCGTCGGTGGCACAAGGGTGAGGAGTTACACGTCCACGACGATTCAAGAACAGGCCCAGGGCATTTGATTTTCAACCGGACGACGTGAATCGATATTGACAACTGACCACTGACAACCGACAACGGACAGCAACTAGAAAAGCTTTTGAGCTGCGAAGAGCGGCCTTTTCAAGACATCGCCCAAAGTCATGAATAGGGAATCAGTTTCTTGATTTCCTTCACATTCGTTCGATGAACGAATCCCCCTGCCCTGAGAGACCTCTTTCTTTTGGGAGACTTCTTGGTCAGTATATGATTGGCAAAGGCCTTCTGCCGCTTAATTTTTCCCTTCCCAGTCCTATTGAAACGCTTTGCCGCTCCCTTATTTGTTTTCAGTTTGGGCAATCTCGCTCTCCTCTTTGGTGCAACGATCAGTCTGTCTTCTGGCCGGGGCGAGGGGATAGCATCATCACCATCGTTCGACCCTCGAATTTTGGTCCGATCTCAACAACACCCCATTCCTTGACTTCTTCGGATACCCTGGCAAGCATCCTTTTTCCAATCTCTGGGTGAGACAGTTCCCTACCGCGAAAGATAACAGTCACTTTGGATTTAAGCCCTTCCTTCAAAAATCGCTCAATGTGCTTGATTTTGAATTGGAGATCATGCTCATCTGTTTTCGGTCGGAGCTTGACTTCTTTCACGTGGACCACCGCCTGCTTTTTCTTCGCCTCATGGGCCTTCTTTTGCTGCTGATACTTGAACTTTCCATAGTCCATGAGCCGGCACACTGGAGGATCCGATCTTGAAGAAACCTCTACGAGATCTAACTCGTATTCTCCACCAAGCCTGAGTGCCTCTTCAATCGGCAGGATCCCTAGCTGATCCCCTTCTGGACCAATCAATCGTACCGTTTTTGCACGAATATATCTATTGATCCTGACCTCTTCCCTTCTCACCCTGAAGCCAACCTCTCTTCTCGCGATGCGCTATCACCTCCTCGTTTTGTTAGGCAACAAATTCCCTTGCCTCTTTTTCCATGACATCGATCAGCCGATCCACAGTCATGGTCTCAATCTGCCCGCCTCCTAACTTCCTCGGCGATACGGTCTGATCAGAAGCCTCCTTGTCTCCAATAACAAGCATATAGGGAATCTTTCGGAGTTGTGCCTCTCGGATTTTCAAACCCAGCTTTTCATTTCTGAAGTCTTTTTCGACTCTAAAATCCGCCTCTTTCAGACGGGCCACCACCTCTTCAGCATACGGTCGGTTCCGATCCGTAATCGTCATAACAGCGGCCTGACTCGGAGCCAACCACAGGGGGAAAGCGCCACCATAATGCTC
>WVXP01000243.1:24086-39029 GCA_011773445.1 Pseudomonadota bacterium | reverse complement strand
CTGTCAGGGAAATTGAAATCGACCTGGATCGTTGGACCTTGCCATTCTCGCCCGAGGGCATCAATGAGCTTAATGTCAATCTTTGGTCCGTAAAAAACGCCTCCACCCAGGTCGATGTCATAGTCCCTCCCGAATTCTTTCAGAGCTGCCTCCAAGGATCCGGTTGCCCGTTCCCATATCCTCTGAGACCCCTTGTATTTTTCCGGTCGCGTTGCCAGGTAAGCTCGGTAATCGTATCGGAATGTTTTCATCATAAAATCGGCCAGATCCAGCACACCCAGTATTTCGTCTTTAAGCTGCTCGGGTGTGCAGAAAATGTGCGCATCATCCTGGGTGAACCCCCTCACCCGAAACATGCCGGTAAGGGTACCAGATCTCTCATACCGGTAAACCGTCCCCAATTCAGCGTATCGCAGCGGAAGATCCCGATAACTGCGAATCGCATTTTGGTAGATCATGATATGCCCCGGACAATTCATCGGCTTGATATAGTAGTCCACACCATCAATGTCCATTGGAGAATACATGCTCTCCCGGTAGAATTTCAAATGCCCGCTGACCTTTAGCAGATCCGACTTGTAAAGATGCGGGGAATAGACAATTTCATAACCCCTTTTCCGGTGTTCCTTCCGCCAGAAATCTTCGATAATCTCGCGAATCAGACCCCCGTTCGGATGCCAGTAGATCAGGCCCGCTCCCGCCACTTCATGGGTGCTGAAAAGATCCAGTCGCTTTCCCAGGACCCGATGATCTCGGTTCTTGGCCTCCTCCAGCCTCTGGAGATATGCGTCCAGGTTTTCTTGAGAATAAAACGCCGTGCCGTAAATGCGTTGGAGTTGTTTGTTCCGCTCATCCCCTCGCCAGTATGCCCCTGACGACCGGAGCAGCTTAAAGGCCTTGATCTTTCCAGAAGATATCACGTGTGGACCCCTGCAGAGATCCAGAAAACCTCCCGATTCGTAGAGGGATACCCTTTCATCTTCTATTTCCTGGATGAGTTCCACTTTGTATGTTTCTCCCATCTTCTGGAAGATCCGAATCGCCTCCTTCTTATCGACCTCCCTTCGGAGAAATGGGACATCCTGCCAAACAATCTCACTCATTTTAGCCTCTATGGCGGTCAAATCCTCGGGAGTAAAGCCCCGTGAAAAATCGAAATCGTAGTAAAACCCGTCCTCAATGGGAGGACCTATTGTCACTTTAACCCCTTTGAAAAGTTCCTTTACCGCAGCGGCCATGACGTGAGAAGTCGAGTGTCTCAGAACCTCCAGCCCTTCATCTGTATCGACAGTGACAAAACCGAGGTGTGTGTCCTCCTCCAGAATTGTCGTCAAGTCGACGAGGTGATTGTTGATTCGACCCGCGATGATTTTGTCAAGACTATTCTGGTCCGTTCTCTTGGCCACATCCAAGACAGAGATTCCCCGCTCCACCTTTTTTTCCGACCCATCGGGTAAATATACTTTAATGGGCTCCATGTCCACGTCGCACGCATCCGAATAAAAATAGGCATCACTAACAGAACCATCTTAATGATGCCCATTGTGATCACGAATCAACATGCTCAGAGTAAGAAAATGGTAGGCACGGGCGGTTTCGAACCGCCGACTTCTACCGCGTCAAGGTAGCGCTCTCCCCCTGAGCTACGTGCCTACGTCAATTAATTCCCGTATTCCCCTTACCAACTTTGCAGGATCATGTCAAGAGAAAAAAACTGCCTAACAACCTAAATTCATTGTTAAACATAAAATAGCAAATCTTGGTTCTATAGGCAAGCGCAATCTACTTGGAGTTTTCTCAATTTTGTGGATGCTCATGTTGCCGAGGGACGTTTGAGGCGCAAGGATGTCAGTATTCCTCGGGCCGTTACTCGATTCCTTTAAAACACTCCGGTTACGGTTTTGAAAGAGTAATTCGCCAGAACGGGGGAAGGGAAGCTCTGAGCGCGAGTCAAGATTTTTTCGCTATGTGTCCTTAGCGAATTCGAGTTTCCTAGTCTCTCACAGAGCACACAGAGCCTCAGAGATAAGCTGCTCTGGATTGGTGAGAGGCCAATCCAGAGCAGAGCAAGTGCCCCAATTTTTCCGCTCAAAAAATTGGGGCAGCCACCTGATGCACTAGGTTTCTTTCTCTGCGAACTCTGTGGGTTCGAGCGATCCGCGTGAAACGCGGAGAGCGGGCGAGAGAATCAGTCATTTTTGCAGTGGAGCCGAGCTTTAGAATTGCAGACTCCAATGATTAATTTTCTTGATTTCAAGACCTCTCCTGCTATACTAATCGGATAGAGCTTGGGTCATTTACAAACTCGGTGTGCTCAAGGGAGTCCTAAGGAATCATGGAATATTTCGATCTGGTCTTGGGTTATTTGAGAGATAACAAAATCATCGCGGCCTCGATCGGCGTATTGTTTCTCTACCTTTTGATCAAGAACTTCTGGCTCCTCATTAAGTTGCTCATATTCTTGGTTCTTGGGGCCCTAGCCTTCTCCCTGGTCCTATCTTTCGTCGGAAAAGCCACAAAGGGCAAAAAGGAACTCCTGGAACCGAGTGAATCCCGAAAAATCGAACACATGAGACCGCTAACCACCCTCCCATTCACTATGGATCACCGCAATCTCACCCATCTAAGATCCTGATCCCAAGGAGGACAGATAGGGCCTCAGGCCATCGGTTAGCCGAGCGAACTCCTCGAGGCTCAGCGTTTCGGCTCTTCTCGTGGGATCGATCTTGACGTTCTCCATAGCACGCCCAACCTCCTCGCTGAAACGGGCCTCGGGGAGAATCGATTTTAAGGCATTCTTTAGCGTCTTGCGGCGGTGACCAAAAGCTGCACGGACAACTCGCCAGAGGGCCTGTTCGTCATCGATTTTGATTTTCGGAGTTTTGTGAACCAGGAATCGGACGAGAGCGGAGTCCACTTTTGGACGAGGGAAAAAGCAATTGGGCGGCAAAAGCATCTCGATCGTCGGCGTCGTATAGACCTGTAGCAGCACGGAGAGTGAACCGTAAGCCTTCGTATTTCTCTTTGCTACCGCTCTCAAAGCCACCTCCTTCTGAAGCATCAGAACCATGGATGAAAACAGGCATCTGAAGCTCACAAGGCGCATCAACAAAGGCGTTGAGATCTGATAGGGTAGATTCGCCACTACTTTCATTCTTTTTTCCGTATGACGGGACATGGCTTCCAGGTCGACTTTCAAGGCATCACCACAAATCACCTCGACGTTTCTTAGAGACGCGGTTTTATCAACCAATTGAGACGCGAGGACTCGATCGATCTCCACAGCCATCACCCTCTGGCTTTTCTGGGCAAGGAGCATGGTCATCTCCCCCCTGCCTGGACCGATCTCAAGAATCACATCCGCGGGATCCAAGTCTGCAACCCGGACGATCTTCTCCATGGCATTCTTGTCGATGAGAAAGTGCTGTCCCAGCCTCTTTCGGGGGAAAAAGGTCGATGGCTTCCGGGCTGTTTTTCTTTTCATGGCGATTCTATTTAACCCTTCACACAATCCCTGAAAACCATTGTCCGTTGCTCGTTGTCCGTAGTCCGTTGCACAGAAATCCAGGTTAGCAAACTTAGGAGCATACAGAAGAGAGGTTCATCCGCCTTTATGACTTACCCAATGAATTGCATGGCTCCTCACAACCGACGACGGACAACGGACGACCGACACGCAAAGTAGCCACGATCAGTCTCTTGTTTCACTAATCCAGTACTTCATCTGTGGGTATGGGGGGTGTAGGCAAATTAGCAAAAGCGTTGAGTGAGAGAGGTGACGTCCAACCCTTTTGGAAATAGTGATATCCGACCACGCCAATCATTGCGGCATTGTCGGTGCAGAGTCGAGGAGATGGGAAAAAGACTGCACGATCCTCGTTTCTGGCCATTTCACAAAACCTCTCTCTGAGGTAGCTATTGGATGCGACGCCTCCGGATACCACGATCCTTTCGAGCCCCTCTTGACGGGCGGCTTGACCGGCTTTCCTCAACAGGACGTCTACAACGGCTTCCTGGAAACCTGCGACGATCCCTATGAGACGATCCTCCTCATCTCTGCTCAAAGGATGAGCCTTCAGGTAATTGACCACTGCAGTTTTGAGACCACTAAAGCTGAAATCCAGAGTTTTCGAGGACAAAAGAGCCCTCGGAAAACGGATAGCCTCCGAACCCAGACGTTTTGATAGATTATCGATTATAGGTCCTCCTGGATAACCCAGCCCCAATGCCTTGGCGACCTTATCGAAAACCTCGCCGGCCGCATCATCCCGGGTTCGGCCGAGCAATTGAGTTTCGCCGACTCCCTCGACCCGGTAAAGACTCGTATGGCCACCAGAGACGACGAGACCCAAAAAGGGAAATGTCAAATCCTCTCTTTCCAAGAATACCGCAGAGAGATGTCCATCGATATGATTGACACCCACCAGTGGCTTTCCTTTGACATAGGCGAGGGACTTGGCCACAGAGAGACCGACAAGGAGAGACCCGACCAATCCAGGACCTCGGGTCACGGCGATACCGTCGATATCGTCCAGACTCGCTCGGGCCTTCTCAAGCGCAGCCCGGGTAACGGGGATAATTGTTTCGATGTGTCTCCGAGAGGCGAGTTCAGGAACCACCCCCCCATACTTTCGATGAACCTCGATCTGAGACGAGACCCAGTTCGATAGAATTCGCTTACCATCCTCCACGACAGCAACAGCCGTATCATCGCATGAGGATTCGATGGCCAATACGAGCAAAACACTTCCCCTTTCCTAAATGTCCTCTTGTCATTCAGCCGTATTACTATATCCATTTTTGGCCGAAAAACAAAACTTCTTTAAATAACAAGTCACGGATTCAATGTACGAGTTTTTCTCTGTTGGTCATTTGTAATTTGACATTTGGCATTCATTTGAAATTTGACCTTTGCCATTTGTCATTGTGAATCCTTCCGCCAGCTAGCTTAAAGCACGGCCGGGGTCTGTCAAACACCTTGCTGGAGAGTGAAAGGAGACCTGGACATTAGCTGGCAAACAGTTGACACTTCCGGAGTTTCCTCAGTTTTGTGGACCCTCATGTCCCTGTGCGACGTTGCGGAAGCGGTGGGGATCACTTGAGGATGAGCAGGAAGGGGAAAACCGCGCCTTTAGAGCGCAGAAGGGTCAGGAATTCTCCGCCGCCGAATTTCAATTGGGTCACCGCGTGAGCTTGGGAGCGAAGGGATATGAGGGTTCCACATAACGATTCGAAATTCTGGTGAAACATCATAAGAATACAAACGTCTCGCTTCGAAAACTCAGGAAACTCCACTTGACACTTCCTTTGCGAGGAATATAAACTCAAACAAATCCTCGAAGTACACAGTGGACAGTATTCGATGAAATCAGATGTACGAGGTGAACTGCTCGCTCTGATTGAGCATTTGCGAAGTTACGTTCTCTACCAAGAGGCACTCGGCCTGGAGGCATTTCCCCGGTCCACGCTCTCCCCCCAGACGTTGACGGTTGTGAGAGAAGAACTCGGAGATTGCCATCGATGCCGATTGTCAGGAACCAGAAAAAACATCGTCTTTGGTGAGGGGAACCAGAATGCCCGGCTCGTCTTTGTGGGGGAGGGCCCCGGTCACGAGGAGGACTTACAGGGAAGGCCATTTGTGGGAAAGGCAGGACAACTCCTCGACAGAATCATTGTGGCCATTAGAATGAAACGGGATGAGGTTTATATCACAAATGTCGTCAAGTGTCGGCCACCCAACAATCGCGTACCATGGCCGGACGAGATCGCCTGCTGTTATCCTTTTCTGGAAAAGCAGCTTCGGGTCATCCGGCCAAAAATCATATGCGCCCTTGGAAGCGCAGCCGCCCAGACCCTACTTCACACCGAAGCAGGAATCACAAGCGTAAGAGGAACCTTTCACTCATGGCAGGGGATTCCGGTGATGCCAACTTTTCATCCCGCCTATCTCTTAAGAAACCCGGAGAAAAAGAAGCAGGCCTGGGGAGACATGAAGGCGATTCAAAAAGAGGTGGAAACGGCGACATGATAGTACAGCCGATAATTGAGAGTCCTCATGCTTTCGAAGAGTCTCACGACGACCTTTTCAACGAGTAGATCAAAAATACTCCATTTCTTCTTCGGGTAGATCACATTAGGCCTCCCCCTGATTCCGCTCATTTGAGCGGCCACATCAATTGCATCCTGGAGGGTTCCCATTTGATCAACTAAACCAAGTTCCATGGCCTGTTGGCCCGAGAAGATACGGCCATCAGCAAGTTCCCTCACGGTATCAACATCCATATTTCTTCCCGCGGCCACCGCCTCAACGAACTGAACATGTGCCCTCTCAACAATACCCATGACAATCTCTCGTTCCCTGGCGGTCGGCTCTCGAAAGGGGGATAACAGATCCTTATGCTCCCCGCTTTTGAACGTATATGTTTTTAGACCGATCAATTTCATGAGTCCCTCAACATTCGAAACCTGGATGATCACCCCGATGCTTCCGGTGATCGTTCCGGGATTGGCAACAATCAGATCTGCTCCACTCGCCACATAATAACCTCCTGAGGCAGCAATACCTCCCAATGAAGCAACCACCTTCTTCTTTTCTCTCGTCTTTCTGACTTCTTGATAGATCTCCTCCGATGCGACGGCCCCCCCTCCAGGCGAATCAATCCGCAAGACAATCGCTTTGACCCCTTTATCCTCGCGATAGGCAACCAATTGATTGATGGTTCTCTCGGAACTCACGATCATGCCCTTGATCTCAACAACCCCAATCTTCTCGCCAAGAACAAAAGCGGGTTTTTTACCTCCAATGTGCGATAAAACAAGGACAAGAACAATGAAGCCCACAATGAGAACAATAACGACAAGAAACCCCAACAACACCGGGTGTCTCCTCATAGCTACCTCCTTTGATAGTCTTCTGAGTGCGTCAAAACCATTACAACCCGAAGATCCTCGTCATCCATCCCCTCCGGGTCGAGACGAAAGTTTTCGAAATCTTTGGAAACGAGGGCAAATTGGAAGGTCCCCATATCTCCCCTGAATACGATGTCTAGGGTGAATCTTCCTGGACTGATCGCGTATAGAGAGACCTCCTTAACCCCTTCCATTTCATTCTCGAGATATTCTTTCACGGCCCTTAGACAGGGGGAACAGGATACCCCCGATATTTTCAGTCGAAACCGAGACTGCTCAATCCACTGATCCTCCTCTAGCAAACCTAGGGTCACAAGGGTCTCCCTCAGCTTTTCCACGACGACTCTACTCTCAAGATTGACTTCATATACGTTCTCTCTCGATCTCTCAGAAAGAATTCGATAGGTATCGATAAAACGCTCACTCCTCTGGTAGATGTTCTTGTTGATAACCTCATAGTTCTCGAAAACGGCACTCTCGGGAATCAATTCCATGACCGCCGCCTCCAAAGCATTTCGCTTTCCATTGACAATAGCCATATTTCTCGCCCTCGCCAAGTTCCCTTCGAGGATAATCGTACTTCCAGCCGTCGTCATCGTCAAAACCCTACCAAAGGCTTGCTCGATGAATCCAGAGAAAAACGCCGTCAGTAACCCTGGGAACAACAGAACAACCACGATCCGACTCAAAGCCCTTCTCATCATCGGGTTACCTCCTATATCTTCCGTATCTTGATCGGTCGGAAGGCCCTTTGCTGGTATATCTTAATCAATCTCATCTGTACCAACTCCAGTACGGCGAGAAAGGTGATAATAATAACCTCCTTTATGGCCTCCCCCTCAAAAAGACTCGTAAATTCCACTTCTCCGCCAGCATTGGTCAGTTTGTCGAGAATCTGAGTGATCTTTTCCTCAATGCTGATCCGTTCCAAAGTAATCTCATGGACTAATTCATGAGGCGATCGTTTCAAGACCTCCTGTAAGGCTTCTATCAGTTCAAAGATACTCAATTCCAGTTCTTCATCCTGCTCATCTTCAATCACCTTGCGGGCAAAAACATCCCTCTCCAGAATCTCATGAGACTCCAGAGAGATAGCCGCCTCCTTGTACCTCTCATACTCTAAGAGGCGATCGACGAGTTCTTTCCGAGGGTCCTCCTCTTCCTCATCTCCCTGGCTATCTGGGGGGCTTGGCAGGAGCATCTTTGACTTGATATGGGTCAGCGTGGCGGCCATCACGAGAAATTCTCCAGCAACGTCCAGGTTGAGAGTCCTCATCAAGTCCAACATATCGAGGTATTGCTGGGTAATCTCAGCAATAGGAATGTCGTAAATGTCTATCTGGTTCTTTCGTATCAGATACAGAAGCAAATCCAAGGGGCCTTCAAACACATCGAGTTTCACCCTGTAGCCAGTCCCCTCAACCATCAGCAGCTTCTCCTCTCAATTCCCCTTCCAGTCACGAGGACGGACTGGCCGCATCATCGACTGAACGGTTGGATGATTTACCGTTCTCTAAATTCGGTCCATAGGTCCGTGTGACGAAATCTATCTCTTCTTCTTTGGATTTGATCTTTCCGTCCAGCCTGCCCTTTAGAAGTTCGGCCATAATCTCACGGAAGAGAGGACCCGGTTCAAAGCCCATCTGGATCAGGTTCTTGCCTCCGAGAGCGGTTTTGACATTCCTAAGAGAGGTAAAGTAGAGGGAGATGTCCCGCTTGATCTTCTCATCTTCTGTCTTGGCCATCATGAACAGCTTGGCCTCCGTGGGAAGGGGATCCAGGATGTCGTACACCTCGCTTCGCTTTGGCCGTTTTTTCCCACCTCTCCTTTGGCTAAGGATCACAAACGCCTGCTGGCCATTTCGTCTGGCCTCTATGATTCTTCTGCGATTCTTTCCCCGAACGGCAAGCCGCTTAGAGATGGTTCCCACCTGTCGGTCTGAAAGATCATCAAACAACCCGAGAAGGTAGACCAGCCACGGGTCGTATCTCTCTCTGAGGTAGAGGAGTCGGTACCAGGATAGAATGTTTCTGATCCTCTCAAAAAGGATCGCCCGATCTTGGGTGAACACCAGATTCGGATTAATGATTCTGAGAAGGCCATACTCCTCTAACCTCTTGAGAACGCGGGCAGGATCATTCTCTTTGAGTATCTGAAGCAACTCGGCGAAAATACGACCACCCGACAGTTTTTCGAGGAATCCCATCTTAACGGCATTGCGAAGCAGATTCTGCGTGTGCTTTCCCAGCTGGAAGTCCAAGCGTTGCTCAAATCGGAATGCCCGGAAAATCCGCGTCGGATCCTCCACAAAACTCAAGCTATGAAGCACCCGAATGGTCTTCTCTTTCACGTCCTGCAACGCCCCGAAAAAATCGATCAATTCCCCGAATTGGACCTCATTCAGTCGGATCGCTAACGTGTTGATGGTAAAGTCACGGCGATAGAGATCCCTCTTGATAGAACTCATTTCAATAGTTGGGAGGGCGGCAGGAGAATCATAGTATTCTAGTCTCGCCGTCGCGACATCGACCTTTGTTCCATCCGAAAACGTCAGAACCGCGGTGCCAAACTTCTTGTAGATCCGCAATCGACAGGAGAAAAGTCGCGCGGCCTCTCGGGCAAAGCGGATTCCATCCTCCTCGACAACTACGTCCACATCCAAGTTGTTTCCCCGCATGACCAGGTCCCGAACGAATCCGCCGACCGCGTACACTGAACAACCGGTCTGATCTCCCACCTTTCCCAGGCTTCTCAAAACGGTCTGGATTCTTTTGGGGAGGCGTTCTTCCATGAGCTTGGCGATCATTTTTTTCCGATCACGGAGCCTTTTTGATTCCTGATGGGAAAAGACATCCTCTGTTTCTGTCAACTCACGTTGGAAAGACCTGAGAATATCAGTCCGGGTGATTGCGCCAACCAGTTCCTCCCCATTCATGACGGGGACAAACCGTTGCCTCCTTCCCGTGATGATATCCTGGAGCTGCGCCAGGGGAGTCTCAGGGGTAACGGTGGCGAATTCGGTCGTCATATATTCCCACACCGAATGGTCTTTCAACCCATGAAAGGAAGCCTTTTCCACCACCTGACGAGAAATCAATCCCACGAGCCTCTCCTTTTCGAGAACGGGTAGCACATTGATGTCATACCGCGTCAGCAGCTCCCCCGCCTCGAAAATGGTTCTATGGGTTTCGATCGACTTCACTGGAAAGGTCATCAAATCCTTCGAGCGCCTTTCGGGTTGGATATGTTCTTGAAGGAATCTCAGAAGTTGTTCCTTTGTCTCATAAAGTGTCATGCCCTTGATGGTCGCAGAGGCAGCCGTTGGATGGCCTCCTCCACCGAAAGCAGCCGCTAGTTTCCCGACATTGACCTTTTCGATCCGACTCCGCCCAATGAGGTAGATCCGATCCTCCATCCTGACGAGAGCAAAAAGGACATCAAGATTCTCCATGTCTTTGAGTTTATGAACAAGCACGGCAATGTCGCCAATATACCGATCACTTGAGGCAATGGCGATCACCAAACTGACGCCCCGGATGGTGTACCTGGTGGCCGAACGGATCAGATCGTTGAGGAGAAAGACCTGTTCGGCTGTTAATTCCCGGGTAATCATATCGGAAATGATATTGACGCTGGCTCCTATGGCCCGCAGATGTCCCGCCGCATGGAAATCTTCCGAGGTGACAGAGGAGAAGGTGAGTCCTCCGGTGTCTTCGTAAAGGCCCAACATCAACACAGTTGCCTCATCACTGTTTATCTCAACCCCCTTTTCCTCCAAAACCTCCAGCATGAGTGTCACCGTCGCTCCCACTTCTCTAACGACTTCCAGTGAACCACGGATGTCATCCGACGAGGGGGGATGATGGTCATATACGTGAATGTCAAGACCAGGACGACCAATGATCTGACCAAATTTTCCAATGCGACTCAATTGCCTCGTGTCCACCAAAATGAGCCGGGTGATTTTGTCCATGTCGATATTCTTGAGGCGCTCTGTTTGAAAGACGTAGAGGGTCGAATGGACAAAAAAATCCCGTAGGCTCCTCTCCTGGGAACCCGGGAAGACCAGGGTGGCATTCGGATAGATCTTCTTGGCCGCAAGCATCGAAGCCAACGCGTCAAAATCAGCATTTATATGGGTCGTGATGACTTCCATAATTTAAAGGGATTCATTCAAGGGCCCCAGACCAAGTCCCTGACCTGGTCATAGGTCTCCGCCCTTCCCTAGGAGGTCTCCTACTGGAGTGCTGGAGTACTGGAATGAAAAACTAAAGGATAGGACGTCTTTCTTGTGAGATCTTGCATCACCCCATGACTCCATTACTCCATGCATCACCCGATTACTCCATCACCCCAGAACACCCTCGAATAGCAGCAGCGAATCTGGTCTGGGAAAAGATCAATGCTACGTCCTCTGAACACGAGTCCTTCATCCTATGCCCGGGGATGGTGCTTCCGGTGTAGCGTTTTCAGCCGTTCCCGGGACACATGGGTATAAATCTGAGTCGTGGAAATATCCACATGACCCAGTAATGCCTGAACCGATCGCAAATCTGCACCCCGATCGAGAAGGTGAGTGGCGAAACTATGGCGGAGCGTATGGGGTGTCAGTTTTCCTCTTATCCCTGCACGAAGACCATACTTCTTTGTGATTTTCCAAAACCCCTGTCTTGTCATCTTTCCTGCTCGCGGGTTGACGAAGACATAGGTGGAAACCCGCCCCTTTAGAATCTGACGACGCCCCTCATCAAGGTAGGCTCTCAAGAAGGTCTGCGCTACCTCCCCAATAGGAACGATTCGCTCCCTATCCCCCTTGCCGAGAATCCTCACACACCCGACTTCCAAATCTACCTGATCCAATCGGAGGGATATCATTTCTGAGACCCGCAGCCCCGTCGCATATAGTACCTCCAGCATGGTCCTGTCACGCAAACCCAAGGGCCTGGTTGGATCAGGCTGATCCAACAACCGCTCAACCTCCTCCTCTGATAGAACATGTGGGAGCTTTTTTGCGAGCTTCGGGGATTCCAGTGCTCCAAGCGGATTTTCATCCAAAAGATTCTCTTCGATTAGGAATCGGTAGAGGTTTCTGAGCGTGACCTGAAGGCGTGCTACGCTTCGCTCGGAGAGGCCCTCCTTTCTCAGGGCAACGAGGAATGTGAGGATGTCCAGCTTTGAGACTTTTTCAAGGCCTTGAATCCTCGATTCCTCAAGAAAACCGAGAAACCGACGGATGTCGCCACTGTATGAATCGAGAGTGTTTCTGGAAAGGCCCTTTTCAATAGCCAGGTAATCCAAAAATCGATCGATCCAGAGGTGATCCATCGTTTCCACTGTCAATGAGCTGCTCCTCCATTCTCCTGACTTTCTCCTCTCAAATTAGCCCCCTGCCATCCGTTCACGGATCAGAAGAACGACCCACTGAGGGCATTCCACGACGCAGGGCTTTTTGCTTCGGCCATTCAATGGTTTCAAAGAGTGCCCGTGTGGCCAAACCCACTTCCGCTTCGCAGCGTCTCAGGAAGCTCCTCGACCTCCTCAAGATCGACCCGGACCACCGGCGTAATCACAAGCTGGGCAATACGGCTTCCCGCTTTCACCACAAAAGGTTCACGTCCTAGGTTGATCAGGATTACCTTGATCTCCCCTCGGTAATCAGAATCGATCGTCCCCGGTGAGTTGACGATTCCAATCCCATCGGTCATGGCCAATCCGCTTCTAGGTCTGATCTGGCCCTCATAGCATTCTGGAATGGCCACAGCTATGCCCGTGGGGATGAGACGACGCTCTCCTGGATTGATCACCACCGCTTCAGTCAGATGAGCAAACAGATCCATCCCTGAGGCATGCTCACTCATGTAACGTGGCAGCCGCGTTCCCTGTTTCAGTTTCTTGAGCTTGATTCGAATTCGATCCATGAGAGGCACGCCGCCCTGAACTGTCAGCGGTCATTCTCTTCATATATCCTCATTTAGAGGACATCCAAGAATGCAATGCCGCCCTTGTCCTATCACGGAATATGCTTCGCCCCGTCTTTTCCATACTTGGATACTCGCACCCTCGGATGGGACGATGATCAGTTGTCGGTCTATGACATTGATCTGCTGATGGCTGAATGCTGACAGCCTGCGGCTCACAGTGAAGTTTGCGGGCTCCATCGTTGTATCATGATGGCGATCTCGCTGGCCAGACCTGAACGAGATCACGGTTCAGCCGTTCTTGATTGATGGGACCCAGCAGGGTCAAACAGAGGTGGTCCGGAATGAAAAGCTCATTTGCGAGTTCGTTGACCTGGTCGACGGTGACCCGATCAATCTGGTCGATGATCTCTTGGACCGAGAATATTCGATTAAAGTAGATCTCGTTTTTGGCCAATCGGGTCATCCTGTTGTCCGAACTCTCAAGTGAGAGCAGGAGATTTCCCTTGAGTTGTTCCTTGGATGTCGCCAGTTCCTCCGGGTCGATTGGGCTCTTCCTCAACGTTTCGAATTCTTTCAGCACCAGTTCGATTGTTTGCCCTACCGTTTTCTTGCCGGTCCCCGCATAGACAACGACCAGTCCGGTATCTATGTAGCTGGGTAAGTACGAGAATATGGAGTACGCCAGTCCCCGTTTTTCCCGAATCTCTTGAAAAAGGCGAGAACTCATTCCGCCCCCGAGGACGTTGTTCAGAACGTAACTCGCAAAGCGCTTCGAGCTGACATAGGCGAGTCCCTTCACACCGAGGCAGAAATGAACCTGCTCTGTTTTCCTCTTGAGAACAGACGTCTTTGACAAAACTTGGGGCATCACCCTCTTGATGACTGTGGAACCCGAACGGACAGCAGAGAAAGTCCGTCCCAGGAGTTCGACCGCTTTTCCGTGTTCGACGTTTCCGACCACAGCAACGATGATGCGGTCCGACCCATATTTTTCTCCGAAATACCGGACAATCTGATCCCTAGAAAAGGATTGAATCTCTTCAACCCCGCCGAGAACGGGTTGTCCCATCGGGTGGTCTCCCCAAAAAGTTCTGTTGAAGAGGTCATGAATATAGTCGTCGGGCGTGTCCTCCACCATCCTCACTTCTTGAAGGACCACCGATCTTTCCCGCTCGATCTCTTGTTCATCAAAAGTAGAATGAAGAAAAATATCGGAAAGTAAGTCCACTGCCAGATCGAGGTGACGATTGAGGACCCTCGCGTAGAAACACGTGGTTTCTCGTCCCGTAAAACCATTCATGCTCCCACCAACGGAATCGATCGTCCGGGCGATCTCCTGAGCGGTCCTTCTCTCTGTACCTTTGAAAAGGAGATGTTCGATGAAATGAGAAATGCCGTTCTCAGCTTCCTTCTCGTCACGGGATCCGGTGATGACCCATATGCCGATACAAACCGAATCATAGTGGGGTATCGTTTCCGTTAAGACACGAATGCCATTGTCGAGGACACTCTTGTTATACATCCTCTCTCGTCCCCTTATCTGTATCCCTGAATATGCCCCTCACCCTTTTCCTGCAAAGCGGCTTTTCTGCTTAAACGGATCCGACCGTTATTTTCAATCTCGAGGACTTTGACAAGAACCTCTTCTCCTTCCTTCAAAACATCCGATACGGCACGGATCCTTTCATTCGCAACCTGGGAGATGTGAACAAGGCCATCCACTCCGGGAAAGATTTCAACGATGGCGCCAAAATCCAAAATCCTTTTTACTTTCCCCAAGTAAAGCCCGCCCACCTCAACCTCCTGGGTAAACCGTCTTACCATGGCAATGGCCTCTTCGACAGCCTCCATGTTCGGTGAAGCAATCCTCACCAGGCCAGAATCCTCTACGTCTATCTTAACACCTGTCTCGTCGATAATCGTACGAATGTTTCTCCCACCCGGGCCGATCACGTCCCGAATCTTGTCTGGCTTAACCTCGATTGTCATGATTCGAGGGGCATGGACAGAGATCTCCTTTCTCGGTTCTGCAATTACCTCCTTCATCTTCTCCAGGATGTGGAGTCTGCCGTCACGGGCCTGAGAAAGAGCCCTTTCCAGTATCTCACGAGA
>WVXP01000243.1:16528-24069 GCA_011773445.1 Pseudomonadota bacterium | reverse complement strand
ACTTTGAAGTCCATGTCTCCGAGATGGTCCTCATCACCCAAGATGTCGGACAGAATCTCGATCCGTTCACCCTCCTTTATCAGGCCCATGGCAATCCCTGCCACGGCGGCCTTTACGGGAACACCAGCATCCATAAGGGAGAGACTTCCCCCGCATACTGTGGCCATAGAGGACGAACCATTTGATTCCAAAATCTCAGAAACCACCCTGATGGTGTATGGAAAATCCTCGCTCGCCGGAAGAACCGGAATGATAGCTCTCTCAGCGAGGGCACCATGACCAACCTCTCTCCTGCTCGGAGCCCTGAGCATGGAAACCTCGCCAACGCAAAATGGCGGAAAATTGTAGTGAAGGATAAACGTCTTATATGTCTCCCCTATGAGGGACTCTATCTTCTGTTCATCGGCAGCCGTGCCAAAAGTCGTGACTGCAAGGACCTGCGTCTCTCCCCGGGTGAAGAGGCTAGAACCGTGGGTCCTGGGAAGTACACCGACCTCACACGAAATGGGACGGATTTGGGAGAACTCCCTTCCGTCAATCCGGCGGTTGTCCCGAAGCATCGTCTCTCTTACGAGAGACCTTTCAACGGCCTTAATGGCACCCTTAACTTGACCCCGAGCTTCTTCATCTTCACCCGCCAGCTCCTCAACCGTTTCGTCGTAGATCTCCTGCAGACGCTTTTGCCTTTCCAATTTTGGTCCAATAACGTATGCCTCTTGAAGGCTGGGAACCGCATGAGCGGCAACCCTCTCTACCCATTCGCTCTCATCAGCGGACTCAACCGCTTTTTTGGTTCGACCGATTGAATTCGCCAGGTTCTCCTGGATGTCCAGAGTTGGAATCAGCGCCTCGTAGCCGAACATGAGCGCCTCGAGCATGTCGTCCTCTGTCACCATCTGGCCTCCACCCTCCACCATGGTGATACCTTCCCGATTCCCGGCGATGATCAGATCCAGGTCGCTCAGTTCCAACTCGGCGGTTGTTGGGTTGCAAATGAGAGATCCATCGACCCGCCCGACACGCACCCCACCAACGGGTCCTAGGAAGGGGATATCGGAGACTGTTAGGGCGGCTGATGCCCCAATCATTCCCAGAACCGCAGGATCATTCTCCTGGTCGGCGGAGAGAACTGTGGCGATGACCTGGGTTTCGTTCTGGAATTCCTTTGGAAAGAGTGGACGTATCGGCCTGTCGATGAACCGTGAGACAAGCGTCTCGCGATCGCTCGGACGACCTTCCCTTTTGAAAAACCCCCCGGGTATCCTTCCAGAAGAATAGGTCATCTCCTGATAATTGACTGTCAGGGGGAAGAAATCGATTCCGGGCCTTGTCTTATCCGATGATACTGCCGTGACAAGTACCACTGTCTCTCCGTACCGGACCAAGACAGCCCCATTAGCCTGCCTTGCAACCGTTCCGGCCTCGATGGTTAGTGTGTTTTTTCCTAGCTCAATATTCACTTTTTCTTTCATGGTTCTCCGTACTCCGTTCCATCTAAGAATGATTCCAAGTTTTATTTTCGAAGACCGAGTCTCGCAATCAGTTCCCGATAGGTTTCAATATTATTGTCTCTGAGGTAGTTGAGAAGCCTTCTTCTCTGACCGACCAATTTCAAGAGTCCTCTTCGAGAGTGATGGTCTTTCTTGTGATTCTTGACGTGCTCGGTCAGATACTGGATTCTCTCCGTGAGGAGAGCTATCTGAACCTGGGAAGAACCGCTGTCTTTCTCATGGGTTTGATAAGCCTCGATGATCTCACTCTTTTTCTCTGTCTCCAACACCATTCTGTGATCCTCCTTCCAGTACCCCTACTCGGAAAAACGGGGGATTTACACCACCGAACCCAAGGGTTGATCGGACTTAACGAAAATTACTGCCGAGAAAAACACAACTTCCATGACTTATGAGATTGAACATAGAGTATCACGATTCAATCACGCAAAGACCCTCAGAAGGGAAAGGGCCGGACCCTCCGGAACTTGACCACCAGGGTCACTGCTCGGTATACGAGCTTCAGCAATGGCCACAATCTGACCCTCGTGAGCGATTCTTATCCGCTGATTTTTCTCAAGCAAGGGAACGTTCAGTCCCTCCAGGTCTCTCGGAAACACCTGGCCCCCGTTTCTGATTCTCCTGCCCAAATCATGACCAACTTCAATCTCGGGCATACCCCGGAGTGCGTCTCGAACCGTAATCATTCTTCTTTCCAACTCTCCCGCTTCAACCAGCCTCTCGAATTCTTCAAGGTTTATTGAATGGTCGAGCGTAAATGGGCCACTACGGGTTCTCCTGAGACGGCAGATATGAGCCCCCACGCCCAAAGCCTCTCCAATCTGTCGGGAAAGGGCCCGCACATAGGTTCCCTTGGAGCAGAAGACCCTGAAATCAACCAAAGGCAGGTCGATTTCCCCTATCTCCAACGAGAGAATCTCGACCTCTCTCTCTCGTCTTTTGACTTCGATACCCCGGCGAGCAAACTTGTAAAGGGGCTTCCCGTGGTACTTGGCAGCAGAAAACATCGGAGGCACCTGTCTGATCTTCCCAACAAATCCCTCGAAGACCCCACGAATTCGATCCCTTGTCAGCACGGCCCTATTCAGCGGGATAACTCTCAGAACCCTCCCGGTGCTATCATCCGAATCGGTTACCACACCCAATCGCAACGTGCCCTCATACCCTTTGACTCTCTCATCCAGAAAAGGTATGACCCGGGTGGCACCGTTAATCACAACCGGCAAAACGCCGCTCGCCAGAGGGTCTAGGGTACCCGTGTGGCCGATCTTCCCTGGAGAGAGACGCTTCTTGACCGCCCGGATTACGTCGTACGAAGAAACCCCGATGGGTTTGTCAACGACGAGAAACCCCTCCAGGGGCTTTCCGGGGTTAGATGACGGCCTACTGCTCCTCACGGGTTCTCTCTTCTCGATTAATTTCCTTGATCAGGCGGTCTAAATGATCAGCGTACTCAACAGAGGGATCAAATTTGAAAACAATATCCGGAACATATCGCAGATGGGTTCGCTTTCCAATCTCTCTTTTGATAAACCCCTTGGCACTGTTCAGTCCCTGAAGGTTACGGGTCCGATCTTCTTCACTTCCCATGACACTGAAAAAGACTTTGG
Organism: Pseudomonadota bacterium; assembly: GCA_011773445.1. Taxonomy (GTDB): domain Bacteria; phylum Desulfobacterota; class BSN033; order WVXP01; family WVXP01; genus WVXP01. Next base: position 20,948 of record WVXP01000243.1, on the reverse strand, counting down.
CCAATCTCAGGTCATCGGAAAGCCTCACCCGAGTGATCGTTACCAGACCAACGCGAGGATCTTTGATGCCACGAATCAGCATTTCAGAGACCTCACGTTTGATTAGATCCCCCACCCTTTCCGCCCTTTTGAAATACAGATTCCTACCCATGGCGATCATTAACGTGAATCATCTCGATTTTCGAGTGGATAATCTCGGCGACATTCAGCCCATCGATAAAATTGATGATCTTATCCAAGCTCGAATTGACATGTCGGGAGTCGTTGCCAACCACGCTGATGCCGACCTGTGACCTTTGCCAGAGGTCGTTGTCTCCAATCTCTGAAATCGAGATATTGTAACGATTCTTTACCCGATCGATAATCTGTCGGAGGACCTTCCGTTTACCTTTGAGAGAGGCATTACCGGGGATCAGCAGATCAATCTGACAAACTCCCACGACCACCTACATTCTCCCTGTTTGGAGGCTACAGACTGGGAGCTACTTCCTCCTTCACGTATGCCTCTATCACATCTCCCTGTTTGATATCATTGAAGTCTTCGATTTTGATCCCGCAATCGAGACCCTCTCCACACTCCTTGACATTCTCTTTGAAATGCTTCAAGGAACCGATCTTACTGTCATAAACCACGACATTATCCCGAACAACGCGAGCATAGCTCCCCCGAATGATTTTTCCATTCGTCACATGGCTTCCGGCCACAACACCGACCTTGGGAATATTGAACAACTGGATCACCTGGGCCTGTCCAATGAGTTCCTCGGTGTAAGTTGGTTCGAGCAACCCCACCATAGCCTTCTTGACATCGTCGATGGCCTCATAGATGACCGAATAGTTTCGAATATTCACACCCTCCTCATCCGCCAGAGTCAACGCCTTCATCCCCGGTCGGACATTGAACCCAATGATGATGGCATCCGAGGCTGAAGCCAGATTGATATCACTCTCTGTGATCCCACCTACACCACCATGAATGACGTTGACCTTTACCGCATCGGTAGATAGCTTTACGAGAGACTCTCTGACCGCTTCGATGGAACCCTGCACATCGGCCTTGATGATTACGTTGAGTTCCTTGACCTCTCCCCTTTGCATCTTGTCATAAAGATCCTCGAGGCTGACGGTACTCAATCCGGAGAACTCATCCTCACGTTGTCGCTGCTGCCGCGTCGTAACCACTTCCTTGGCAATCCGCTCGCTGTCAACCACAACCAGGGCCTCCCCAGCCTCTGGCACTCCAGAGGCTCCAACGACCTCAACAGGGATTGAGGGCCCGGCCTCCAGGACGACTTTGCCCCTATCGTTCACCATGGCCCGGACGCGACCATAATGAGTCCCAGCCACGAAATAATCTCCATTCTTGAGGGTCCCCTCCTCAACCAAGACAGTGGCCACAGGACCACGACCACTGTCGAGTTTCGACTCAATCACCGTCCCACGAGCCGGCTTTTGGCAATCTGCCCTCAATTCCAAAAGCTCTGCTTGGAGAACGATCAGTTCCAACAGCTCTTTGATACCCGTCTTCTTCTTTGCTGAGGTCTCGGCAAAAAGTGTTGTTCCGCCCCACTCCTCTGGGGCCAGTCCGACATCGGCCAGGCTCTGTCTCACTCGTTCCGGATTGGCATTGGACTTGTCGATCTTATTTATGGCGACGATGATGGGGACGTCAGCCGCCTTCGCGTGATCAATGGCCTCAATGGTTTGAGGCATGACACCATCGTCTGCTGCAACAACAAGAACGACAATATCAGTCACTTTCGCACCCCTTGCCCGCAATGCAGTAAAAGCCTCGTGACCTGGTGTATCGATAAAGACAACTTGTCCTCCATCTAGCTGGACATCGTATGCACCAATATGCTGGGTGATCGCTCCCGCCTCTGCCTCAGCCACATTGGTTTCACGAATGGCATCTAAAAGCAGGGTCTTTCCATGGTCTACGTGGCCCATAATGGTAACCACGGGGGGTCGTGGTTCCAGATTCTCAGGACGGTCTTCCTTTTTCCTGAGGACTGCATCGACATCGTAAGCTACATTCTCAACCTCGTACTCAAATTCGGAGGCAATCAGTGAGGCCGTATCCGTATCTAGGGTTTGATTGATTGAGGCCATAACTCCCATGCTCATGAGCTTCTTGATTATCTCATTGGATTTGACGCCAATTCGTTTGGCCAGTTCCCCCACGCCAATGACGTCTTCTATACGGATAACCCTCTTAATTGCCCTGGGTACAGTAATCTCCGTCTTCTTCGCAGGCCTAGACACGACCTTCTTTTTCATAGGTCGTTTGACCGGATAAAAGATCTCATCCTTTTTCGGCAGGGGTCTTTCGTCTTCCACCTCCTCGATCTGTTCAATGACGACACGCTTTCTTCTGAACTCCTCCTTTCTCATCGCTACACGCGGCTGTCGCTGTTCAAGTTCTTCCTCTTTTTCCTTTTTCTTGAGACGCTTTTTCTTTTCTGCTGGCTCTTCAGCAGCCTCTGCGACTGCCGGAAGGGGCTGCTCCCTCAATTCCGGCAGAGCATCTTTCGTCACCGTTTCCGGCATCGCAGATTCAACACTTACCACCGCGGCTTTCGGCTCTTCAGGAGAGATTTCGGCTCCTTCCTCGGGGACAGCCGTCTCTTCCTGCGGTTCTTCGGATACTGCTTCCACGACCTTTTCGATTTCAGGTGGAGCCTCTTCGGGCCCAGCAACCACAGACTCTTGATCCTCTGTCCCAGGGGGAGGCGCTTCCGGTTTGGCTTCCTTGGGCGGAATGGTTCTGACCCTTCGACGGATGACCGTGGGCTTTACACGTTTCTCCACGATTTCGCTCATTTCATCTCGTTCAATCACCCTTTCATCAGGAGCCAACGCTTCTTGCCCCTCGGCTTCCTCTTCCTTTTTCTCTTTAACCTTGACCCCCATACCCTTCAGCTTGGAGAGGAGCTTTTTCTCTTCCATCCCGACTTCCTGAGCTAAATCGAGGACCTTTATTTTTGACATTCTCTTTCCTCCTGAAAAACTCTGGAAACCTCCTCAGGTAGAACCCGACGAAACTTCCCTCGAAACGCTCGAACAAAACCTTTCTTTTTGATCGCCAGTTGAAAACATTCCCGCTCTGCGCAGATGTAAGCACCCCTTCCGGGGCGGGTCCTCTCACCGTCTATAACCAACTTACCGCCATCCTTCAACACCAGCCGAATCAACTCTTCTTTGGGACGTCTCCTACGGCACCCAGCACACATTCGAACTGGAATGTGTCCCTTCTTACCCATCCTGTCTCTGTTCTATCTGTTGTCTGGCAGAGGCAATGAGCTTTTCCGCCTTTTTTGGTCCTACCCCAGGGATTTCAACGAGCTTTTCAGTTGTCGCATTCACGAGATCCGCAACTGTCTCAAACCCATGAGATTTCAAAAGATCCACTGTCTTTGCGGCAACGCCAGGCAGGTTCTCCAAAGCAAGTGCGTTCGCATCTGTCAACGGCGCTGTCTCCGTCGTCTCTGGTTGAGGAACCATCTCCCTTGCAGCAGCTACTATCCTCTCAACCGTTTTGAGACCAACCCCGGCCTTTCGTGCAAGATCCGAGGCATCAGTGTTCGCAAGATCTTCGACGGAACGATACCCCTCATTGTAAAACAGGCGGGCCATCACATCTCCAACTTTTGGGATCGTTTTCAAGGCCTGCCGGGCCTCTTCGGAAATCTGTTCCATCTTGGATTCACTCTTGATATCGATCTTCCAGCCCGTCAGNNTTCCAGCCCGTCAGTTTGGATGCCAGGCGAACATTCTGACCTTTCTTCCCTATGGCGAGGGAGAGCTGGTCGTCGGGAACGACCACTTCCATGTAGCGGTTTTCTTCATCGATATACACCGTCGAAATCTTCGCTGGAGACAGGGCATTGCAGACGTACTTGGCCGTATCTTCAGAATAAGGAACAATATCAATCCGCTCTCCCCGAAGCTCCTGGACAACACTCTGGACTCTCGAGCCCCTCATGCCCACACAAGCCCCGACTGGGTCGACATCACTGTCTTTGGTATAGACCGCGATTTTTGCCCTCTCCCTTGGTTCGCGAGCCGCACTCACGATCTTGATGATACCCTCAGCAATCTCAGGAACCTCTAATTCAAAGAGTCGAATCAAAACGCCTGGATGGGTCCGCGATAGAAAAATCTGCGGGCCCCTTGCCGTCTTCTGTACATCCAGAATGTATGCTCTGATCCTCTCTCCTTGGCGGTAAGACTCCCCGGGCATCTGTTCCCGAGAATAGAGAACTGCCTCGGCCCTTCCGATATTGACGTACAGGTTGCCTCGCTCCGCTCTCTGAACCGATCCCGTGATGATTTCTCCTTTCTTGTCCTTGAACTCGTTGTAGATATTTTCCCTCTCCGCGTCCCGCACCCGCTGAATAATGACCTGTTTGGCAGTCTG
>WVXP01000243.1:3736-16441 GCA_011773445.1 Pseudomonadota bacterium | reverse complement strand
AATGATATCTCCGTCTCTTCATCTGACACAGATTCCACCACATTCATGAATTGGAAAAGTTCAACCTCACCGGTCTCTTCATTGTAGTGGGCCTCAATCTCCTTTTGAGCCCCGAATTTTTTGCGAGAGGCGGTAAGCACAGCAGATTCCAGAGCCTCGATGATGACCTCTTTGTCAATCCCTTTGTCCCTTCCCACCTGCTCAATGATGAAGTTTAAGTTCTGCGCCATTTATTCCTCCTCATGGATTTTTCAGTGACGCTCAACAGGTCCCCGATTGCCTCTAGGTGCGATTCCCGTCTCCAACGGAGCGCCACACCAGCGCACATCGAAGGGTCCAGCAAATCACCTCCATCCAATCGGTACATCAAAATTCAACTTCCAGGTTCGCCTTGATAATCTGACTGAGGGGAATCTCGATGACACGATCCTTTTCCTCAATCTCGATCAAACCATCATGGCAACCCAGTAGTTTTCCCTTGAAATTCTTCCTATCGTCGATAGAGACGGCCGTTCGCAACTTGATGAGTCGGTTCGTAAACCGACGAAAATCAGCCTCCGCCCTGAGAGGCCTCGTGAGCCCAGGAGAAGAAACTTCGAGTGTGTAGGGTTCCGATGGGATACCCGCAACATCTAGGTTTCTGTCAACCTCCTGACTGATAGACGCACAATCACTTAGGGTGACACCGCCCTCTCGGTCGATGAAGAGCCGTAAAACACGCCCCCTATGTTCTCTCCGGTACTCCAGGTCAAGAAGCTCCATCCCCTCTGACTGGATAATCGGCTCTACAATTTCTCGAACCCTGTCAACCACGGCGGCGTCATCGCTGATCAATCAAAACCCCCCAATAAAAAAGTGGGCTCAACAGCCCACTTTTGAAGTGAACCTACATCTCTGAATAATCTTATATCATACAAATCAGGGGAATGCAAGCAAAAAATCGCTCAATTCGTCAACTTCCGACCAATCCGCCGACCCAATCAAGAATCACCGCACTTATGTCACGCTCCTTTTCCACCAGAAGAGGATCGAAGAAGCCCGGAGTCCAGCGACCGCAAGAGAAACAATCAGAGACCAGGAGGAGGGCTACGACTCCAACCGTACGAACGGCTCCCACTGCAAAAAGAGCAGAGATTTCCATGTCGACAGCCAAAACACCTCGCCCTCGATATTGCTCGATTTTTTTCTCAGTTTCCCGGTATAGGGCGTCGGTTGTCCAGACCGGACCCGCCCTGGCATCGACTCCCCTATTCTGAAGCTTCAGACGTAGAGCACCGAACAATGTGCGGTCGGGCCGGCATTGTTCTCGCCCGGGCAGATAATGGTAAGACGTGCCCTCCTCTCGAACGGCGTGGGTCGGCAAAACGACCTCGCCTAGCCCAACCTCGTCCTGGATAGACCCGCAATACCCCACAAATACAATTCTGTTGACCCCAAAGGCGATCAGTTCCTCTAGAAGAATCACCGCACTTGGCGCACCGTACGGAGATTTCGTTAGGACAATCAGTCCCTCGCCCACCTTAGACAGAAATAGGCTGGCATTTCGTCCACGCCATGGCTCACATCGGTTTCCATCGGACATTCGAACAAGGCCGTCCAGCATTCTGCGGCCGAAAGTGACAATAGCGATGGATGGGAGGGACAGATCTTCCTCTCTGATTCCATGAGGAATGGTGAAGAGTTTCACCATCTCTCGGGCCCTCACGATACCCTCTCCCTCTGTATCAAGAAAATCCATGAATAACCCCAATCACATCATGTGTCTTTCTCCCCGTCATCGGAACCCGTGAGCATCCGGTTTCTCACCGATCTGATCTCTCTCTGGAGTTCATCCATGATATTCTGCTGTTGTTGAATCGCTTTTTTAAGCCCATATCGCTTAAACAGATCGACCATCGTGCCGATAAACATCCCGAGAAAAACCGATAGCAAAACGACAAGAAACAACGGAATTTCAAAAGCACCGGTCAATCCGAAATACCTGACTGAGACGTTCCCAGCGTTTTTCATGGAAAAAGTGACAATTACGAACAAAAGTAAGCCAAGAAGGAGAGCCTTAAGGATTCTCATTCACCCTCGCCGGTCCATCTTTTCCAAAAGAGAACTAAGCTTCTCAAAGGTCTTTTCCAGGGACTCGGGCACCACAATCGTCTCGCTCGCAACAGGCATGAAGTTTGTGTCTCCAATCCAACGTGGAACAACGTGAAAATGGAGATGATCCGTGACTCCTGCCCCTGCCACCTGGCCGATATTCATGCCAATATTGAACCCCTGGGGATCCATGGCTTTCCTCAAGAGGGAGACGGTCTTTCTCAAAAGAACCGATAGGTCACCGAGTTCTTCTGCCGTTAGTTTTTCCAAATTTCCGGTATGTTTCAACGGAGCAACCATGAGGTGCCCGCTGTTATAGGGGAATCGATTCAGCATAATGAGGGAGTACTCGCTCCGGTACAGAATCAACCTTTTACGGTTCTCCTTTGGAGAGGATTTCACACAAAATATGCAGTCTTCTCCTTTATTTGACAGAATGTACTTGATCCGCCACGGAGCCCAGAGATGGTCCATCGTTTTTCTCCCTACTCATGAGCCAACAGAAAGGAGTCAGAATTCAGGATAGTCGCTGAATACAGTTCAAGGGGCTTACTCGCCGCCTCCATATGAGGCAAGAATATGCTTGTGTGCGCATGTCCGTCGATCTTTGCTATTCTGAGCAACTACTACTGACATTCGCTCAAGGAGCCCTGAATAATCCTCATCGAGCCTTATCTCTCAGACTTGCAGGTTTTCCTGAATGACTCAGTGGATCGCGTGAAATTGTCCTTTGTTTCACAGGCGAGATTTTGGCAGAGATTAAGAGGTCAGTTCGTCAAGATTGAACAATTTCGGCCCTTTTCCATTCTGACTTCTCTTTCTAACTCCTGGCTTTTCTTCAGTACCTGGTGGGATCAGAAAAGGAAAACAGGGGAACCAGTCTCCTATCGAAGAGGTAGCTCTGCCAGCTCCTGGGGGCTCCTTTTGTCCCAATGGCCAGATCAAGTGTGGGCAACCACTTGGGCTTATTCGGGGGTCTGATCAGGCTCATTCCGGCCTCCTGAGGAGTTCTGCCTCCCTTTCTCAAATTGCAGGGGCGACAGCAAGTGACAATGTTCTCCCAACTCGCCGCTCCTCCACGCGCTCTTGGAGTCACGTGATCATACGTGAGGTCCCTCAGATTAGATTCCCGCCCACAATACTGACACTGCCCCCGATCTCTCAAGTAAATGTTGTACCGTGTGAATCTGATTTCTGGTCCCTTCGGCCTTACGAATTTGAAGAGACGGATTACAGAGGGCAGACGGATCGAAAGGGATACCGTGTGAATCTCCCTATCATACACCTCGACGACTTCTACCTTTCTGAGAGCCATGAGGATCATCGCCTTTTTCCACGAGACGACGCGTAGGGGCATGAAAGTCGAATTCAGCAGAAGGGCCGGGTCCATAGTATTGTTCATCGATACTCACGGAGAATCAACGGTTCGAATCACATGGCTTATAGCGACATTGGAGAGAGTTGTCAAGTTGTTGCTCCCTGAGAGTTTACGCGGGGGCGCCCCACAACCATCCCATGTCTCCTCCCCGACTCGCCCACGGGTGCAAAACCGAGGATCTTTAACTCCCTCCAAGCAAAACAGACGACGGTGAACGCCCGAACTCATCCCATGGCTCGGTTTGACATCGACGAGGCACCCACCCCCACAATTAAGGCATTTGTCCGGCTGCCCATCGATGATCCTCCCCGTCTGGAGTGCCACGCGGGCTTTGCTTGCGTTCCACCAGGAGCCCTCCGCTCGATGGTCGATCTCCACGCGATTTATCCCGATCAAGATGATCCTCCCCCTGTCTTCCGTGAGACGAGCAAAGAAGTCCACCTTGTCACCCGGCCTAAATCGATATCTTTCCTGCACCCGTCCGCTCACCCTGACATAGCAAAAATCTTTCCAACGAACCAGATTCACGAAACCTTCCTTGAAGACCAGAAGAAATCCATGAAATGAGGTCCGCCAGTTTCGAGAGGGATCGATGGCAGCGTTCGGCTTGACCGAGAATACGGTTCCAGAGAAATTCACCTCCCTCCCTCGGAAATCCCGCAGCCAGCTCTCGAACTCCCTCAACTCATTTTTGAAGGCATCAAAGCGGGCTGGCGAAAGCACAACCCTCGGGCGATGATTAATCTTCTCATCGATAAAGAACTTACACCCGAAACACATCCTCCCAACGCGACGGAAACCTCTCGAACACGAGGAGCCTTTGGCGAATCGGCTACATTTCCAGCTGAAGCTCACGCATCCGTGAGGGTAGCAACGCTTTTCCTTCAGGACGTGATACACGGAGACTCGATAGTCAAAAGCCCGGTGTCCCTCCTGCTGACAGAGGAACACGTCGCGGCGTTTGTAATGATTAATGTGTGATCTTGTTTCGATTCCGTCAGAAAAAGGGTAGCTCAACAACATCCTCCAAGCTGGAACGCTCAAGGCGTAGGGTTAAGATCATTTGCTTTGCCCTTAACCCTCTGCCTTATGTCTTGCACCCTGAGCCCTTCACCTTGCACCCTGTGCCTTGCAACTTTAGCCCTAAGCCTTACTCTCCTCGCAAGATGCGCTTATCCCCAACACGAATCGTTAGTTTGACACCGTCGAAGTATTCGAGGAGAGGGATCGCAAATTTTCTGGAAACCCTGGTCAGGTCTTTGAACTGAGAGGTGTTGATCTCTCCTTCGGCCCGAATAAATTCCACGAGGACATCTTTGAGCTCACGAATCGCCCCCGAATGAAAGTACAGATCGCCTTTGAGGCGGATCAGGGTTCCCCGATTCACCAGGAGTTCCAAATGGTTCTTCAGATCCTTCAGGTCCATGGAAAAGCGATCGAGCATCTCTTTCACCGTAGGAGGCGCCAACCTCGCCTCCTTGATCGTCTGTTCTATCCCCTCCAAGACATCCTCGCGAGCCGATATCCGATGATCCGAGAGGCGGATTTTCTCCCGCTCCAAAATCACCTGATTCGCCTGAATCATTTCCTGGAGAAGCACCTGAAACAACCGCGGCTCCATGGCCTTTGGGAGTTTTGTCTTCAGTTCCTCCTTTGAAAGACCCAGAGCGATTGGAGATTTTGCGTGAAAATCCCGCAGGCACTGAAGCGTCTCCTCTTTAAGAGAACTGTAGCGGTTCCTGTGAATATACCGTGGTCCCTCAGAACCAACAGCAATGATCTCCTCTCTTCGGATTAATCTGTCCAGTGTCTCTCTTAGTTGATCCGAGGACATGTTGCCAATCCTTCCCCGCATCTCCGGAAAGGAAAGCCCACCATAACTACTCTCCCTGATGTGATACGTAACCACCTCCTCTATCGTGCCATCCCGTAAATGCGTTAATTCATCCAAAACCTGGGGATTGAATCGCTTATGCCGAGAGGGATGGTTGTTGAGAACCACTCCCCCTGCTAGCGTCTGCAAGAAAGAAGATCCACGTATCACAAATCGATCCTGAGGGAGTGCAACCACAGGGGCTTCGAGACGCAGCTGAACCATGCTTTTTTCACCAGGCTTCAGATCCTCGCGGTCTAACAAGATGATGCGAGCCGCCACGAGGCTCGTTCCGATGTGAAACCGCTGTTGAACACGATTCTTCAGAGGTCGAGGCGAGGACTTCAAGTGCTCCAATTCCCCATCCAAGACCACCGTTGCCTCTAAAGTCCCAGGATTGCAGACCACTTCCCCTCGTCGAATCATCGTTTTCTCCAATCCTTGGAGATTCAAGGCAGTTCTCTGGCCGGCCCTGGCCTCCTCCACTGTCTGGTTATGAACCTGAATTCCTCTCACCCTGGCTTCGTGACCCGATGGCAGAATCTGGACGGGACTGCCCACATGAACCCGCCCTGAAACCACGGTCCCTGTTACAACCGCCCCAAACCCCTTCATTACAAAAACACGGTCCACTGGGAGGCGAAAGAGACCATCTGCAGAACGTTCCTCCGTCTCCAGGGCGAGCTTTTCCAGTGCTTCCAATAGTTCTGGAATGCCATCACCCGTCAAAGAAGAAACCCTGATAATCGGTGATCCCTCGAGAAATGTGCCAACGATGAACTCGCGCATCTCTTCCTCAACGAGTTGAATCAGTTCATCGTCGGCAAGATCGATCTTTGTGATAACAACCAAACCTCTCCTCACATTGAGAAGACGGCAGATATCCATATGTTCTCTTGTCTGAGGCATAATCCCCTCATCAGCCGCGACGATGAGGGCGACCATATCGATTCCCCATGCACCAGCCACCATGTGTTTGACGAACTTCTCATGGCCGGGGACATCGACGATGCCTAGTCGGAGACCGCTGGGAAGCTTCAGAGATGCAAACCCGAGTTCGATCGTGATCCCCCGTTCCTTCTCCTCTTTCAGCCGGTCCGTGTCTATTCCGGTCAAGGCTTTAATCAGAGCGGTTTTGCCGTGGTCAATATGGCCCGCTGTTCCGAGAACAATCTGTTTCATTTGCTATTTTACTCAAAAGGATCGATTAAAACTAACAAAAAAAGGACTGCGTTTCAAGAACTTACAGTGTGTGGAGTTTCCTCAGTTTTGTGGACACTCATGTGTCCCTGAGGGACGTTTGCGGTGAAAGGATGTCAGCATTCCCCGGGCCTTTCCCCAATACCTTTAAAACACTCTGGTCAAGGCTTTGCAAGCGTACTTCGCCGGAAAGTGGGAAGGGAAGCTCTGAGCGCGAATCAAGATTTTTTCACGAACAAGTCTTAGCGAATTCGAGCTTTCTGGTCTCTCACAGAGTGCACAGAGCCTCTGAGAAAAGCTGGTCTGGATGGGTGAGAGGCCAATCGAGAGCAGAGCAATTGCCCCAATTTTTCCTCTCAAAAAATTGGGGCAGGCATCTGATGCATTGGGTTTCTCGCTCAGTGAACTCTGTGGGCTCGCGCGATTCCCCGCAGGAATCTGCGGGGAAGAACGGGCGAGAGAATCAGTTGTTCGCGAGTGGGAATAGGGTTTGGATTTGCAGTGGAGCCGAGCATTAGAATTGTCGAAAAAAGCTTTTGAGCAGCGAAGAGCGCTCCTTTTCCACTTTCATCAGACAAAAGCCGAGAAAAGGAATTTGGGCAACGGCCCGTCCCCATCTGTCCCGCCTCCGGCGGGAAGGAGGGAGCGAAGGGATATGAGGGGCCCATCCAAATATTCAAAATTGTCTTGAGATATCAGAAGATTAGAAATTTATTGCTTTCCTCCGTCGGGAGGGACAAACGATGGACAAACGATGTAAAATGGCGAGAGATAGTGAAAAGGGAGACGGTGTTGTATCTAAAGGTTCTTGTCTGGAAAAGGTCTTGAAAAAGTATACTTGAAGGGCCTCACAACAAACCGTTCGGCCGATTTGTCCACACTGTGTGTTGGATAGGTAAAAGGGAGAGTTAGAACAAAGACGACAGTCCCAGCTACGATGGCGACACAACCGAGAGGACGTAACACGACGAGGTCCACGATGTCCTCGACTTTGCCAATTTCATTCTCAGCAGCCCAGGAAACACTCACACAACCGCTCAGCAGTGAAACGATTACAATGCCGATAAGCGCCCTTTTCAGCCACATAAGGTGTTTCCTTCGCGTCGGGGGAAAGTAGGCGTACACCCTGTCTCCCGCCTTCTAAGCACAAGACAGTACACGCTTCCGGGACACGAACCCTCCGGTATGAATCACCGCCATACCAGGATAGAGAAGGCAATCCCAATCGTGGAGGAAACTGGGAGAAAGACCCAGAGAATAGAGGGGATTTCCCCTCTATTCTCCCTACTTCACAGCACTCCTCAACTTGTTGCCTGGTTTGAATTTGGCCACTTTTGAGGCAGGAATGCTTATCTCTCTGCCGGTTCTGGGATTACGGCCCTTCCGTGCCCTCCTCTTGGCAACAGAGAATGTTCCGAAGCCGGTCAGGGTAATCTTATCTCCCTTTCTCAAAGCTGAGGTCACCGACGATGTGCAGGCATTTACCGCCTTTTCGGCTGCGGTCTTCGTAATCTTTGCCTCTTTTGCAACAGCAGCAATCAAATCAGCCTTTGTCATTTACATTTACCTCCCTGATCTTGATTTTTCTAAATTCGGACGCCTAAAGGCTTGAGAGTGCTCTGGAATCCATTACGGTTAAACCGCCCCTCCGGACCCTATCTGGAAACCATTGATGAGCCTACTCTCCAAGCCCTTTCCCCGATGAATATAGAATAAAGCAGGTTATTCTGGAAAAGTCAATACATAATTTTTCTGGAGTTTCCGGACTTTTGCTCTCTCTTCTAGCGAATAGCAGCCCAACTTCCTTTGAGCGTTCGTTGATATGTTTTTTGCTCATCAACCTTGGTCCCGCCTGAGGCGGAGAGTTTTGAGAGCGCCTGAAGTGAGAGCTTCAGATCTATAAAAAACCTTTGGGATAAGCGAAAAGGGGGTTGGCGACGTTCGGAATCAGATTTTTTTAATTATCTCAATTGGTTATGTAACCCATTGCGCGTTTTTTTTAGGAAACTTCTCATAATTTTTCCGAAAACAGTTCGTTTTGCCCATAGGCGGTGCGGCATTCCATACTTCTTCTCAACTCAGGAGTTTTGCAAAGGCAGACTCGATGATTTCCGACAAGCTCTCGTTGACACTCTCCTCAACCTTTTCAGGTGAAAAGATGACCTGGGTGATTTCTCGCTCAATCTCGACCCCTTGTTCGAGCACTTTTCCTTCCCGCGTTTTACCGAGATAGAAGATAATCTCGAGACTCGTTGTGACAATTGTCCGCCCTGCCACAGAATCGGCTCGGCTCCAGAGTTGTTTGATTTCCCCCCCTACAACCATCTCTGCATCTACCTTCGAGAGACTCGCAGGCTTGAGGTCCCATTTCTCTATCGCCTGGACCGTGAAGCCATTACGGCGGAGAAACCGCTCGACAGCCTTTTTGACTCCCTCAGCAACAGGCGTGGGGGCGGTTGTAAACCGATCGACGCTTCCGTCCAGTCTTCTCCGAACCCCCACGTCGCCTTTCTCGGTTCTGTCGTCGATAAAAGGAGCAAGAGCTACCGTACTTGGCTCGGCCCTTAAGACAAAAGGAGTCTGAGGCATGTACCTTAAGTCGACGAGAAAAGTTCTCCCACCACATGCCGAGAGAAAAAAGAAAACCAGGACAAACAGCAAAAAAGAGAATTTCTTCATGATCCCCCTCCTCTTCATCGCCAACTCCCCCTCCATGACGACAGACCGGAGCATTAAACAATTTCGAAGTCATCATGGCAGATTCGATGCGCTCCGTCAAGTAGCCCTCCATCAATAACGGATCTATCAAAATGCCACTTGACAGGATATTCCCTTGGTGCTCTAATTCAAGATTACGCTGTTTTTTCATTCATGAGAGTTTTTCTTTTTTTGCTCATGGGGAGACGGCGACGCGGAAATACGCCGCCTTCCTCAGAGAAGAATAGAGAATCTCTGCTCCCGCGGGAAGCGAAACTGAGCCTTTTCGTTTGCGACCCTCTCGTGGCAAACCGAGAAAACACACCTCCGCGTTTCTGTAGTGAGAATCTGTACTAGCTCAGGGCAGAATTTTCCAAACTCCCTGAGCATGAACCTTCGAGACATTTGAGATCATCGGCAATTGAATCGTAAATTTTGAGAAACGGACTGGAGATTGAACCATGCAGAAACTGGTCGATTTGAGAAGCGACACCGTCACAAAACCCAGCCCCGAAATGAGGAAAGCCATGGTTGAGGCCGAGGTGGGTGACGATGTATTTGGTGAAGATCCCACGGTTAATGCCCTCCAGAAAAAGGCGGCAGAACTCCTCGCTAAAGAGGCTTCAATCTTTGTCTCTTCTGGCACGATGGCCAACCAGCTGGCGATCAGGGCTCAGACCCATCATGGTGATGAGATCATTGCCGACAAAAACTGCCATAACTTCAAATTCGAATCCGGGGGAGTTGCGGCTCTTTCGGGCGTTTTGGTCCACACCATTGAGGGAGAACGAGGGATTCTGAAGGTCGAGCAGATCAAAGAAGCGATTCGTCCGAAAGATCATCATTTTGCAATAACCCGATTGATCAGCCTGGAGAACACGCATAACCAAGGTGGCGGTTCGATATACCCTCTTGAAGAAATCATAAGAATCCGCGAATTGGCAGATGAGGAGGGCCTTGCCATGCATCTAGACGGAGCTCGGCTCTTCAATGCTTCTGTTGCCTCCGGCATCGCGGTGAAGGAATATGCCCGTTACTTCGACTCGGTCTCTTTCTGCCTGTCAAAAGGGCTTGGATGTCCGGTAGGTTCCCTTGTTGTCGGCTCGGCCGAACTGATCGACAAAGTCCATCGTTACCGGAAGATGTATGGCGGCGGCATGCGCCAGGTGGGCATTATAGCGGCAGCAGGGATATACGCCCTCGACCATAATATCCCGAGGCTCAAGGAAGATCATGGTAACGCAAAGGAGCTGTCAGGAGCCCTCCACCGCATCAAGGGTGTTGCAATCAATCCTGAGGAGGTTGAAACCAATATCGTCATTTTCGATGTTGCAGGCACGGGCATGGATGCCCAATCGGTCACTGATCGTCTCAGAGAGCGCGGTGTTCTGGTGCTCCCCAGATCGCCCACACGGGTTCGAGCCGTGACGCATCTCGATGTGGATGTCGAAGATATGGGCCGTGCTATTGAGGCAATCCACCAAATCCTCTCATAAGCATCTGTCCACCCAAGGGTGTCTATATGCTCCCAATCGGAGGCCCAAATTCTGTTTGACAGTGCAGAAACTTTCACGTATTCTTTACGACACGACAAAAAGCTGTCGTTACAAACCCCGATCCAGTAATCAAAGCAGAAAGGAGTCCCGTCAAATGATAAGGCCCTACATGAAATATGTCTCATGCTATCTTGTGGTAGCAATCATTGTGATGGGTATGATACCGCGCGTCTATGCAGGGTTTTCACCATCCGAGGTGATTGCTCTCTCAGAGCTTGACAGATCGGCCGACCTTGAGAAGATCCAGAAGATACTCGAGATCAGGATGGTCCGGGAAAGACTCGACCAACTCGGTTTTTCACAGGATGAGATCCAGAAGCGGCTCGGACAACTGACCGACGAACAAATTCACCAGCTCGCCCTGCAAATTGACGAATTGAGGGCTGGTGGAAACGGGGAAGTAGTGATAATTATCGTGCTGGTTATCGCATTGATAATCGTCCTTTTCCTTTGGCTAACAGGGCGAAAAGTTGTCGTTACAAAATAGGGTCGCCAAAATCAAGGATAATCTCTGTCGACGTGGACGGCCGAGTGAAGACGCTTGATCTCTGTCGAAAAGCCCTCGCCAGGGCCTTTGACGTCGCATCCTTTTCTCGAGTACTCATTCATCACTGGTATTCTCTCTGTTTTATGACCTACATTGTCTCATGACCTTAAGGAAATAGGTCCTCTTGGCAGATGGGGAACCGTCGTTACCAGACGCTCTTAGACAGTCCGTTTGGCACCTCTATTCAGACATTTTAATAAGGGATATTCGAATTTAGAGACCTTAACCGTGCGATGCGCGTATGGCCTACCACTGATACTTGCTTTTCTCTTCTCATGTGCGGCTCCCCCCAAAGTTAAGCCATCTCAGCCGCTTCAAATCATAGAAAACGTTCCGTTTCATCCGCAGCAAAGATACCAATGTGGACCTGCATCTCTAGCAGGGGTTTTGAACTACTGGGATGTGGATATTTCACCTGAGGCGATTGCAGGAGAGATATTCAGCAAGTCAGCAAGGGGAACACTGAATGCAGATATGATGTTTTTTGCGGAGAGAAAGAATCTGAAAGCCCGCCACTATCGGGGTAATTTAGAAGATGTGAGAATGAAGATTGATTCAGGATACCCTTTAATCGTTTTGGTTGATGATGGTTTCTGGATTTACCAGAAGAACCATTTTATGGTCGTTGTCGGCTACAACGCGGACGGCGTCATCGCAAATTCTCGAAAAACTCGCCTCAAGTATATACCTAATAAGGGTTTCCTAAGATCTTGGGAAAGGACAAAATTCTGGACTCTCCTGGTAACCCCAAAATGATGGAGCGTATTCTGATCGAAAAGATAGGAGTCTCGACTTTCTTGCTGATTTGCTTCTCTCTGCTCCCATTGATTTCCGGATGTGCCCTTCCGAGGATTATCGTACTCGACGATCCGCTTACACCGGAGGAGCACCTCAATCTTGGGGTGATTTACGAGGAAAAAGGAGAGTTTGAAAATGCCATAAACGAGTACCGACTGGCAGCGAAGAAGCTTCCGATTGGATACCTGTACCTTGGTAATGTGCACTTCCAGAAAAACGAATTAAATGCGGCAGAGAGGTACTATCGGAAGGCGATTAAAAGGGAACCGGATAATGCCGACGCCTATAATAACCTCGCCTGGCTGTACTACACGAAGAATGAGAATCTGGATGAAGCCGAGGCACTTGCCCGAAAAGCTATGGAGCTAAATCCTCTGAAAATCCAAATCTATAGGGATACGCTGGAGAAAATCAGGGAACGTAAGAAGGCAATGAGGTGAGCAGATAGGGCATTCTTGAATGGCATTCGAGGGAGATAGACCCGACGATAAAAGGCCTAAATTCCGAGTTTGTTCAGCCATCTCCACTCTTGATCAACATCCCGATTTGTGAATCTATCGTTACA